>CP127384.1:2412424-2754905 GCA_030285985.1 Aquidulcibacter paucihalophilus
AACCCGCCGCACCCCGACGAACCGATGATCGAACAGGCCGCCGCCTGGGTCGCGCGTCTGCACGCCGATGACGTGTCGGAGGCAGACTGGCTTCGACTGGAAGCCTGGCTGGCCGCGGATGCCCGGCACCTCGCGGCCTATGAGGAAGCTGAAGGTCTCTGGTCGGCCCTGGGCAGCCAGCGCGAGGCGATCCGGCTTCGCCTCGAGGCCGGGCCGGTCGACAATCTGGTTGAGCTTGGAGCCCGCCGTGGGCCGCGTCGCACCTGGCGGCCCTGGGCGCTGGCGGCGGCGCCGTTGGCCGCAGCGGTGGCGGCCGGCCTTCTGCTGATCGGCCCGGCGCTGGACCAGCGCGTGGTCACCTACCAGACGGCACCGGGTGAAACCCGGGACGTGGTGCTGAAGGACGGCACCCGGATCGCGATGAACGGCGGCTCGCGCCTGACCGTTCAACTGACCGGCGATGTGCGCCAGGTGAAGATGGATCAGGCGCAGGCGGCCTTCGACGTCGCCCACGACAGCGACCGTCCGTTCCTCATCGATGTCGGCGAGAGTCAGGTCCGGGTGATCGGTACGGCGTTCGACATCCGCCGGGACGAAACCACGACGCGCGTCAGCGTCAGCCGGGGCGTGGTTCAGGTCTCCGACCTGCAAACCCCGTCGAGGGCCGTGCGGCTGACCGTGGGCCAGAGCGTGGCGCGCGACGATGCGACGGACACCGCCGTGGTCTCTTCGGTCGATCCTGGCGCGGCTGACGGATGGCGGCATGGCCGCCTGACCTATCAGGACCGGCCGCTGGCGGAGGTCGCCACGGATCTGGGCCGCGCGTTCGGCACGCCCGTCGTCGTCTCCGCAAGCGCCGCTGACCTGCGGTTTACGGGCGTGCTGGAACTGGATGACGAGCGCCGCGTCATCGCCCGGCTGGAAGCCTTCCTTCCCGTCACCGCCACTCGTGCGAACGGTCAGGTTAGGCTAGACAGGCGTCCGGGTTGATCGGATCGGGACAGGCGCGTGTATCGAGGTGTGGCGTGCGTCGGCCTGATCTGGGGCCTTTGCGGACCCGCCGCGGCTGAGCCGACCGTCTTTTCGATCCCGTCCCAGCCCCTGCCCCAGGCGGTCGTCGCCTTCGGCCTCCAGTCCGGCGTCTCCATCGGATCCGGCGCGGCGGCTTCATGCGGTCGTTCGCGCGCATTGCGGGGACGGTTCGAGACAGAAGCCGGCCTGACGCGACTGCTCGCCGGAACCGGCTGCACCTGGCGGCGGATCGACGGCCGGGCCTATGTGATCGAGCGTGCCGCCCGGCCTGCGCGACCCGTGGTCACCCGCCCCCGCGCTGTCCCCCGGCCGACAGGATCCGGCGATCCGGGACCCGAGGTGCTGGACGAGGTCATTGTCACGGCGACCCGGCGCGACATCACCCTCGCCGAAGCGCCCTATGCCCTGACGGCGATCGACGGCGCCGTCTTCGATCAGGCGACCCGGCGCGACACCGCGGATCTTGCGTCCCGCGTCGCCGGCCTGACCGTCACCAACCTTGGCCCCGGTCGCAACAAGCTGTTCGTGCGCGGCCTGGCCGACAGCCCCCTGACGGGGCAGACCCAGGCGGTGGTCGGTCAGTATCTCGATGACACCCGACTGACCTATGACGCCCCGGATCCTGACCTGCGGCTGGTGGATATCGCCCACATCGAGCTGCTGCGTGGGCCGCAGGGCACGCTGTATGGCGCAGGGTCGATCGGCGGAATCCTCAAGCTGGTGACCACGCCGCCCGACCTGAGCACCTATGGCACCGAGGTCTTCGCCGGCCTCAACGCCACCGAAGGTGCCGGCACGGGCCGCTCGGTCGATCTGGTGCTCAATGCGCCCATCCTCCGCGATCGCCTCGGCGTCCGACTGGTCGCCTATAGCGAGGTCGTCGCGGGGTCGATCGACGACCCTGCGCTGGGGATCGTCAACACCGGCGACACCGTGCGCGAGGGCGCGCGGCTGGGTCTGGCGTGGAACATCCGGCCCGGATGGGACCTCCGGCTCGGCTATATCGCCCAGACCCTGAACTCGGACGACAGCCAGTACGGCTTCTCCCGGCTCGGCGGTGACCGGCGCGCCCTTGCGCTGCGCGAACCTAGCCGCAACGATTTCGACGGTCTGTCGGCGACGCTTTCGGGCGATCTGGGGTGGGGGCGGCTGAGGCTGACCACCGCCATGCAGAGCCATGGGCTGGACCGGCGGTATGACGCGACCGTGGCCGCAGGCCGTTTCGGCGGCATTGGGCCCACCGCCTATGACGAAAGCGACCGGATCGACGGCCTGATCACCGAGGCGACCCTGACCTCGCCCTCCGGTGGCCGGCTCAACTGGCTGATCGGTGCCTTTGCCACAGAGTACAGCCACGACCGCACCGGCGTGATCACCCAACGCGATCCGCAGGACATCCTCTACGCCGCCGGCCGGCGTGACCACACGGACGAGACCGCCCTCTACGGCGAAGCCGCCTGGGCCTTCACGGACCGGCTTCGTGTGACGGCGGGCGCACGGCTGTTCCGGCTGGGCGTTGAAACGGAAGCGACCGCCCGATCCCACGGCGTGATCTCGGACGCGTTCGAGGGAGACCGAAGCGACAGCGGCTTCGCGCCGAAACTGGTCATCGAATACGATCTGACCGACACCGTCCTGATCTATGCCCAGGCGAGTGAAGGCTACCGGGCGGGCGGCTTCAATACCGGTGCACGCCCCGGCCAGAGCTATGGCGTCTCGGCGGGCGACCCTCAGCCCCGGCGCGCTTTCCGCTCCGATGAGCTTCTGAGCTATGAGGCCGGTGCCCGCATTCGCGGCTGGGACGACCGGCTGAGCCTCCGACTGGCCGCCTTCGCTATCGACTGGCGCAACATCCAGTCTGACCGGGTCGCGGACGACGGTCTGCCGTTCACCGCCAATATCGGAGACGGGACCAATTTCGGACTGGAGGCCGAAGGCGTCTGGTCGGACGGTCCCTGGCGGATCGACGCCAATCTGCTGTTGAACGACCCTGAGATATCGGAACCGGATCCCGGCTTCCCCCTGCCCGACGACCGCCATCTGCCGGGTGTGCCAGACGCCATCGGCAACCTGTCCATCCACCGTGATCTCGTCATCTGGAGGGAGGCGGGCTGGATCAGCGGCAGCCTCGGCTACGTCGGTCGCTCCGACCTCACACCGTCTGGCGGTGTTTCGGCGGCCATGGGCGGTTATTTCACCTCGGATCTGGCGGCGGGCGTCGAACTCGGTGACTGGCGCGCGACCGTGAGGCTCGACAATGTTCTCGGACAGCACGGCGACACCTTCGCCTATGGCAATCCATTCCTGGTCGGTGTCGAGGATGTCGAAACCCCGCAGCGGCCGCGCTCGCTGTCTTTCGCGCTAAGCCGGACGTTCTGACCGTCGTCCAAACGGGCGGGGCGAGCACAGACGCAACCAGCCTGCCATCTGCTCTCAGGCCGCCCACCCTCCGGCGCGCGTGGATGACACTGTCTTCCCTGGAGCCCCGCAGCAGAAAGCCGGCGGTAACATGGGTCCCGCCGGATACCTTGTCAGTCAGTGGTGATCCTGTCCGGGGCCCTGGTCCCGGGGCTATCAAGGTCCTCGTCGTCGATCAGGATGCGCTCGGCCGCGCCCTTGATGTCCTCGTACTGACCCGCACGCAGGGTCCAGACGAAGGCACCGACGGCCAGCAGACCAAGGGCAACGGAAAAGGGGGCCAGCAGGAAGATGATGTTCATCGCCGGTTCCTCACACGCAGCGCATTGAGCGTCACGACCAGCGAAGAGCCGGACATCGCCAGGGCGGCGACGAAGGGGTTCACCAGACCAAGCATGGCGGCGGGCGCAGCGACCAGATTATAGAGCGCCGCAAAGCTGAAATTCTCGAGTGCGCGATGGCGGGCGGAACGCGCCACATCGATGGCTTCAACGACCGCCATCAGGGCGTCGCCGGTGAGCACGAGATCGGCGGCGTTCTGGCTGGCCGCCAGCGCCGTACCGGGGGCGATCGCCGCATGGGCGCGCGCGAGGGCCGCGGCGTCATTCAGCCCGTCGCCGATCATCAGGACCTTCCGCCCGGCAGCGGCGAGGCTGTCGATCGCCCCGGATTTCTCCTCGGGCAGGAGGCCGGCACGCCAGTCGTCGACCCCGAGCGTTTTGGCCACGGACCGGACCGCGCCGGACTGATCGCCGGACAGGATACTGACGGTCATGCCCCGCGCCTTGAGCGCCGCGATCGTTTCCCCGGCGTCGGGCCGCAGAACGTCCGAGAACTGCAGCCGAACCTTGGACTCGCCTTCAAATCCGAACCAGAGTTCCGTTTCGCCGGAGCGCTCGGTCGGGACACCGACGAATGCCGCGCGGCCCAGCCGGGCGCGGCGGCCGTCGATCAGCCCCTCCACCCCCAGCCCGGGGTGTTCGGTGACCTCGGTGGCGAGAGGCCCCTCTCCTGCCGCACGGGCGACGGCGCGGGCCATCGGGTGGCTGGAGGTCCGTGCCAGCGGCGCCGCGAGGGCGATGATCGTCGGCGATGCCCCGACCAGGGCGGGCCGGCCTTCGGTCAGGACGCCGGTTTTGTCGAAGACGACATGATCGATCTCGGCCAGCCGTTCGAGCGCCGCGCCCGATTTGACGAGGACGCCCCGCCTGAAGAGCCGGGCCGAGGCGACGACCTGCACCGCGGGAACGGCCAGTCCGAGGGCGCAGGGGCAGGTTACGATCAGCACCGCGACGGCGCGGATGAGCGCCTCACGCGGGTCGAGGCCGAGGGCCCAGCCGCCGGCGAAGGTCGCCAGGGCGGCCGCATGGACCACGGGGACGTAGAGCGCCGCCGCACGATCGGCGAGGCGGACATAGCGCGAGCGGGACTGGGTCCCGGCGTCCACGAGGCGGGCGATGGCCGCGAGGCTCGAGTCTTCGGATCGGGCGCGGGCCCTGAGCGTCAGCAGTCCCGAGGTGTTGACCGCGCCCGCGCGGCACAGTTGGCCCGGACCGACCCGTTCGGGTGCGCTCTCGCCGGTCAGCAGGCTGTTGTCGAGCAAGGCCTCGCCGGCCTCGAGGGTGGCGTCGACCGGGATGCGGTCGCCCGGCCGGACGCGCAGGACATCACCGGGCTGGACATCCGAAAGCGGGATGGACCGCTCACGGCAGGCCGAGTCGATCACGCAGACCGCCGGGGCCTGGAGCGCCAGCAGATCGCCTGCGGCGCTGCGCGCCTTGGCCCGCAGGACATGGTCCAGCCAACGCCCGATCAGCAGCAGGAACAGCAGCGAGACGGCGGCGTCGAAATAGGCGTCGCGACCGTTCAGGATGGTCTCCGAGAAGCTGATCGCCAGCGTCAGGATCACCCCGATCGAGATCGGAACGTCCATGTTCGCCCGCCCTGCCCGCAGCGACCGCCAGGCCGACTGGAAGAAGGTCATCCCGGCGAAGATGGCGCAGGGCGCGCCGACGGCGGCCGACATCCACATCATCATCGAACGGGTCGCGGGCCCGAGTTCCTGATCGAACAGTCCGGCCCAGATCGGGACGGAGAACATCATGGCGTTCATCGCGCCGAAGCCGGCGACCGCCAGGGCGAGGATCAGCCGACGTCCCTCGCGGTCCCGCTGCACGAATGCGGTGCCAGGGTCGTACGGGGTGGCCGGATAGCCGAGCCGCTCGAGGGCGGCGATGATGCGGCCCGGATCGACGCCCGCATTCTCAAGCCCAAGCGAGAGGCGGCCGGTGGACAGGTTCAGACGCGCCGACCCCACACCCGGAAGAGCCCCCATCTCGCGCTCGATCTTCGAAATGCAACCGGCGCAGCGCGCGCCGGTCACCAGCAGATCGAGCCGCGCCTGGCCGTCGTCCGTCCTGCGCAGGAAGGCGGACATGTCGGGCTGGCTGGCCGCCTCGAAGGTCACGGCCACGTCAGCCTCCGCTCTGCGACAAACGAGGGGCCGGAGCCCAGGGCTTCGACACGGGCGTCCCACGCGCCGGACAGGCCGGGCCTGGCACCGACGTACTGGCCCGGACCGGCTTCCGTCAGGGTCACGACCGTGCGTCCCTGTTCGGTTGCCGGTCGCAACAGGGTGGCCGTGACCCTGAGGCCGCTCAACGGTTTGCCGTCGCGATCCTGAAGCAGGACCGCCACGCCATCCGCCCGGGCCTCGACCGCCGCGCGCCAGCCCAGGCCCTCCTGCGCCCGCTGGCGCTCAAGCTCCGCGTTGTAGATCAGGCCCGCCTCATAGGGCCGCGCCGCGACCTGCCCCGGGTGGGTGCGATAGGCCAGGGTAAGGAAGACCCCATCGACCCCGATCACGATGGCGAAAAAGGCCACCACGCCGGCCGCGACGTGCCAGCCCTTGACCGTGAACGGAACGCGCGGCGGAGACGAGGACGCGGTCATCAGCGGAGTTCTCCATACTCAAAGGCCGTCCGGACCGTCTGCCGCTCATCGCCCGAGCGGACATCGAAAGACGCAGGCCGGCTGCCTTCGGCGACATCGGACGCGGGGGCGGTGACGAACACCCGGACCGACGTCACCCGGTTCGGGTCGACCCGCAGGGTCAGCGGATCAGACGCCGGCCGCCCGGGACTCCTCAGGGTCGCGCCGGGAACGCCGTCGTAACGGACTTCCACGGTCGCCGCTTCAAAGCCGTGGTTGGCGATCTTCAGGGTGTAACCGTTGCGGACGGCCCCGTCGTGGAGCCGCACGGACGCCGGATTCCGGTCGCGCAGGGCATGGACGTCGAGCGTCTTGCGGGTGCTGAAGCCCCAGATCATCAGCCCACTGACGATGAGCAGGGCGACGCCGTAGTACAGCGTCCGCGGTCGGATCATGCGGTGTTGCGGCTTCTGACCACAGCTTCGCGCGGCCACGGCTGAATCGGTGTCATAGGCGATCAGCCCGCGCGGGCGGCCGACCTTTTCCATGACCTCGTTGCAGGCGTCGATGCACAGGCCGCAGTTGATGCATTCCAGCTGGGCTCCGTCGCGAATGTCGATGCCCATCGGGCAGACCACAACACACTGGTTGCAGTCGATACAGTCGCCCCGGCCTTCCCAGGACTCCGTCTTCTTGTGCGGCCCGCGCGGCTCGCCGCGGTCGTAGCGATAGGTGACCTGGAAGGACTGATCGTCCAGCATCGCGCCCTGGATGCGCGGCCACGGGCACATATAGGTGCAGACCTGCTCGCGCATGTGGCCGGCGAAGACATAGGTGGTGAAGGTCAGGATGGCGCAGGAGACATAGGCCGTCATCGGCGCCGTCCCGACCCAGAAGGTGCGGATCAGCTGGGGCGCATCATGGAAATAGAAGATCCACGCGCCGCCGGTGCCAAAGGCGACGCCGATCCAGACCGCGTGCTTGCCCGCCTTGCGCCAGAGCTTGTTGAATGACGTCGGCGCTGCGTCGAGACGCATCCGCGCATTGCGGTCGCCCTCGAACATCCGTTCGACGTAGATATAGAGATCGGTCCACACCGTCTGGGGACAGGCGTAGCCGCACCAGAGCCGGCCGAACAGCGACGTCACAAGGAACAGGGCCAGCGCGGAAAGCACCAGCAGGCCGGTGATGAAATACACCTCCTGCGGCCACAGCTGGATCATGAAGAAGTAGAACCGGCCGCCGTCGAAATCGACGAGAACCGCCTGGTCCGGCAGCGCGCCCGGCCGGTCCCAGCGGATCCACGGGGTGATGTAATAGATCGCCAGCATGACGATCAGCAGCGCCCATTTGATCCACCGCCACTGGCCATGGACCAGTTTGGGATAGATCGGCACGCGCGCCTTGTAGAGACCTTGCGGGCGGTCCTTTTCCCGCTGCTTTTCGGCGATCGAGACCGGTCCGGTCGCCTTGGAGCGATCGCGGCTACGGTCGATGATGATGGTCATGGCGCGACTGTGACGGCTCCGGACGCCTCGCCGCCCCCGGCGTTGACGTGGATGTAGACGGCGAGCGCCTTGATGACGCCGGGCGAGAAGCGGCCCTCCCAGGTCGGCATGACGCCGTTGCGGCCGTTGTGAATCTGGCCGCGGATGGACTCGCGGTCGGACCCGTAGAGCCACTCCCGATCCGTCAGGTTGGGCGCCCCGACCGCACGATCGCCGACGCCGGTCGGCGTATGACAGGCTGCGCAGTTATCAGCATAGAGCTGCTGCGCACGGCCCACCGCCGCGGCGTTCGCGGGACGGCCCGAAAGCCTCACGACGTATTCGGTCAGGTCGGACACCTGGGCGGCTGTGAGCATGTTCTCACGACCGAAGGCCGGCATCTGCGAGGTACGGGTCTCGGGATGGGCCGAGCGGACACCGACGCGCAGGGTGTGCTCGATCTCCTCGAGTGCGCCGCCCCACAGCCAGACGTCGTCGCGCAGGTTGGGATAGCCGCGGTTCCCGCCACCCCCGGCACCGTGGCAGGTGGCGCAGTTGTCGCCGAAGACCGATTGCCCGACCGAAAGCGCATGCGCCTGGAGAGCCGGATCCGCCTCGATCTGCTGCAGGCTGGCCGTGGCCAGCATCGCCTCACCGCGGCCGCGCTGGGCCTGCAGCGCCTGCAGGTCCTGAGCCACGGCGGCGCGGTCCGACTGTTTTAGAATGCCGGGCGTATAGCCGTTCAGACCAGGCCAGGCGGGCATCAGCACCCAGTAGACGATGGCCACCACGATACAGCCGTAGAAGATCCACAGCCACCAGCGCGGGAGCGGGTTGTCCAGCTCGCGGATACCGTCCCAGACATGCCCGGTCGTCTCGACGCCGGAATGTTCGTCGCGCTCGGGTTCAGACATGCTCGTCCTCGTCGTTTTCGAGCGGAAGATGTGAAAGGCGCTTGAACGCCTCGCGGTTTTTCGGCCACAGCGCGTAGACGACACCGGCGATGAAGACGGCGCCGAAGTAGAGGGTGCCGCCCTGCTGGGCGAACTTCGCCACGGTTTCGTAGTCGAGGCCGCTCATCGCATGTTCTCCGGGTCTTCAGCCTGGTAGGTGCGGAAGTCGACCTGGGTGCCGAGCTGCTGCAGATAGGCGATCAGCGCGTCCATCTTGGTCAGCCGGTCGGGGTTGCCGTCGAAGTCGCCCTGGGCGATCCGCGGGCCGTATCGGCTGCGAAGGTCCGAGGTCGCGCTGGCGAAGGGATCAACCTGGGCGTTCAGGTCCGCCGCGGCATTCTCGATCTGGTCCGCGGTATAGGGAACGCCGACCGCTACCATGGTCCTCAGCTTGGCCTGGATGGCATGCTGGTCGAGATCCTGGTCCGCGAGGAAGCGGTAGGGAGGCATGTTGGACTCTGGCACCACCGAGCGGGGGTCTGTCAGGTGCTCGACGTGCCAGTCGTTCGAGTATTTGCCGCCGACACGGGCCAGGTCGGGCCCCGTCCGCTTCGATCCCCACTGGAACGGGTGGTCGTACATACTCTCGGCGGCAAGGCTGTAGTGGCCATAGCGCTCGACCTCGTCACGAAGGGGGCGGACCATCTGCGAGTGGCAGCCGTAGCAACCCTCGCCGATATAGATGTCGCGCCCGGCCAGCTCGAGCGGGGTGTAGGGACGCACGCCCTCGACCTCCTCGATCGTGCTCTCGACCCAGAACAGGGGGGCGATCTCGACGATGCCGCCGATAGACACCACCCCGATGATGCCGAGGACGAGAACGAGCGAATGGCGCTCGAACCTGTGATGCTGCTTCCACATGATCTGATCCTCACTCGGCCGGCAGGAGTTGCGGCTGGATCGTCGTCGCCGGTAGGGCCGAGCTGTTCGGCACGGACGGCATGCGGATCGTTCGCCACAGGTTGTAGGACATGATGAGCGTGCCGCTCAGGAACATCAGGCCGCCGACTGTGCGGATGACGTTCTGGATGTGTTTGGCGGACACGGTCTCGATGAAGCTGTTCGCGAGGAAGCCGTCGGGCGTGTATTCGCGCCACATCAGGCCTTCCATGATGCCGGAGACCCACATCGCGGTGATGTAGAGAACGATGCCGGTCGTCGCGATCCAGAAATGCCACTCGACGAGGGCGTTCGAATACAGCCGCTCCTTCTTCCACAGCCAGGGCACCAGGCAGTAGATGGCCCCAAAGCTGATGAAGCCGACCCAGCCGAGGGCACCGGAGTGGACGTGGCCGATGGTCCAGTCGGTGTAGTGCGACAGGGCGTTGACCGTCCGGATGGACATCAGCGGGCCTTCGAAGGTCGACATGCCGTAGAAGGCGATGGCCACCACCATCATGCGAACGACCGGGTCGGTCCGCAGCTTGTCCCACGCCCCCGACAGGGTCATCAGGCCGTTGATCATCCCGCCCCAGGACGGCATCCACAGCATGATCGAGAACGTCATGCCGAGCGTCTGCGCCCACTGCGGGAGGGCCGTGTAGTGCAGATGGTGCGGACCGGCCCAGATGTAGATGAAGATCAGCGACCAGAAGTGGACGATCGACAGACGGTAGGAATAGACCGGCCGCTCAACCCGCTTCGGCACGAAATAGTACATGATCGCCAGGAAGCCGGCGGTCAGGAAGAAGCCCACGGCGTTGTGACCGTACCACCACTGGACCAGCGCATCCTGCACCCCGCCGAAGGCCGAATAGCTGCGCGCTTCCAGCAGGCCCACCGGCACCGCGGCGTTGTTGACCAGGTGCAGCAGGGCGACGGTGACGATGAAGGCCAGGTAGAACCAGTTGGCCACGTAGATGTGGGGTTCCTTGCGCTTCCAGATCGTGCCGAGGAAGACCAGCAGATAGGCGACCCAGACGATGGTCAGCCAGATATCGACGTACCATTCGGGCTCGGCGTACTCGCGCGACTGGGTGATGCCCGAGACATAGCCCGTCGCGGCCAGGACGATGAACAGCTGGTAGCCCCAGAACACGAACCAGGGCCAGATCCCGCCGGCCAGCCGCGCCTTGCAGGTGCGCTGCACCACCCAGAAGGAGGTGCAGATCAGGGCGTTGCCGCCAAAGGCGAATATCACACCCGAGGTATGCAGGGGCCGCAATCGGCCGAAGTTCAGCCAGCCGTGCTCAGGGAAGTAGAAGATCTCGGGCCACGACAGCTGGGCGGCGATGAAGACGCCGACCGTCATGCCGATGACGCCCCAGAACATGGTGGCGATCACGCCCGCGCGAATCACGCCGTCCTGGTAGCGGTTGGGGTCAGCGCGGAACTTCCCGTGGGCGAAGCCGATGGTCAGGGCGCTGAGGGCCAGAACCGAGGCGGCCATCAGGATGTATCCATGAAACCGGAACGCTGCGTCGTCGGTCATGCCGGTCGCAAACAGCGCCAGGACCGCGGCTACGCCGAGAAACAGAAACAGGGCGACGACGTCTGACGGCGTGTCGGCGTCGGGCTTTGCTATGGACGGCATTCGGATAGACCCCTCGATCAGAGGATCTCTCCGTGCCCGGCGTTCGCGACTCGCGCCTTGCGCTGGCGCAAAGCCCGCGACGCAAAATGCGGGTCTTGTGCGTTTGAGGAGATTCAAGATGCGAATTCAGGACATTCAGGACCGGCAAATTCTGGGCGCCGCCCTTGTCGTGCTCGGCCTTGCCTTGGGGGGTGCGGCGGCGATCGCCGGACTGCTGGCTGTTGATCACATGGCTTTCACGGGGCCGATGTGCGGGCCGACCCTGGGCCATTGCGTACGCTGCGTGGCCGCCGTGGCCCTGCTGGTCGCCGCCCTGGCGGTATCCGGAACAGGCGCCTGGATGCTGAAGTCGCGGACCGCCCTCAGCCCTGCGACCTGAAGGCGTCTCTCAGCCCTGTCGCGCCAGCGCCTTGCGAACGGTCGTGAGCAGGGCGTCGGTCAGAAGCGGCTTTTCGACGATCGGCACGCCGGCGGCCGCCGCACGGTCTCGCAAGGCGGCTCTTGGATTGGTCGTTATCAGGATCGCCGGAAGGCCGACTCCGGCCGCCCGCAGACGTTCGAGAAGCGCCAGACCGTCCATGCCCGGAAGATTGTGATCCAGGATCAGACAGCCCTTTCGCGGCAGATCGTCCGCGGCCAGCAGGCTCTCGCCATCCAGGAAGCTGCGAACGTCCAGCCCCTCCAGGTCGAACGAGAATTGCATCGCATGGGTCACGGCGGGGTCATCGTCCACAAGGATGACGGCGGGCCTTGAGGCTTGGATGACGGTCGTCGCCATCACGCGCACATGCCCTCCAGCCGGCGACGCTGCAGCAGGCGCACATGACGGGATGAGCGGGCCTCGACCATGCCCTGTGCCTGGAGCTGGGACAGGGTCCGCGAGACCGTGTGAATGGTCAGGCCGACATGGTCGGCAATGTCCTGACGCGTCATGGGCAGGTCCATGATTTCCGGCCATCCCATGCGGTCGGCGAAGTCCAGCAGGAAGGCCGCGACGCGCTCGGTGGCACCCTGCCGAGCGAGCAGCAGGGCGTGGTCCTCGCTGCGGCGGAAGGCGCGGACGGTCACCTGCCACAGGGCCCTTGCCAGATCCACGTCGGTCACGGCGCGTCCGGCGAGCTCGGTGCGCTCCATCGCCAGGGCGTCGACTCGGCTCAGCGCCTCTGTCGTGGTCGCGTGCTCGACGCCGGCTTCGAGACCCAGGAAGTCGCCCGGCAGATGGAAGCCCGTGACCTGACGTCGGCCATCGCTCAGCAGCCGGTAGCTGATCACGGCACCGCTCAGGATCCGGTACACGAGCCGGACCGGCTCACCCTGCCGGAAGAGAAGCGCGCCGGGTGCAAACGGCGACCGGGGCGCCGTCGTCGCGCTGACGAAGGCACCGCAGAGCGCGCAATCCGGCGTGGCGTCCATGGACGGAGCGGCCGCTTCCCGGGGTTCGCAATAACGTAGGGCGGGCATCCGATCCTCCAGTCACGGTCGATGCCGCAAGCTAGGACCGGGTTCGGTTCGCCGGTATTCGGGTCTGCCCCCTAAGGGGTTTCCCTGATGTCGGCCGCGGCCCTGTCAGACCGCCCGGGCGTGTCGCCGCTCGACCGGAGCGAGACCGGCGTCGAAACAGGCGGCGACGACCCGCATCATTCGGAAGGCCTCGTCCGGGATGGTCACCGTGCGGCCCTCGACCCGGCACAGCCCGTCGGCCTCAAGCGCCGTCGCGGCAGCCACTGACCCGTCCAGCGCCGCAGGTTCGAACCCGCGATCCCGGCACTCCGCGCCGACGTCGACGGTCAGGTCACACATCAAACGTTCAATGACCCCGGCGCGCAGTTCATCCTCCGCCGTCACCGGAAGGCTCCGCGCGACGGGCAGGCGGCCGGCCTCGACAGCACGGCACCAGACATCGGTCGCCGCGGCGTTCTGGATGAAGCCCGCGGCCAGCCGACCGATCGAGGACGGGCCGACCGGAACCAGCACCGGTGCCGGATCATCCGTATAGCCCTGAAAATTCCGCCGCAGCTTCCCTGCAGCCGCGGCCAACGCCAGCCGGTCTCCGGGCAGGGCGTAGTGGTCCAGTCCGATCCGCAGATAGCCCGCGTCCCGCAGAACCGAATCGGCCGCCTCCGCCTGGGCCCAGCGGCCGTCGCCATCCGCGAGATCGCCTTCCCCGATCATGACCTGGTGCTTCTTCATCCAGGGCACATGGGCGTAGCCGAAGACCGCCACGCGATCCGGCCGCAGCGTCAGGGCCGCCTCGGTCGACGTCGCAACATTCTCCGGCGTCTGGCCCGGGAGTCCGTACATCAGGTCGAAATTGACGGCGCCGACGCCGACCTTGCGCAGGCGGTCGGTGGCGGCGGCCACCTGGTCGAAGGACTGGACCCGGTTGACCCGCGCCTGCACCTCGCGGTCGAAGGTCTGCACGCCAAGGCTGGCACGGGTCACCCCCGCCTCGCCCGCCGCGTCGATGAAAGCGTCGGACAGCATGCCCGGGTCCAGTTCGACGGCCACCTCGGCACCCGGCCGCAGGGCGAACCGGTCGGCCATGCGGCGGACGAGGGCCAGGAAATGCTCGGGCGAAAGGGCGTTGGGGCTGCCGCCGCCGAAATGCAGGTGGGCCGCACCGGCGTGTGCCGGCAGGGCGTCCGCCCAAAGGTCCACCTCGCGCATCAGGGTCCCGAAGAAGGCCTCGACCCGCTGGTAGTCATGGACGACGCTGGTGTGGCAACCGCAATACCAGCACAGCCGCCGACAGAAGGGCACATGGACATAGGCGGAGATCGTCTGATCCGCCCCGATGGCCGACAGCCAGCGCCGGACCTCCGCGTCGCCCTCGACCGGTGCGAAGGCGACCGCGGTCGGGTAGCTGGTGTAACGCGGAAGACTGCGTGCGGCATGCGACCGCCAGGCCGGAGGCAGCCCTCCCGACCGCGTCGCGAAACCCTGGCAGTCCTGGTCATTGTGCAGCATGCGCCGACCTAGCGTCTCGATGCGGCTGGTGGAATTCGGGGGTATCACCTACGGGTTGTTGCGGAGGCCAGAATGACGACTACCCCCCCGCAGGCGATCGAGGCCCGACGTATCCGGGACTGGATGCTGGCGGCGAGACATACCCGTCTCGGCATTGCGACAGCTGTCCTGCTCACCGCCGTCGGCTTCATGCAGCGCCCGATCATGTCGGCGCCGCTTGAGGAGCGGATGGCCTTCCTGATCTTCATGCCGGCGGTCATCGGTGCGGCGGCGTTCGGCGGCGCGCCGGCCGGTGCGCTGGCGATCCTGCTGGGCCTGGCAGGCGGCCTCTATGTCGCGGGCGGCGCCGATGGCCTGACAGGCGGCGATCTGATCGGCGGACTGATGTTCCTGCTGATCGGGGCGGCGATCACGGCCGGCGGGGAAGCCTTCCAGATCATGCGGTCCCGCGCCGAGGCGGTGAATCGCGACCTGCTCGCCCGTGAAGCGCACCTTCAGTCCATCCTCGCCACCGTACCGGACGCCATGGTGGTCATCACCGAACACGGGATCATGCAGTCCTTCAGTGTCGCAGCGGAACGCCTGTTCGGCTGGACAGCGGACGAGGTGATCGGAAAGAACGTGAAGATGCTGATGCCCGACTCCTACCGGGAACAGCACGACGGCTATCTCAACCGCTATCTGACAACGGGCGAGCGTCGCATCATCGGTGTCGGCCGGGTCGTCGTCGGCGAACGCCGTGATGGCTCGACCTTTCCCATGGAGCTGTCTGTCGGAGAGATGATTTCCGGGGACCAGCGCTACTTCACCGGCTTCATCCGCGACCTCAGCGAGCGGCAGGACACGGAGCAGAGGCTTCAGGAGCTGCAGTCCGAACTCGTGCACATGTCTCGCCTCACGGCCATGGGTGAGATGGCCTCCGCCCTGGCCCACGAACTGAATCAGCCGCTGTCCGCCATCGCCAACTACCTGAAAGGTTCATCGCGACTGCTGGCCACCGAACCGGTGCCGCGCGAGCGTCTGCTGGAAGCCATAGAGAAGGCCGGCGACCAGGCTTTGCGCGCCGGCGAGATCATCCGTCGCCTGCGCGACTTTGTCGCTCGCGGCGAGGCCGAACGACGGGTTGAAAGCCTGCCCAAACTGATCGAGGAAGCCAGCGCGCTTGCCCTCGTCGGAGCCAAGGAGCACGGCGTCCGCGTCCAGTTCAAATTCGCCCCGGGCATCGACTTCGTCCTGGCCGACAAGGTCCAGATTCAGCAAGTAACGCTCAATCTGATACGCAACGCCATGGAGGCCATGGAATCCGTGGCGAAGAGGGTCCTCGAAGTCCGGATTGATCCCGCCGAGGATGATCACGCCCAGGTGTCGGTGGTCGATACGGGGTCCGGAATCAGTCCGGACATCGCCGGCCAGCTGTTCCAGCCCTTTGTAACGACGAAGCGGACGGGCATGGGGGTGGGCCTGTCAATCTCGCGCACCATCATCGAGGCGCACGGCGGGCGCATCTGGATGGAGCCAAACCCGGGTGGAGGCACCCGGTTCTGTTTTACACTACGCGCCGTAGGCGAGGAGGATCTGAGCGATGCAGAATGAGCCGGTCGTCCATGTGGTCGATGATGATGCCGCGATCCGGGATTCCCTGGCCTTCCTGCTGGACACGGCAAACCTCGTTTCAAGGACCTATGAGTCCGCGGCGGCTCTTCTGGCCCGCGCCGCGCAACTGGAGCCGGGCTGCATCGTCACCGATGTACGCATGCCGGACATGAGCGGGCTGGAGATGGTGCGACGGCTGGCCGAGATGGGCGTGCGCCATCCCGTCATCGTCATGACCGGCCATGCCGACGTGCCTCTGGCGATCGAGGCGGTTCGCGCCGGGGTGAAGGATTTCATCGAAAAGCCCTTCGATGACGACGCCCTGCTGGCTTCAATCCGACTTGCGGTCGCCGAACAGACCCAGGCTGCGGAAATCTCCGGGCAGGGCGCCGAAGTGCGCAGCCGGCTCGCAACCCTCTCGGCCCGGGAGCGTCAGGTGCTCGAAGGACTGGTCGCCGGCCACGCCAACAAGGTCATCGCCTTCGATCTCGAGATCAGTCCCCGGACGGTCGAGGTCTACCGCGCCAATGTCATGACCAAGATGCAGGCCCGCAGCCTGTCGGAACTCGTGCGTATGACAATCCTCGCCCAGCGCCCCTGACCTCCCGCCTTCAGGGGTTTTCCGGAGGTGACCCGGACGCTCGCGGGTGGGCATGGTCAGGCTCGTCACGAGGTCCGTCCCATGTTCGACTACCAGGCCGCATTCCAGACCGCTGTTGAGCAGGTCAAGGGCGAGGGGCGCTATCGCGTCTTTGCGGACCTCAAGCGCGTGCGCGGTGAGTTCCCGCTGGCGAAGCGGCGTCGCGAGGACGGGACCGAGCAGGACGTCGTCGTCTGGTGCTCAAACGACTATCTGGGCATGGGCCAGCATCCGGCGGTGCTGGAGGCCATGCAGACCGAGATCGATACGGTCGGTGCCGGTGCCGGCGGCACGCGCAACATTTCGGGCACGACGCGGTCGGCGGTCGATCTGGAGGCCGAGCTGGCGAGCTGGCACCAGAAGGAAGCGGCCCTGCTGTTCACCTCGGGCTATGTGGCCAATGAGGCGACCCTGACCACCCTGCAGCGGATCCTGCCGGGCCTGATCATCTTCTCCGACAGCCTGAACCACGCCTCCATGATCGCCGGCATCCGCAACGGCGGCTGCGAGCGGCACATCTTCGCCCACAATGATCTGGAACACCTCGAGGCCCTGCTGGCGGCGGCCCCGGCCGATGCGCCCAAGCTGATCGCCTTCGAGAGCGTCTATTCGATGGACGGCGACATCGCCGACCTGGCCGGGACCATTGCCCTGGCTCGCCAATACAATGCCCTGACCTATCTCGACGAGGTCCATGCGGTCGGCCTGTACGGCGCGACCGGGGCGGGCGTGGCCGAGCGCGACGGGGTGCTGGACGGGATCGACATCGTCGAATGCACCCTCGGCAAGGCGATCGGCGTCATGGGCGGCTATATCGCGGCCGACGCGGTGATCATCGATGCGGTGCGCAGCTGGGCCGCGGGCTTCATCTTCACAACCAGCCTGCCGCCGGCCCTGACCGCCGGGGCCCTGGCCTCGGTGCGCTGGCTCAAGGCCCATCCGGAGCTGCGCGACGCCCACCAGGAGCGCGCCGCCACGCTCAAGGCCCGCTTCCGGGCCGCGGGCATCCCGGTGATGGACTCGGTCAGTCACATCGTGCCGGTGTTCGTCGGCAATCCGGTCCACGCCAAGATGATCTCGGACATGCTGCTGGAAGAGCACGGCGTCTATGTCCAGCCGATCAACTACCCGACCGTGCCCAAGGGCACCGAGCGGCTGCGCTTCACCCCGTCGCCCAACCACACCGACGCCATGATGGACGATCTGGTGGCGGCGATGGACAGGCTCTGGACCCGTTGCAATGTGGCGCGGATGCCCGTCGCTGCCTGATCGACCCCGGGCCCTCGTGGCGTGACATTTCCGGTTACCGTTCAGGCCTGACGGAAACGTCGCATTGTCGCGGCGTTCAAGGTTCTGCAAGTTGGTACCGGAACCCCATGCCCCTGCCCGCAGACCCTCACCTTTCGCGCCGCTTCAGTGCGGTTCTGCACCCGACGCCGGACGGCCTGTGGTGCCCGGGCGGAGCCTTCTTCATTGATCCGCCGCGCCCGGTTGACCGGGCGGTCATCACCCACGGCCACGCCGACCACGCGCGGGCAGGACACGGCTCGGTGCTTGCGACGCCGGAAACCCTGGCGATCATGGGCGAACGTTACGGCCCGGCGTTCGCCGCCCATACCCAGCCGCTGGCCTATGGCGAACGGATCAGGGTCGGGGACATCGAACTGTCTCTGGCCCCGGCCGGCCATGTGCTGGGTTCGGCGCAGGCAACGGTCCGCCAAGGTGGCCTGACCATCACCGCCTCGGGCGACTACAAGCGCCGCCGCGACCCGACCTGCGACCTGTTCGAGCCCGTGCCGAGCGATGTCTTCATCACCGAAGCGACCTTCGGCCTGCCCGTGTTCCGCCATCCGCCGGATACGCAGGAGATCGCGCGGCTGCTGCGCTCGGTCCAGCAGTTTCCCGAGCGCGCCCATCTGGTCGGGGCCTATGCCCTGGGCAAGGCGCAGCGGGTGATCCGGTTGTTGCGTGAGGCCGGATACGACGAGACGATCTATGTGCACGGCGCACTGGAGCGGCTGAACCGGCTCTACGAACATTTCGGCGTCGATCTCGGGCCACTGGCACCGGCGACCGGATCGAAGGCGGATTTCGCCGGGCGGATCATCATCGCCCCGCCTTCCGCCCTGGCCGATCGCTGGAGCCGGCGCTTCCCCGATCCGGTCACGGCCTTCGCCTCAGGATGGATGAGCGTACGGGCCCGCGCCCGGCAGCGCGGCGTCGAGCTGCCCCTCGTCCTGTCGGACCACGCCGACTGGGACGAACTGACCGACACCCTGAGCGAACTGTCGCCGCAGGAGGTCTGGATCACCCATGGCCGCGACGACGCCCTGCGCCGCTGGGCCGAGTTGAACGGCCTGACGGCGCGCGCCCTGCATCTGGTTGGCTATGAGGATGAGGACGACGACTGATGCGCGCCTTCGCCGCCCTGCTCGATCGTCTGTCACTGACGGCCTCGCGAAATGCCAAACTCCGCCTGATCCGCGACCATCTGGCCGACACGCCGGACCCGGCTCGTGGCTGGGCCCTCGCCGCCCTCACCGGGGCCCTGTCGTTCACCGCCGCGAAGCCCGCCATGATCCGCCGGGCCGTCGAGGCGCGGGTCGATCCCGAGCTGTTCCGCCTGTCCTACGACTATGTGGGCGACATCGCCGAGACCGTCGCCCTGATCTGGCCCGCCCGCCACGGTGCCAACCGCGAGCCCGACCTGTCCGAGGTGATCGATGGCCTGACGCAGGCGAAACGCGGTGAGGTGCAGGGGCTGCTGGAGGGCTGGCTGGATGCCCTCGACGCAGACGGCCGCTGGGCCCTGCTGAAACTGGTGACCGGCGGCCTGCGCGTCGGTGTCTCCGCGCGGCTGGCCTGGCAGGCGGCGGCGGACTTCGGCGGCGTCGAGGTGCCGGACATCCAGGAGGTCTGGCACGCCCAGTCACCGCCCTACGCCGATCTTCTGGCCTGGCTGGACGGTCGGGCGGAGCGACCTTCGGCCGATGCACACGGCCGTTTCAGGCCCGTCATGCTGGCCCAGCCGATCGATGAAGCGGAGATGCCGAGACTGGACCCGACGGCCTATGCCGCCGAATGGAAATGGGACGGCATCCGGGTGCAGGCCGTCAGCGAGAGCGGGGTCAGGCGCCTCTACAGCCGCACCGGTGAGGACATCTCCCCGACCTTCCCGGACGTGCTGGCGGCCCTGACCTATGAGGGCGTGATCGACGGCGAGCTCATGGTGCTGCGGGACGGACGGGTCGGGTCGTTCGGAGACCTGCAGCAGCGGCTGAACCGCAAGACGGCGGATGCCAGGCTCATGGCGGCGCACCCCGCCGGCATTCGCGCCTATGACCTGCTGGCCGCCGACGGCGTCGATCTGCGCAAGCTGAGCTTTGTGGAGCGGCGGGCGCGGCTTGAGACGCTGGTTGCGTCGCTCGGCGGTGACCGGATCGACCTGTCGCCGCTCCAGCCCTTCACGTCCTGGGACGCCCTGGCGGCCCTGCGCGCGACACCGCCCGTCGGCGATCCGGAGGCGGCGGAGGGCCTGATGTTGAAGCGGCTCGACAGCGTCTATGAGGCGGGCCGGCCCAAGGGGCCGTGGTTGAAGTGGAAGAAGGACCCGCATCTGGTCGACGCCGTGCTGATGTACGCCCAGCGGGGTCACGGCAAACGGTCCAGCTTCTACTCAGACTTCACCTTCGGGGTCTGGACCGAGGATGTGGACGGCAGTCACGCCCTGACCCCGGTGGGCAAGGCCTATTTCGGCTTCACCGACGAGGAGCTGAAGCAGCTGGACAAATTCGTGCGCGACAACACGGTCGAGCGTTTCGGCCCCGTGCGATCCGTGAAGGCGAGCCGCGAGTTCGGGCTGGTGCTCGAGGTGGCGTTCGAGGGCCTGCAACGCTCGAAACGTCACAAGTCCGGCGTGGCCATGCGCTTTCCCCGGATCAGCCGCATCCGCTGGGACAAGCCGGCGAAGGAAGCGGATGAGCTTGCGACCCTGGAGGGGATGCTGGATCGCGCCGAACGGGGATCATGAAGAACCCGCCGACGCGCGCCCTCAGCGCCGGCTGAACCGTTCGATCCGGAACGGTTTGAGATCGATCGCGGGCTCCACGCCCTGCGCCAGTGACGCCGTCAGTTCCGAGGTAATCGCCGACATCGTCAGGCCGAGGTGCTGGTGGCCAAAGGCGTAGAGGATGCGCGGGTCGCGCTCCAGCCGGCCGATGGCAGGCAGATAGTCGGGCAGGGTCGGTCGCGGCCCGACCCAGCGGTCCGGCTCGGGCGAGAAGCGGATGCCGAGGTCAGCCAGCCGCTGCTCCAGCACCCGCCATTTGCGCGGGTCGCCGGGTGCATCGGGCGATCCGAACTCGACGAAGCTGGAAGCGCGCAGGCCGCTGGTAAAGCGCGACACCACCATCGAATGCTCCTCGAACACGGTCGGCGGCAGGCTCTCATCCCAGCTGTGGTCGGCGCTCTGCACGGAATAGCCGCGCTCGCCGATCACCGGGGCGTCGACACCCAGACTCCGCATCAGCCGACCGGCCCACGCCCCCGCCGCAACCAGCGCACCATCGGCTTCACAGAGGGCACCACCGTCCAGGTGAGCGGCCACGCGCTTCCCGGTGGACAGACCCGCGACCCGGGCATGGAGCACCGCCCCACCGTGCGCCTTGAACGCGGCCATCAAGGCGTCGCGCGCGGCCTGGGGTTCGCTGACCTGGGCGGTACCGGAAAAGCGGATGCCGGCAACGGGCGCACGGCTCATCACAGCGGCATAGGGCGCGAGGTCGTCAGAACCCATCGCTTGAAAGGAGGCGCTTCCCGTTGCGGCACGCTCCCAGCCCTTGAGACCTTTATCCGCCGCCCCGTCCGACATCCAGACCACCGCGTGGCCGTCACGGCCGACGATGCCCGGAGCGCCTGAAAATGCGGCCAGCCGCCGCCAGGCCGGCAGGGCATGGGACAGGATGGCGGCCAGGGCGACCTGCCCCGCGGCGTGCCGCGTCGGGTGCGAGGCCGCGATGAACCGCATCGCCCACGGCCCCCACAGCCCGGCGTCCCGCCAGCGGAAATCCAGCGCCCCGCCGAGGCCGAACAGCCGTCCCGGAAACGTCCGCAGGCTCTCATAGGACGCCAGCGGCGACACCTGTTCGGCGGCGATATGGCCGATGTTGCCGAATGAGGCCGCGCGGCGCGGATCGCCCGGGTCGATCAAGGTCACCGCAAAGCCCGCCGCCTGCAGCCGCAGCGCCGAGGCGGCCCCGACCAGACCCCCGCCAATGACAAGATAGGACTTGGGCTGCATCGGACTCCCGTTGCCTCGAACTCAGGATCGTATACGATAATGACTTAAGCTGACAGAAGCGAGGACCCGATGTCGATTTCCTGGGAGGGCGTGATCCCCGCCGCCACGACGCAGTTTGCGGCGGATTTCTCGATCGATTTCGACTCCACCGCGAAGGTCCAGGATGGGCTGATCCGCGACGGTGTGCACGGCCTGATCGTCATGGGCACAGTGGGCGAGAACAACTCGCTCGACGCCGACGAGAAGCGCGCCATGCTGGCCGCGACGGTGAAGACGGTGGCCGGGCGCGTGCCCGTGATCGCGGGCGTCGCCGAGCTGGACACCCGCCGCGCCGCCGCCTTCGCCCGTGATGCCGAGGCCATCGGTGCCGACGGCCTGATGGTCCTGCCGGCCATGGTCTATGTCCCGACCCAGGCCGAGCTCGCCGCCCATTTCCGCACGGTGGCCGAGTCCACGGCCCTGCCGATCATGCTGTACAACAACCCGCCGGCCTATCGGGTCAGCATCGGCTTCGAGGCCCTGCATGCCCTGTCGGACCTGCCCAATATCGTCGCCCTCAAGGAGAGCGCGCCGGACACCCGCCGCTTCACCGACCTGATGAACGAGTTCGGCGACCGTTACGTCCTGTTCGCCGGCCTCGACGACGTCGCGCTGGAAGGGCTGATGCTGGGCGCGCAGGGTTGGGTGTCGGGCCTGACCAACGCCTTCCCGAAGGAATCGCTGGCCCTCTGGAACGCCTTCAAGCGCGGCGACATGGCCAAGGCGCTCGCCATCTATCGCTGGTTCATGCCCCTGCTGCACCTCGATGCCGACCATGACCTGGTGCAGTCGATCAAGATCGCCGAACAGGTCATGGGACGCGGCCATGAACGGGTCCGCCCGCCGCGGCATCCGCTGGTCGGTGCCCGCAGGGCCGAGGTGATCGCCATGGTCGAAAAGGCCGCCGCCACCCGCCCGGTCCTCTAGCCATGGCGCGGCACGTCTTCCGCTGCATCGACGGCCACACCGCCGGCAATCCCGTGCGCCTTGTGATCGAGGGCGGGCCCGAGCTGACCGGCGACAGCATGAGCGCGCGGCGTCAGGACTTCATGGCCCGCTACGACTGGATTCGCACCGGTCTCTGCTTCGAGCCACGCGGCCACGACATGATGAGTGGCGGCTTCCTCTACCCGCCGACGACGCCAGAGGCCGATGTCGGCATCCTGTTCATCGAGACCAGCGGCTGCCTGCCGATGTGCGGGCACGGGACGATCGGCATCATCACCTTTGCGCTGGAGCACGGGCTGGTCAAACCCCGCACCCCGGGCAAGGTCATCGCCGAGGTCCCGGCGGGCGTGATCGAACTGGACTATGTGCAGGACGGCCCCCGCGTGCGCTCGGTCCGCATCCGCAATGTGCCGTCGTATCTGGCGCAGCAGGGCATCGAGATCGACGTCCCCGACTTCGGCCCCCTGACCATTGACGTCGCCTATGGCGGAAATTTCTACGCCATCATCGAACCGCAGGGTGCCTATGCCGGACTCGACGCCCTCGGCGCCGCCCGCATCCTGCAGCTTTCGCCGGTCATCCGGACGCTGGTGCGCGAGGCCTTTACCCCGGTGCATCCGCTCGACCCGACCATCACGGGCGTCTCCCACCTGCTCTGGGCCGACAGGCCGAAGGGGGAAGGCGCGGACGGCCGCAATGCCGTCTTCTACGGCGACAAGGCCATCGACCGCAGCCCCTGCGGCACCGGCACCTCGTCACGACTGGCCCATCTGCACGCCACCGGCCGTCTGCCGGTCGGCCAGAGCTTCGTCCACGAGAGCTACATCGGCAGCCGCTTCATCGGCCGCGTCGAGGCCGAGACCGAGGTCGGCGGCCGGGCCGCCATCATTCCCTCGGTCGAGGGCTCAGCCATCGCCACGGGCCTGAACGAGATCTGGATCGACGACGAGGACGTCTTCGCACACGGATTCCAGGTGGTCTGAGGATGACGACCCGCGCGCCGCGTCTGCTGCCCGATCAGCTCTTCGCCGAGGCCCGTGAGCGCATCCTCTCCGGCCGCCTGCCTGCCGACGCGCCGATCCGACAGGACGCGCTCGCGCTGGAACTGGGCGTCAGCAAAATCCCCCTGCGCGAGGCCCTCGCGCGGCTGGAGAGCGAAGGGCTGGTCGTCTCCCACCCCAACCGCGGCTTCATCGTCCGCCCCCTGTCGCGCGCCGACGCCGAGGACGTCTTCGACCTGCGCCTGCGCATCGAGCCGAACGCCTGTGTGCTGGGGGCGCAGCAGGCGGACGGCACCGCGCAGGAAGCCGCCCGGACCGCCTTCGCCTCACTGGACGCTGCCCTGCGCAATGGCCTCGCCGACGTCGGCCGGCGCAATCGCGAATTCCACCTGGCACTGGTCCGGCCGTCCGGTCGGGGCGTCACCATCGAAACGGTGGACCGGCTGCTGGCGCTTTCCGAGCGCTATGTGCGGGTCCATCTCGGCGAGCATCGCCGACTGGACCGGGCCAGTCATGAGCATGAGACCCTGCTCCGGGCCTGGCTGGACCGCCGGACCGAAACCGTTCGGAGGGAAGCCCGCGCGCACATCCGCGCGACCCTGTTCGACCTGCGGGCCCAGCTGCCGGAGGCCTAGGCGGCTGACCAGACCGGTGCGTTTGCGAACGGCTCATCGAGGCTGTGCTGCGGCTGGGTGAACCACGCCGGCCCGGTGTCGGTCATGTGGAAATGGTCTTCCAGACGCACGCCGAACCGCCCGGGCACGACGATCATCGGCTCATTGGAAAAGCACATGCCGGTCGCCAGCGGTGTCGCATCCCCCTTCACCAGATAAGGGCCTTCATGGATGTCGAGACCGATGCCGTGGCCGGTGCGGTGCGGCAGGCCCGGCAGGCTGTAGCCCGGACCGAAACCGTCGGCCTCAAGCGACCGCCGGGCCGCTGCGTCGACCGCCTCGCAGGGCACGCCGGGCCGGGCCGCCTCGAAGGCCGCCGCCTGCGCCCGCTTCTCGGCCTCCCAGACGCGCCGCACATCAGGGCTCGCTTCGCCGAACACATAGGTGCGGGTGATATCCGAGCTGTAGCCATCGATCCGGGTTCCGGTGTCGATCAGCACCACATCCCCCTGGGCCAGCACCCGGTCCCCTTCGCCGCCGTGCGGCAGGGAGGTGTCCTCGCCGAAGGAGACGATGCAGAAGGAGTTGCCGGAACCGCCCAGCGCCCGATGCTGGTCGTCGATGAAGCGGGCGACCTCCGAGGCGCGCTGGCCGGCCCGAAGCTGATCATGGGCGCGGCGGTGGACCTCGATGGTGATGGCCTTGGCGTGGGACATCAGGGCGATCTCGGTCGGAGACTTGCGGCTGCGCAGCGGATGTATCAGCGGCGCGCCGTCGGCGAGGCGGGCATCGTCGATCTCGGCGCGCAGGCTGCGGTACATGGCCAGGGCCATCCGCTCATCGACCGCCATCCGCCCGGCGGGGCCGATCCGGTCGGCGACGAGCCGCCAGGGGCTCTGATCCTCTTCCCAGCTCAGGATCTCGCCCGGCAGGCCGATCAGTCCCTCGATCTTCTCCAGCTCGAACTGCGGCGTGATGTAGTCCAGCCCGCCGGAGGCGTGGACGAGCGCGCCCACGAGACGCTCGGAAGCATACCAGTCGATGCCGGTGAAATAGCGCAGGCTTGAGGTCGAACCGAGCAGCACCGTCGCGACGCCCGCCGCGTCCATTCGGCTGCGAAGGCCCGTCAGCCGCGCCTGCCGCTCGACTGCGCCGATCGGCGCCGGAACCGGTGTTGAACTGCTCGTCATGGCCTGCTCCGCGCGCCGCCGGATTGAGTATCGTATACGATCGTGCTCAGTTGGGCACCGAACGACAAGGGGGGAAGACCTTGGTCCTTACAATTCTGCTCACGGCGCTGGCCTTGCTGGCCACGGCCTTCGTCGTTGTGCTGGGCCGCACGGCCCTTAAGCGCGGGACACGGCCGCCCGGACCGGAGTCCGTCATCCTCGGTGCCGTCGCCAATTTCTTCGACACCCTGGGTATCGGCTCCTTCGCACCGACCACCGCCTGGCTGCGGTTCCGCAAGATGACGCCCGACAGCTTCATCCCCGCGACCCTGAACGTCGGCCACGCCCTGCCGACCATGGTTCAATCGGCGGTCTTCCTCGTGCTGCTGGGCGTGCACGTCGATCCGATGCTGCTCGTGTCCTGCATCCTCGCAGCGGTGGCAGGGGCCGTGGTCGGAGCGCCGCTGATGGTTCGCGCGCCCGTGCGGGTGGTGCAGGGGATCGTCGGCGTCGCCCTGCTGATCGCCGCAGCGCTCTACGCCATGAGCAATCTGGACCTGATGCCGATCGGCGGAACCGCCACCGCACTGGAACCCCGCCTGATGTGGATCGCCGTCGCCGGCCATTTCATCATGGGCATGCTGATGTCTTTCGGGATCGGCCTCTACGCCCCGGCCCTGATCCTGCTCAGCCTGCTGGGCCTCGACCCGCGCCTGGCCTTCCCGATCATGGCCAGCGCCTGCGCCTTCCTGATGCCGACCACCGGTTTCCGCTACATCAACGCCGAGCGCATCGACCTGCGGATCGTCATCGGCATCGCGCTGGGCGGCATACCCGCCGTTCTGGTTGCGGCCTTCGTGGTCAAGGAAATGCCGATCGAGCCGCTCCGCTGGGCGGTCGTGGTCGTGGTCCTCTACGCCGCCGCCCTGCTGCTGCGGGCAGCGGCCAGGGGGGATGCCGCGAAGGCCTAGTGCCGGACGCGGACGTAGTCGCCCGGAGCAGCCGCGCCGGCCTTCAGCTTGCCTGACCCGACCTTGCGCGCCTTGACCTTGTCGTCGGCCGCGGCCGCGTCGAGCCAGCCCTGCCACTCGGGCCACCACGAACCGGGCTTCTGCCCGGCGCCGGCCAGCCAGGCCTCTGCGTCGGCCGGGGCCTCGTCATTGGCCCAGTAGCCGTGCTTGTTGGCCGCCGGCGGATTGATCATCCCGGCATTGTGGCCCGAGCCGCCCAGCAGGAAGCGCGTCGGTCCGCCGAAGAAGTGGCGACCGGCATAGGTGTTCTTCCAGGCCGAGACATGGTCGTCCTTGAGCGCCACGATCATCACCGGCGTCTCGATCGCCTTGAGGTCCAGCGTCACGCCGTCGATCGCGACACCACCGTCCTTTAGCTGGTTTCCACGAAGGATCTGGCGGCCGTATTCCTTGAGCATCCGCGCCGGGATGCGCGAACCGTCGTCGAACCACCACAGCAGGTCGGAAGCGCGAACCTCGTCGCCGAGCAGATAGTGGTTCACCACCGACGACCAGATCAGGTCGTTGGCGCGCACCGCCGAGAACAGCTTGGTCAGGTCGTGCGCCTCGACATAGCCCTTCTCATCCAGATAGCGGTCGAAGGCGTTCAGATCGTCTTCGCTCGTGAACACCGACCATTCGCCCATGTCGCCGAAGTCGACCAGGGTCGCGATCAGGGTGGCCGAGGCGATGCGATCAGCGCGACCGGTCTGTGCGAGATACGCCAGCGTCATGGCCGAGAGCGTGCCGCCCAGGCAGTAGGACACCAGATCGGCGTCTGCTTCGCCCGTCGCGGCCCCGACCGCGTCCAGCGCCGCGATGACGCCGTCCTTCACATAGGCGTCCATGCCCGTATCGGCGTGGCTCTCGTCCGGGTTGGCCCAGGAGATGACGAACACCGTGTGGCCCTGATCCACCAGCCATTTCAGATAGCTGGCCTTGGGCGTCAGGTCGAAGAGGTAGTATTTGTTGACCAGCGGCGGCACGAACAGCAGCGGGCGGCGATAGACCTTGTCGGTCGTCGGCGCGTACTGGATCAGCTCCATCAGGTCGTTCCTGAACACCACCGCGCCCGGGGTGGCAGCGACATTGACGCCGAGTTCGAAATCGTTCGGCGCGCGGCGGCTGACCAGTCCCTGCCCCTTGCCGACGTCTTCCAGCAGGTTCGACAGGCCGGTCATCAGGCTCAGGCCGCCGCTCTCGATCGTCCGGCGGGCGACCTGCGGATTGGTGTGGGGGAAGTTGGTCGGCGCCAGGGCGTTCATCATCTGGCGGCTGGCGAAGTCGACCTGGGCGCGGGTCGCGTCATCGACCGGGGCGGCGGCGACGAATTCCTGCAGCTGGTGCGCGGCCAGCAGATAGGCCTGTTTCAGGTAGTCATAGACCGGCTCGTCACTCCAGGCGGGATCGGAGAAGCGCCGATCGCCCTTGGCCGGGGACGCGACCGGGGCGGTCTCCTGGCCCATGGCCCGCTCGCCCATGGTGCGCCACAGGGCGGTCCAGTCGTTCCAGTTCTTCGCCTGGGCCTCGAACAGGGCTGCCGGCCGGATCATCACCGCGGTGTTGAACTCGATCATCGCCCGGGTCAGCGTCGTCGGGTCATAGGGCAGCGCCTGGGGCATGGCGGCCTGCACCATGGTCGTGCGCACCGCCGCGGCGGCGTTCTGCATCAGGGTGGTCAGGGCTTCGGCCACGACGGTCGGATCGGGCAGCTGGGGAACCGGCGGCGGTGAGGCGGTCATGGGCAGGCTTTCCGCTTACAGCGAGACGAGGACGTCCACGGCCGCGCAATCCCGCGGGGCCACGTACAGCAACGCCAGGGCGCGATCCGGGTTCTCGGCCGCCCACATCGGGCAGGGAGCGTCGAACGCATCGATCAGCGCGGCTGTCGGCGTCGGAATAGCGGTCCGGATGGCGGGCGTATAGGCGGCGGAGTCGAAGGCCATGACGGTGTCCTCGGAACGGAGACGTTCGGATGACGGCGATATGCCATGGCTTTTCTGTTCTGACGATGCCAAGATTTGCGCAATCGTTGTGCATTTTTGCACAGGAGCGGATCGTGGCCGACTTCAACTGGAACGACCTGCGCGCCTTTCTGGCCGTCGCCCGAACCGGTCGCCTCACGACGGCGGCGGCGCGCGTCGGGATGGACCATACGACGGTGGCCCGGCGCATCGCAGCGCTTGAGGACGGACTGGGTGCCCGGCTGTTCGACCGCAGCCCCCAGGGCTACGCCCTGACGCCCCATGGCGAGCGGCTGATGCCGACCGCCGAGAAGATCGAGAGCCTGACCTTGCTCGCCGCCAGCGAGCTGGGCGAGTCCGACCAGGCCCTGTCCGGCACGGTGCGGATCGGCGCGCCTGAAGGGTTCGGAAGCTATGTCCTCGCGCCCCTGATGGCGAAACTGGCGGACCGGCATCCCGGACTGGACATCCAGCTTGTGGCCATTTCCGGCGTGCTCAGCCTGTCGAAGCGCGAGGCCGATATCGCCGTCACCCTGAGCGCGCCGCGCGAGGGGCGGCTGATCTCGCGCAAACTTACCGACTACGGCCTCAGCCTCTACGCTGCGCCGGCCTACCTCGACGCCCGCCCGCCGATCCGGACCCGCGCCGACATGGCTGGTCAGCGCTTCATCGGCTATATCGGCGACCTGCTCTATGCGCCCGAGCTCGACTATATGCAGGCGCCGGACGTCGACATTCATGTCGCCTTGCAGAGCTCCAACCTGATCGCCCAGCTCCAGGCCGCCCTCGCCGGCGCGGGCCTGTGCGTCCTTCCGGATTTTATCGCAGCGCGGGAGGCCGGGCTGAGGCGCGTGCTGCCGGACGCCGTCCATCTGGACCGCAGCCTGTGGCTGGTGACCCATGCGGATCTCAAGCCCCTGGCCCGCATCCGGGCGGTCACGGCGATGATCGTCGAGGCGGTGAAGGCGGACCGGGCCATGTTCACGGGCGGCTGACGCTGGACAACCGGACGGAGTTGTTTCAAGCTTAAAATATGTCGTTGAACAGCGCCGTCAGAAGCATCGCCGTGGTGGGCGCGGGTCCGGGCGGCCTGTATCTCGCCATCTCCCTGAAGCTGCGCGATCCGTCGCTTGAGGTCGTCGTCCACGAGCGCAACCGGCCGGACGATACCTTCGGCTGGGGCGTGGTCTTTTCCGACCAGACGCTCGCCAATCTCAAGGCCAACGATCCCGAGACCGCGGCCGTCATCGAGGCGGCCTTCGTCCATTGGGACGACATCGACGTCCATATCCACGGCCAGACCGTCCGCTCGGGCGGCCATGGCTTCGCGGGCATCGGGCGGCAGCGGCTGCTGACCATCCTGCAGGAGCGTGCCCGCTCGCTCGGCGTCGAACTGCGGTTCGAGGATGAGGTCGCCGACATCCGCGCCCTGCCCGCCGATGTCATCGTCGCCGCCGACGGCCTGAACAGCCGGATCCGCAACGACAACCCGGAGGTCTTCGGCGTCGATATCGATGTCCGGACCAACAAATACATCTGGCTGGGCACGAAACAGTCGTTCGACGCCTTCACCTTCGCCTTCGTCGAGACCCCCCACGGCTGGATCTGGGCCCACGCCTACCAGTTCGAACCGGGAGCATCGACCTTCATCGTCGAGTGCTCCGAGGCGACATGGCGGGGCCTCGGCTTCGAGGCCATGGACCAGGACCAGACCTGCCGCGCGGCCGAAGCGCTGTTCGCCGACTGGCTGGGCGGCCACGCCCTGATGAGCAATGCCCGGCACCTGCGCGGCTCGGCCTGGCTGAACTTCCCGCGCGTCGCCTGTTCGAACTGGCGTGACGGCAAGGTCATCCTGCTGGGCGACGCCGCGCACACGGCCCATTTCTCCATCGGCTCTGGGACGAAGCTGGCCTTCGAGGATGCCATCCGCCTGGCCGAGACCCTGACCGAGGCCGATGATCTGGACGCGGGTCTCGCCGCCTATGAGACGGAGCGCCGGATCGAGGTGCTCAAGCTGCAGAGCGCCGCCCGGAACTCCACGGAATGGTTCGAGACGGTGGACCGCTATGTCGGTCTCGACCCCCTGCAGTTCACCTACAGCCTGCTGACCCGCAGCCAGCGCGTCAGCCATGAAAACCTCCGCCTGCGCGACGGGCCCTTCCTGACCGGCGTTGAGCGTTGGTTTGCCGCCAACGCCGGTGCTCCGTCCACGGACAATCCTCCACCGCCCATGTTCGCGCCGTTGAAGCTGCGCGGCCTGACCCTGCCCAACCGCGTCGTCGTCTCGCCCATGTGCATGTACTCGGCCGAGGACGGGCTGGTGGGTGATTTCCACCTGGTCCATCTCGGCAGCCGGGCCCTCGGCGGCGCTGGCCTTGTCTTCACCGAAATGACCGACGTCTCCGCGGACGCCCGCATCACGCCCGGCTGCGCGGGCATGTACCGGCCGGAACACCGCGACGCCTGGAAGCGGATCGTGGACTTCGTTCATGGCCAGGGATCACGGATCGCCATCCAGCTGGCCCACGCAGGTCGCAAGGGATCGGTGGAGCGGCCGTGGGGTCCGCGCGCCGACAAGCCTCTCAAGGACGGCTGGGCGTTGATCGCCCCCTCCCCTCTTCCGTGGTCGGAAGAAGACCAGACACCACGCGAAATGAACCGCGCCGACATGGACCGCGTTCGCGATGCCTTCGTTCAGGCCACGCGCTGGGCCGATGAAGCGGGCTTCGACATGGTCGAACTTCACTGCGCCCATGGCTATCTGCTATCGTCCTTCCTGACGCCCGTCTCCAACCATCGCACCGACGACTACGGCGGTTCGGTCGAGAACCGGCTGCGCTTCCCGCTTGAGGTTTTCGCCGCCATGCGCGCCGCCTGGCCGCAAGACAGGCCCATGTCGGTCCGCCTTTCCGCAACCGACTGGGTCGAGGAAGGCCTGACGGCCGAGGACTCCGTCATCATCGCCCGCGCCTTCGCCGAGGCCGGCTGCGACCTGATCGACGTCTCGGCCGGGTCCACCACGCCCGAAGCGCAGCCGATCTACGGCCGCATGTTCCAGACCCCGTTCAGCGACCGCATCCGCAACGAGGCGGGCGTGGCCACGATGGCCGTCGGCAACATCTATGAGACCGACCACGTCAACAGCATCCTAGCCGCCGGCCGGGCCGATCTGTGCGCCCTCGCCCGGCCGCATCTGGCTGATCCCAACTGGAGCCTGCGCGCTGCGGCCGAGCTCGGCTGGCGCGGGCAGATGCCGCCGGTCCAGTATCTCGCCGGCTTCGGCCAGCTGGCCCGCAACCTCGAAAAGCAGCAGCAGACGGGACCCGTATGAGACTGACGGGACATCACGCCGTGGTCACAGGCGCCGGCTCGGGCATCGGCCGGGCGACGGCTGAACGGCTGGCCGAAGCCGGCTGTCAGGTCACCCTGATAGGCCGCCATATCGGCCGCCTGACCGAGACCGCCGACCGCATCGGCGACCTCGCTTTTGCGGCCCCCGCTGACGTCACCGACCCCGACATGCTGGCCGCCGCCATCGAGGTTGGCCGCGACCGGTTCGGGCCGATCGATATTCTGGTCAACAATGCCGGCGCGGCCACCTCGGCCCCCTTCCTCAAGACCGACGCCGACGCCTTCCGCGCCATGCTGGCCCTGAACCTCGAAGCGCCCGCCGAGGCCGCGCGTCTGGTCCTGCCGGGCATGCTGACCCGTCGCTGGGGCCGGATCGTCAATGTCGCCTCGACCGCTGGGCTGAAGGGCTACCCCTATGTCTCGGCCTATGTCGCCGCCAAGCACGGCCTCGTCGGCCTGACCCGCGCCCTGGCTCTGGAGGTCGCCTCGAAGGGCGTCACCGTCAACGCCGTCTGCCCCGGCTTCACCGACACGGACCTGGTCGCCCGATCGGTCGAGGCGATCACCGGCAAGACCGGCCGCAGCGAGGAAGAAGCCCGCGCGGCCCTCGCCGCTTCCAACCCCCAGGGGCGGCTGATCACCCCGGACGAGGTCGCACAGACCATCGTCTGGCTGTGCGGCGAGGGTGCCTCGGGCCTCAACGGGGCAGCGGTCCCCGTCGCCGGCGGCGAGCTGTGAGCGCCGCCGTCGCCTCGCTGCCGGATCGGCTGGGCGGTGCTCCGGACGGCAAGCGGTCGCTGAGGCTATGGCTGCGGTTGCTGACCTGCTCGACCCGGATCGAACAGACCGTATCCCAGCGGCTCCGCGACGAATTCGGCTCCACCCTGCCGCGCTTCGACATGCTGTCTGCACTCGACCGCGCGGGTGATGCCGGCCTGACCATGGGCGAGGCCGCGGGCATGCTGATGGTGTCCAATGGCAACGTCACCGGCCTCGCCGCCCGGCTCAAGGCCGACGGCCTGATCGAGGCCATGGCCGGCGCCGATCGACGCGTTCAGCGCGTCCGCCTGACGCCGCTGGGCCAGACCCGTTTCACCGCCATGGCCTGTGCGCATGAGCGCTGGATCGAAGCCCTGTTCGCCGACCTGAGCACCACCGAGGCCGACGACCTGACCCGCCTGCTGGAGCGTACAAAGCGGTCGCTCCACGCCACCACCCACGAGGAGCTGAACGGATGAAGGCGCGTGACTACAAGGCGGCCCATTTCCTCTGGTCGGTCGATGACGACGGCGTCGCGACCCTGACCTTGAACCGGCCCGAGCGAAAGAACCCGCTGACGTTCGAATCCTATGCCGAGATGCGCGATCTGTTCCGCGCCCTGATCCACGCCGACGACTGCAAGGTTGTGATCGTCACGGGCGCGGGCGGCAATTTCTCGTCCGGCGGCGATGTGCATGAGATCATCGGCCCGTTGACCGAAATGGACATGCCGGCCCTGCTGAACTTCACCCGCATGACCGGTGATCTGGTCAAGGCGATGCGCGCCTGCCCCCAGCCTGTCATCGCGGCGCTGGACGGCGTCTGTGTCGGGGCCGGTGCCATCATGGCCATGGCCTCGGACCTGCGCATCGCCACGCCGCGGACGAAGACGGCCTTCCTGTTCACCCGGGTCGGCCTGGCCGGCTGCGACATGGGGGCCTGCGCCATCCTTCCCCGCCAGATCGGTCAGGGCCGGGCGTCGGAGCTGCTGTTCACCGGCCGGGTCATGACCGCCGATGAAGGCGAGCGCTGGGGCTTCCACAATCGCGTCGTCGAGGGCGAGGCCCTGATGGAGACGGCGGTGGAACTGGCCCGTTCGCTGGCGAAGGGGCCCACCTTCGCCCACGGCATCACCAAGAACCAGCTCAACGTGGAATGGGACATGAGCCTGGACGCCGCCATCGAGTCCGAGGCCCAGGCCCAGGCCATCTGCATGAAGACGAACGACTTCCGCCGCGCCTATGAGGCCTTCGCCGCCAGGCGCGAGCCGGTGTTCGAGGGGAACTGAGATGGGCGACCGGACCTTCCTCGACTGGCCCTTTTTCGACGACCACCACCGCGCCTTTGCGGCCGGGCTGGACGCGTGGGTCAGCGACACGGACGCCATGGGCCTGCACGGCGACCACGACCTCGACGGCGATTGCCGCACGATCCTGAAGGCGCTGGCCGAGGGCGGCTGGCTGAACAACGCGGTGCCCGACGCGAACGGCAAGCTGGACGTCCGAACCCTGTGCCTGACGCGCGAGACCCTCTCCCGACGCTCCGGTCTGGCCGACTTCGTCTTCGCCATGCAGGGTCTCGGCTCCGGCCCGATCAGCCTGTTCGGCACGGAGGCCCAGAAAGCCCGCTGGCTGCCGGGCGTGGCCGCGGGCGAAACCATCGCCGCCTTCGCCCTGTCCGAGCCCGATGCCGGTTCGGACGTCGCCGCCCTGTCGACCAGCGCGCGCCGGGACGGCGACGGCTGGGTGCTGGACGGAACCAAGACCTTCATCTCCAACGGCGGTCTGGCCGATCGCTACACCGTCTTCGCCCGCACCGGTGAGGGGCCTGGTGCCAGGGGGCTGAGCGCCTTCGTGGTCGATGCGGACACGCCCGGTTTCGAGGTCGTCGAGCGCATCCCCCTGATGGCCCCTCATCCGCTGGCGACCATCCGCTTCAACGCCTGCCGCCTCGACGGCGACCGCCTGCTGGGACAGCCGGGCGACGGCTTCCGCATCGCCATGGCCACGCTGGACGTGTTCCGCTCGACCGTCGCCGCCGCCGCCCTCGGCTTCTCCCGCCGCGCCTTCGACGAGGCCGCGAGCCGCACGGTCTCCCGCCAGCTGTTCGGCGCACCGATGAGCGACCTGCAGCTGGTGCAGGCGTCGCTGGCGGACATGGCCTTGAAGATCGATGCCTCGGCCCTGCTGATCTACCGCGCCGCCTGGCTCAAGGATCAGGGCGCGCCGCGGGTCACCCGCGAGGCCGCCATGGCCAAGCTCTACGCCACCGACGAGGCGCAGGCCGTCATCGACGCCGCCGTCCAGCTGTTCGGCGGCCTCGGCGTGGTTTCGGGCCACCCGGTCGAGCGGCTCTATCGCGAGGTCCGCGCCCTGCGGATCTATGAAGGCGCGTCCGAGGTGCAGAAGATCGTCATCGCCCGGCAGGCGCTGGCGGCCATGGCGGGCGGTGCCCATGGGTGAGACGTCCCACATCGACCGGTTCGTACTCGATCACCTGCCGCCGCTGGAGCAGCAACCCGACCTGATCTTCAACCTGCCGGAACTCGCCTATCCCGAGCGCCTCAACGCCGCCGCCGAATTGCTGCGCCGGGCCATCCAGACCGCCGGGTCCGACGCGCGCGCCCTGATCGATTCCGATCACGAATTCTCCTGGGCCCGGGTCGACGCCATTTCAGGCCGGATGGCCCAGGTGCTGGTCGAACAGATGGGGCTGGTGCCCGGTAATCGCGTCCTGCTGCACGGCCCGAACTCGGCCTGGACCGTGCTGGCATGGTTTGCGATCCTGAAAGCCGGCGGCGTGGTCGTGGCCACCATGCCGATGCTCCGCGCCGCCGAACTGGCGACCGTGATCGACAAGGCGAAGATCAGCCATGCCCTGGTCTATGCCTCACTGGCCGAAGCCGTGACCGAAGCCCGGGCCGCGACGCCATCGCTGACGCAGGTCATGGACTCAGCCGCCCTGCAGAAGGCCGCACAGGCCCTGCCACAGGGCTTCCGCTTCGACGCGGTCGACACGGCCGCCGAGGATCCCGCCCTGATCGCCTTCACCTCGGGCACCACCGGCAAGCCCAAGGGCTGCATCCATTTCCATCGCGACATCCTCGCCATGGCCGACACCTTCGCCCGCCACGTCGTCGGCCTGACCAAGGATGACGTCGCCGTCGGCACGCCGCCGATCGCCTTCACCTTCGGCCTCGGCGGGCTGGTGGTCTTCCCCGCCGCCGTCGGCGCTACAACCGCTTTTGCCCCCCGGCCCGGCTTCGACGCCCTGGCCGAGACCATCGTCCGTCACAAGGCGACCGCCCTGTTCACCGCCCCGACCGGCTACCGCGCGCTGCTGAAGCTGACGGGCGAGCACGACCTCTCGAGCCTGCGCACCTGCGTCTCGGCCGGCGAGACCCTGCCCGCAGCAACCTCGGACGCCTGGCACGCAGCAACCGGCGTCCGGATCATCGACGGGATCGGCTCGACCGAGATGATCCACGTCTTCATCTCGGCCAGCGGGGACGCCATCCGGCCCGGTGCCACCGGCAGGGCCGTGCCCGGCTATGAAGCGCGCATTATCGACGCCGAAGGCCGCCCCCTCCCGGCGGGCGAAACCGGCCGCCTGGCGGTCCGCGGACCGACCGGCTGCCGCTATCTCGCCGACGGCCGGCAGGCCGCCTATGTCCAGGACGGCTGGAACCTGACCGGCGACGTCTACCGGCTCGATGAGGACGGCTATTTCTGGTTCGTGGCCCGCGCCGACGACATGATCATCTCGTCCGGCTACAACATCGGTGCGCCCGAGGTGGAGAACGCCCTGCTTCGCCACCCCGCCGTGGCCGAGGCGGCGGTCATCGGCGCCCCCGATCCCGAACGGGGCCAGATCGTGAAGGCCTTTGTGATCCTGAACGCCGGCCACGCCGCCTCGGACAACCTGAGAACCGCGCTGCAGGACCATGTGAAGACCGTGATCGCCCCCTACAAATACCCGCGCGCCCTCGATTTCGTGGACGCCCTGCCCAAGACCCAGACCGGCAAGCTGCAGCGCTTCCGCCTGAAGGCCGACGCATGAGCGGCCGGATCTTTACCACCGAACGGCGCGTGCGCTTTGCCGACTGCGACGCCGCCGGGATCGTCTTCTTCCCGCGCTATTTCGAGATGCTGAACGGCGTGGTCGAGGACTGGTTCGCCGGGCCGCTGGACGCCTCCTTCCGCGAACTGCACGTCAACCGCCATGTCAGCGTCCCGACCGCCGCCGTCGAGGCCCGCTTCATCGCCCCGTCACGGCTGGAAGACGAACTGACCTTCGCCCTGACCGTCACGAAACTGGGCGGTGCCTCCTGCGGCCTTCGCCACCGGATCGCCGGCGGCGGCGCCCTGCGGTTCGAGGCGACCCAGACGATCGTCTACGTCGGTGCCTCGCTGAAGCCCGAGCCCTGGCCAGACGCCCTGCGCGCCCGCATCGCGCCCTATCTGGAGACCGCCGAATGAACCGCGTCCTGCTGCCGGAAGGCTGGCCGCGCCCGAAGGGCTATTCCAACGGCGTCGAGGCGACCGGCCGAATGGTCTTCGTCGCCGGCCAGATCGGCTGGACGCCCGAAGGGGTTTTTGTCGAGACGGGGTTCGCCGGCCAGTTCCGCCAGACCATCGAGAATACCCTTGCCGTCCTCGCAGAGGCCGGTGCCGGCCCCGCGCACATCGTCCGGATGACCTGGTACGTCGTCGACAAGCGCGAATACCTCGCCGCCCTGCGCGAAATCGGCGCGGCCTGGCGCGAGCTGATCGGACCACACTACCCCGCCATGGCGGTGGTCGAGGTCAAGGGATTGATCGAGGACGCCGCCCGGATCGAGATCGAGACCACCGCCGTCGTCCCCGCGTGAGACTTGGCGCCGCGCGATTCCGGGGCCACAGCTAGACGATGCGGCTGCACGACGACGTCCTCGGCTCTCTCGAAGCCGAGGCCATTCACATCTTCCGGGAGGTCGTCGCCGAATGCGAGCGGCCGGTGATGCTGTTCTCAGGCGGCAAGGACTCCGCCGTCCTGTTGCATCTGGCGCGAAAGGCCTTCTTCCCGGCTCCGCCGCCCTTCCCCCTCCTGCACGTCGATACGACGTGGAAATTCCGCGAGATGTACGCCTTCAGGGATCAGGCCGCAGCGGCGGCAGGCATGCCCCTGCTGGTCCATCGCAATCCCGAAGCCGAGGCCGACGGGATCAATCCGTTCGATCACGGTGCGAGCGTCCATACCGATCTGTGGAAGACCCAGGGGCTGAAACAGGCACTGGACGCCGGCCGGTTCGATGCGGCCTTCGGCGGCGCACGGCGCGACGAGGAGAAGAGCCGGGCCAAGGAGCGGATCGTCTCGGTCCGGACGGCGGCGCACGGCTGGGATCCCAAACGACAGCGGCCCGAGCTCTGGAGCCTCTACAATACCCGCCTGAATACGGGTGAGTCCGTGCGGGTCTTCCCCTTGTCGAACTGGATTGAACTGGACGTCTGGCGTTACATCCAGCGCGAAAACATCGCCCTGCCTTCCCTCTATTTCGCGGCGGATCGGCCGGTGATCGAGCGTGACGGGGCGCTGCTCATGCTCGATGACGACCGTATGCCGTTGAGACCCGGCGAACAGGCGCAGATGCGCCGCGTCCGGTTCCGGACCCTGGGCTGCTGGCCTCTGACCGCGGCGGTCGACAGCGAAGCGGACACACTGGAGGCGGTTGTTCGCGAAGTGCGGGACGCCTCCGTGTCCGAACGGCAAGGCCGGGCCATCGACCACGATCCGTCGGCCTCGATGGAGCGGAAGAAGCGCGAGGGCTATTTCTGATGCCGCCGCTCCCCGACACCGGACCGAAGGAACTCGTCCGCCTGATCACCTGCGGTTCGGTCGACGACGGCAAGTCGACCCTGATCGGCCGCCTGCTGTTCGACGCCGGAGCCATCCCGACCGACCAGATCGCGGCCCTGCCCGATCTCGACGGTGCCCCGGATATGTCCTTTCTCGTGGACGGCCTGTCCGCCGAGCGCGAGCAGGGCATCACCATCGACGTCGCCTATCGCTTCTTCGACATCGGCGAGCGCCGCTTCGTCCTGGCCGACACCCCGGGCCACGAGCAGTACACGCGCAACATGGTCACCGCCGCCTCGACCGCGGACCTGGCCATCGTGCTGGTCGATGCGCGCAAGGGCCTGCTGACCCAGACGCGGCGGCACAGCCGGCTGCTGGCGCTGCTTGGCGTCCGCCGGGTCGTGCTGGCCGTGAACAAGATGGATCTCGTCGAAGGCTCGCAGGCGCGTTTCGACGTCATCGTCGATGACTATCGCGCTTTCGCCGGGCAGATCGGCCTGACCGATGTGACCGCCATCCCGACCTGTGCGCGCACGGGCGGCAACGTCTCTTCGGCGGATGGCCGTATGCCCTGGTACAACGGGCCCGACCTGATGACCTGTCTGCGGACGGTCCATCTGGCCGAGGCAGCGCCGGCACCGATGCGCATGACCGTCCAGGGCGTCAGCCGCCCCCACGCCGACTTCCGCGGCTTCGCGGGCCGGATCTTGGCCGGCTCGGCCCGTCCGGGCGACGCCGTACGTATTCTGCCGTCAGGCGTCAGCGCCCGGATCGAGCGCATCGTCACCCTGGACGGCGACCTCGACCAGGCCGACGCGGGCCAGTCCGTGACCCTGACCCTCACGCCAGACGTGGATGTCTCGCGCGGCAATCTGATCGCCGCCGCCGGGGCTCCCCCGGAGGTCGCGGACCAGTTCGAGGCCCATCTGGTCTGGATGTCCGAACGCCCCCTGCTGCCGGGCCGCTCCTACTGGCTCAAGCTGGGTGCCGAGACGATCGGGGCGCGGATCAGCGATCTCAAGCACAAGGTCAATGTCGATACCGGCGAGATGCTGGCCGCCCCGACCCTGGCCCTGAACGACATCGGCCTGTGCACCCTGGCGCTCGACGCCCCCGTCGCCTTCGAGCCCTATGCGCTGAACCGCGACCTCGGCGGCTTCATCCTGATCGACCGGATGACGAACGAGACCGCCGGCGCCGGCATGATCCGTTTCGCCCTGCGTCGGGCGGCAAACATTCATCCGCAGGCCCTGACCGTCAGCCGGGCCGACCGCGCAGCGCTCAAACGCCAGTCGCCGCTGGTGCTCTGGTTCACCGGCCTGTCCGGCGCGGGCAAGTCCACCATCGCCGACCGCGTCGAGCAGCGCCTGCTCGCCGAGGGCCTCCACTCGGTGATGCTGGACGGCGACAACGTGCGTCACGGGCTGAACCGGGACCTCGGCTTCACGGACGCCGACCGCGTCGAGAACATCCGACGGGTGGCCGAGGTGGCGCGGCTGATGACGGACGCGGGCCTCATCGTGCTGGTCTCCTTCATCTCGCCCTTCCGCGAGGAACGACGGATGGCGCGCGAGCGGATGGAGCCGGGCGAGTTCCTCGAGATCTTCATCGACGTCCCGCTGGAGGTCGCGGAGGCGCGGGACGTGAAGGGGCTCTACGCCAAGGCGCGGGCCGGGCAGTTGAGCCATTTCACGGGCATTGACAGCCCCTATGAGGCGCCGGAAGCGCCGGACCTGCGGATCGACGCGGCCGGCTGTTCGGTCGATGAGGCAGCGGATCGCATCATCGCCCTCGTCCATGCGGCCCAGGCGACCCGAGCCGCGGACTGAGGGGTCAGGCGGCGTACTCGGTCACTGTCATCGTCGCCTCCAGAGACACCGCCCGTACCGGCGGCCGCTGCTCTTCGGGCCGCAGGTCCTGGGCTGTCGATACGATCGCCAGCGGCCCGGTCGTCAGCCTGGCCAGCTGGACCACCGCGCTGTCGAAGGTGAAGACATGGGCGTAGTCGCCGTGCCCGCTATGGCCCGCGTGCGCGTCATCCTCGCCGCCGCCGAAATGGACGAACGTCGGGGAGACGCCCAGATCCACGCGGCCCTTCGCAGCGAACACGCTGGTGGCCATGCCGCGACCGGTCAGGTTCTCCGACCGCTCATAGGCAACGACCCCGGTCCCCTCGACCGTCACCCGGCCGGGAGCCTCGCGGAGCAGGCGGACGATCTCGGCGGGTAGCTCCAGCCGGACCGAGCCGTCCGTGGAATCAGCATCGACCCGGATGGAGACCTCGCTGGTCGACACGGGCGGTCCGCCGAGCGCCCCCGGCGGAAGGGCGAAGACCAGGGGCGCATAGAGGGCGTCGTAGCGATAACCCAGACCCCGGGTGGAGGTGATGCGCGACGCGACCCACCGTCCGGTCTGCCGGCCGTCGGGACCGGTGAAGCCCGACATGGAGACGTCCTTCCACGGCCGCGGATACGCCAGGTCGCCGTTCTTCTGGTGCCAGGTCGCCCAGACCCGGTCGACGTTGCAGTGGTGCAGCCAGAAGACGGGGTCCAGCGCCGCCGTGCGGGTGCTTCCCATATAGCCGCCGACCAGCATGTGGATGATGTTGTGGCCATAGGCCTCGACCCGGCCCGCGGCGCGCTCGCGACCGCAGAAGGCGTCGAAATTGTCGTCCGAAACACGGGCCACATCGCGGCTCTGGGCGAAGCGGGCCTTCTGGAAATCGAGGGTCTCGGCCGCCGGATCGCGCTGACGCTCATAGAGCGGCGACGTCGGGTCCAGCACCCACGGCGGCAGGAACCGGTCCACCTGCCAGTCCCAGTAGGGCATGGCGAAATTGGCGTGGCCGGTCACCTGGGCGATGATCCGCTCCATGTGGGCGACCTGCAGCCGGTGCCAGGGCAGGAAACGCCAGTTGCCGTGCTCGGCGCGCTGGGCGTGGAGGCGGTTCTGGGCCTCCCATGAGAGGGCGTCCGAGCGGCGCTTCATCAGTTTGACGCCCTCGGCGAAGGCGAGGATGTCGTCGTCGGCGGAGCTCAGGGAAGAGGCGGCCTTGCGGACGCGCCGGGCGTCCTGCGCCCAGGCCTCGCCAGTCGCCAGGGCCGTCATCAGGCCGCCTGCGCCGGCCAGCGCGCCTCGTCGGTTGAGCAACATCGATCGGCCCCCGCCTCACATAGCCGCGTTACGCTTTCAGACCCCCGCCCGTCTGTCCATCGCCATCACCCGCAGGTTGACGGGCTCAGCGCCCCGAAGCCTCGCGGAACCGCCACTTCATCACGAGGACACCCGAGGCCATAACCAGGGCGCAGGCATTGGCGACGATGATCGGCCAAGCCCCTGTCAGCACGCCGTAGGCCGTCCACAGCACGAAGCAGATCACCGTCAACGAATAGGTTTTCAGCGACACCGATGAGGCGTCGCGTTCCTTCCAGATCTTGATCATCTGCGGGGCGAAGCTGGTGATCGAACAAAGGGCCGCAAGAGTGCCCACGACATTGGCGGCCAGATCGCTCATGCGCCTGGCTTGCCGGCCTTGCGCGGACTGGCCTTCTTCGGCTGGGCCGCCTCGACCGCCTCGGGCCGGGCGCGCTTGCCGGGTAAGGCCCGCGCCGGCTTGCCCGCCTGGATGGCCAGGGCTCGGCTCTCGACCTCCATCAGAATGGCGTCCAGCTCGAGCTCGGTCAGATGTTCGATGCCGATGAACCGGTCATCCGCCTGTTTCACCGCGAACAGCAGCTCATCCAGCTTGGCCTGCATCGCCGCACCGTCACGGTTCTGGGTGTTCTGGATCAGGAACACCATCAGGAAGGTGATCACCGTCGTCCCGGTGTTGATCACCAGCTGCCAGGTCTCGCTGAATTTGAAGATCGGCCCGGTGGCTGCCCAGCCCAGGACGATCGCCAGGCAGGCGATGAAGGTCCAGGGCTTGCCGGCGACCTTGGCGGTCGCGGTGGCGAATTTGACGAACTCCCGTTCCATCTCGCCTCAACCGCCGTTCTGGGCCGAAGGTTGCACCAGCGTCGGCGGGCGTCGTTCATGGGTCCGCTGCTCATAGGCGTGGCCCAGCGACAGGATGTGGGCGTCGTCCCATTTGCCGCCAATGAAGCTGATCCCGACCGGCATGCCGCGGTCGAAGCCCATCGGCACGGTCAGGTGCGGATAGCCCGCCACCGCCGCGAGAGAGCTGGACGATCCCTGCGACCGGTCGTCATCGGCTGGATCATTGGTCCAGGCCCGCGACGTCGTCGGCGCGACCAGGGCGACCACCCTGTGCGTGGCCATCATCCGGTCGATCCCCTCCGGCCCCGCCGCCCGGAACGAACGCTCGCGCGCCTCGATATAGGCCGGGTCCTCAAGACCGGTCGTGGCCTCGGCGCGGATGAACAGCTCCTGGCCGAACAGCGGCGTCTCACGCGGCTCGGCGGCGTTGAAGGCGATCAGATCGGCCAGGGTCCGGGTCGGCACCTGCGTCGGGTCGGTCGAGGCCAGATAGGCGTTCAGATCGACCTTCAACTCGGTCATCAGCACCTGGAAACTGGCCCCGACGGCCTGCATGTCCGGGCCCTCGGTGATCTCGACCAGTTCGGCCCCCGCGTCGCGCATGGCCTGCAGGGCCCGCTCGAACTCGGCCTGGGTCTCTGCCGAATAGTTGGCGATCAGGAACCGCATGACCCCGATCCGGGCACCGCCCAGCGACCCGGCGTCCAGCGCGGCGCGATAGTCGACCTTGCGCGCATCCGCCTCGACCGTGGCGGGGTCCAGCGGGTCCGAGCCGGCGATGACGGTCAGCACGATGGCGGCGTCCTCTACCGTGGTGGTGATCGGGCCGGCGGTGTCCTGCGAGTGGCTGATCGGCACGATATGGGTGCGCGACACCAGACCAACGGTCGGCTTGAACCCGACCACGCCATTCACCGAGGCCGGACAGACGATGGAGCCGTTGGTCTCGGTGCCGATGGCGGCGGGCACCAGACCCATGGCGACCGCCGTCGCGCTGCCTGCGGATGAACCACAAGGGGTCCGCGCCGGATCATAGGGGTTCAACGTCTGGCCCCCGACCGCACTCCAGCCGCTGATGGAATTGGTCGACCGGATGTTGGCCCATTCCGACAGATTGGCCTTGCCGAGGATGGCAGCACCGGCCTCGCGCAGGCGGGTGACCAGGGGCGCATCCCGGCCGGGCGCGTTGTCGACGAGGGCCAGAGAGCCGGCCGTGGTCGGCATGTCGGCGGTTTCGATGTTGTCCTTCAGGAGGACCGGCAGGCCGCGGAGGGGGCCATCGGGGATCGGCCAATCGTCCGCCATCATGGCGGGGCTGGTTGCGATCACGGCGTTGAAGGGCTCTGGCCCGACGGTGTCCACACTGGCGATCAGGGTGAGCGACCCTTCAATGGCGGCAGCACCGGGGAAATGCCCGTCCACCACGGCGGCGGCCGTCGGCGGCTGATAGATGCGACCGCCGTCCTCGCCGGCCATAGTCCAGCTGCCGTCGCCGTTGGGCGTCGCACAGGCGCCCAACGAAAGCGCCGCAACCGCCCCCGCGATCAGTCCTGCGCGGCGGGCACCCGTGACCCGATCGTGCGGTCGAGGAAGTCCAGATAGGTTCGCCATTGCTGCAGCTGCCTTTCATTGCCCCGGACGCCGTGGCGCTGGCCGGGGAAGAGCATCAGTTCGAAGGGGATGGACGAGGCCTGCAGCGCGTCGATGACCCGCGTCGAGTTCTCGAGGATGACGTTGTCGTCGGCCATGCCGTGCATCAGCAGCAGACGGCCGGTCAGGTTCGGCAGGCGCGGAATGGCGTCCGAGGCGGCGTAGCCGGCGGCGTTCAGTTCCGGCGTCGACATGAACCGTTCGGTGTAGTGGGTGTCGTACAGGCTCCACTCGGTCGGCGGGGCACCGGCGATGGCCGAGGCCAGGCCCATATCGGGCTCGGTCAGGGCCATCAGGCTCATGAAACCGCCATAGGACCAGCCCATCATCGCGATGCGGTCGTCAGCAACATAGGGCAGCGATCTCAGATAGTTCGCCGCCAACACCTGATCTTCGATCTCAGGTTGGCCCATGCGCAGATACAGGGCCTGTTTGAAGGCCGCGGAGCGGTCGCCCTCGCCGCGGTTGTCGAGCCTGAAGACGATGTAGCCAGCCTCGGTCAACAGTTGATTGGTCGAGCCCTGCCAGCTGCGACGGACGCCGCCGCCGGACGGTCCGCCATAGACCTGCATGACCACCGGATACTGTTTCGACGGGTCGAAGCCCGGCGGCGTGGTCATCTGCCAGACCAGGGTCTCACCATGGCTTTCCAGCGTGCCGAAGGTCACTTCGCCCCGACGCGAGACATAGGGATAGATCGGGTGATCGGCGTCCAGCCGGTTCTCCTCGATCCAGCGCACGAAGGTCCCGTCGGCGCGATACAGGCCGGACTGCGTCGGCGTGTTCAGGTCGGTGTAGTTGCCGACATAGGCCGTGCCCGTCTTGTTCATCGACGCGCCCCACCAGCCGCCGCCCGGCGTTACCGCCACGGGCGTCACGGTCCGGCGAAGGCTGGCGCGGAACATCTGCTGTTCGATCGGCAGTTCCCGGCCATCGCGCATCGAGGCGGTGAAGAAGACCTCGCCGGTCTGCTGATTGACGCCATTCAGGCTCTTGACCGGATAGTCGCCCGAGGTGATCGCCCGGATGCGGCGGCCGTCACGGCTGTAGAGGTACAGGTGCTTCCAGCCGGTCTCTTCCGACGACCAGATGAAGTTGCCGTCGTCGAGCGGCTTGAAGTCGTGGGTCAGCGGAACCCAGGCGTCCGAGGTCCGCGACAGGATCACGCGCGAGGCACCCGTGGCCGGATCGACGCTCAGCAGGTCGAGCGTCTTCTGGTCGCGCGACTGGCGCTGGACATAGAGAGTCCGGCCGTCGGCCGACCAGTCGACGCGGGCCAGATAGATGTCTGCATTGGTGCCCAGATCGACCCTGGTCCGTTGTCCCGTCTCGCGGTCGTGGACATACAGGTCGACCACCGCATTGGGCCGGCCGGCGCGCGGATAGCGCTGCTCAATCACCCGGGCTCCGCCGCCGGTGATGTCCAGCCGCGGGATGATGTCGACCGTGCTTTCGTCGGTGCGCTGCAAAGCGATGTAGCGTTCGTCCGGGCTCCACCAGTAGCCGGTGTCGCGGTCCATCTCCTCCTGGGCGATGAACTCCGCCGTGGCCCAGGTGATCAGGCCGTCGCCGTCCGTGGTCACCGCCGTCTCGCGGTTTCCGTTCAGCTCGAGGACGACCAGGTCCTGATCGCGGACGAAGGAGACGAAATTGCCCCTGGGCGAGACCTTGGCGTCGATCTCGTCGGCCGGGGTTTCGGTCAGGCGGCGCACGGCCCCGCCTTCACGCTCGGCGAGGAAGATGTCGCCCTCCAGCGGGGCGAGGATGTAGCGCCCCTGCTGGTCCCAGGAATACTCGACCACGCCGCGCTGGCTGATCCGCATCCGCTCGCGCCGCGCCTTCTCGGCCTCCGACAGCTCGCCCGCGTCCGGCACCAGCGCCCGGGCATCGATCAGTTTGAACGGCTCGCCCTCACCGGTCGGCGCGGCCCACAGATCCAGCACGTCGACGTCGTCCTCGCGCGAGCGGAGGAAGGCGACCAGTTCGCCGTCGGGCGACAGGCTGACGCCCCGCGCTACGGGCCCGGCCAGCGACGGATTGGCGAACACCCGCTCGGGGGTCAGGACCGCCGGGTCCGCGGTTTGCGCCATCACGGCGGTGAACGGCGAAAGGGCCGCGAGAAACAGGGTGGAGGCGAGGAGTTTGTTGCGCATGGCGCGGACGCTAGCGGTCGTTTCGGCCGGCGTCATCCCCGATTCCGCCCCTGCGCCGACAGGGTCGAGATTACACTGTGAGGACCGGAAAAATTCGACCCGAAGGGTGCCCCGCCGGCGGGTCGCCGTTGAACAGGTCCGACGTTCCGGATCCCGATGCCCTGCTGTGTGTCGAACCGCCAAAAATCCTTGTCCCCGCCGCCACTTCACATAGAGGCACATGGGTGCGTCAGCTTTGGTCGCAGGTCCCTGAACCGGGATCGAATGAGGGCGGAGCGAGGGGTGAGAAGGCACCTTTGGGGGCGAAAAGGGATGCGATGATCAGGGGCGAAAAGACAGCTTCGGGACGGACGCCGGCGGAACATCCCCCGCGCGACATCCGCATCCCTTCCCCCCTCGCCTCTCACCCCCTAAGAAGCGCGCAATGACCGACGTCGCCGCCCCTCCGCCGCCCGCGAAAGCCTCCGCCTTCCATGAGCTGGAAGTGCTGTGGGTGCGCCACTGGACCGACCAGCTGTTCAGCTTCGCCATCGCCCGGCCCGAGGATTTCCGCTTCCGTTCGGGCGAGTTCGTGATGATCGGCCTGCCGGGAGCCGACGGCGGCAAGCCGATCCTGCGCGCCTATTCCATCGCCAGCCCCGGCTGGGCCGAGGAGCTGGAGTTCCTGTCGATCAAGGTGCCCGACGGCCCCCTGACCTCGCGCCTGCAGAAGATCCAGCCGGGCGACACTGTCCTGATGGGCAAGAAGCCGACCGGCACCCTGGTGCTGGACGCCCTGACCGGCGGCGAGCGGCTGTGGCTGATCGGAACCGGCACCGGCCTGGCCCCCTGGCTCAGCGTGGCGCGCGACCCCGACACCTACAGCCGGTTCGGCCATGTCGTGGTCTGCCATACCGTGCGCCACGCCGCCGACCTGACCTATCGCGACTTCCTGACCTCAGGCATCCACGACGATCCCCTGATCGGCGAGGAGGCAAGGGCCCAGCTGACCTACTATCCCACCGTCACCCGCGAGCCCTTCGAGCACGCCGGACGGATCACCGACCGGATCAAGTCCGGCACCCTGTTCGACGACCTGGGTCTGCCGCACGGCTTCTCGCCCGGGCGCGACCGGGTCATGCTGTGCGGCTCCATGGCCATGATCAAGGAAACCGCTGAACTGCTCGAATCCTTCGGCATGAAGGAGGGCTCGAACGCCGAGCCGGGCGACTATGTGCTGGAGCGTGCCTTTGTCGGATAGCGTCACCATCGATCCGCGCACCGCGCCGGAAGCCTGTGCCTCCATGGCCGAGGTGCGCCAGGGCGTCGACGCGCTCGACCGCGCCCTCGTCCAGCTGCTGGCCGAGCGCCAGCGCTATATGGACGCCGCCGCCCGCATCAAGCCGGACCGGTCGGTAGTGCATGACGAGGCCCGCATCGAGGATGTGGTCGCCAAGGTGCTGGCCGCCGCCGGCCCCGCCGGCCTGTCGCCGGCCATCGCCGAGCCGGTCTGGCGCACCCTGATCGACCGCTGCATCGCGCATGAATTCGGGGTCTGGGACCGCACGCGCGGCTAGGCCCTCAGCGACCTCAGCATCAGGGCATGCCGGTAGGCCGCCACATCGGCCAGGGCGATCTCCAGCGCATCCCGCACCCGGTCGAGCAGCGGCGGGGCCACTGCCTTGTCCGCTGCCTCGGCGCTCTGGCAGGCCGCCGCCAGGGTGTCGGCACCGATGCCCGCGGCCGCGCCCCGGATGGTGTGCACGCCATCACGCCAGCCGTCCTCGCGCACGTCCAGCATGGGCGACCACATCGCGGCCTGCTGGACGAACAGGCCCAGTACCTCCTCGGTGATGCCGTCGTCGCCGCCGGTCATCCGCTCCAGGACCGTGAAGTCGACGGCACCGGACAGATCGCGCAACGCCATCAGCCGGCGGTCTCCTCGCCCTTGGCCAGGCGCGAGTTCCAGGCCGACCAGCCGAAATAGACGACGAGGCCGACGGCGTTCCAGATCACGAACCACATCTGGGTCGAGGCGCGCAGGCTGAAGAAGAAGACGATGCAGCCGATGATGGTGATCGCTCCGACCAGCCACCACAGCGGTGCCTTGAAGACGCGCGGGCGGTGCGGGTCGCGGATGCGCAGGACGATCAGGCAGACGCCGACCGCGGCGAAGGCCGCCAGCGTCCCGGCATTGGCCAGCGAAGCCAGTTCGTCCAGCCGCATGACGCCGGCCAGGCCCGCCACCACGATGGCGGTGAAGACGGTCACCACCGCCGGCACGCCGCGCGCCGACACCTTGGCCAGTTTGCGCGGCAGCAGGCCGTCGCGCGCCATGCCGAGGAAGATGCGGCTCTGGCCGAACAGGAAGGCCAGCAGGACGGTCGGCAGGGCGACCACGGCCGAGACCGCGATCCACTGCGCCGCCGTCCCCTGCCCCATTTCGCGCAGGATCAGGGCCAGGGGCTCGGGGCTTTCAGCGAAGCTGGCGACCGGACGGGCACCGATCGCGGCGGCCGCCACGACCAGATACAGGGCCGTGCAGACGACCATGGAGCCGACGATGCCGATGGCCAGATCGCGCTCGGGCCGCTTCGTTTCCTCGGCCGCCGTCGAGATGGCGTCGAAGCCGTAGAAGGCGAAGAAGATGATCGCCGCCGCCGCCATGACCCCGGTCTGGACCACGGGCTGGCCGGTGATCTGCTCGGCGAACGGCAGGGCCGGCGAGCCGAAGCCATTGGGCATGAAGGGGGTGAAGTTGGCGGCGTCGAAGGCCGGCAGGGCGATGGCCACAAAGGCGATCAGGGCCACGATCTTGATGACCACGAGGATGGCGTTGAGCGTGGCGCTCTCGCGGGTGCCGAGCAGCAGCAGGCCCGTCACCACGGCGATGATGAACACTGCCGGCAGGTTGATCAGCCCGCCCTCGACGTGCGGTCCCGCCGCCAGCATGGCCGGCAGCTCGACGCCCATCCCGGCGAGGAAGCCGGTCGCATAGCCCGACCAGCCCACCGCCACGGCGGACACCACCAGCGAATATTCGAGGATCAGGCTCCAGCCGACGATCCAGGCGATCAGCTCGCCCAGCACGGCGTAGGAATAGGTATAGGCGCTGCCTGCCGCCGGCATCATGGTCGAGAGCTCGGCATAGGCCAGGGCGGCGCAGGCGCAGACCAGACCCGCCAGGGCGAAGCTGATCATCACCGCCGGACCCGCCAGGCCGGCCCCGACCCCGATCAGGGTCAGGATGCCGGTGCCGACGATCGCGCCGACGCCGAGGGCCATCAGATGCGGCCAGCCCAGCGTCTTCTTCAGCGCCGGCCCGTCGTGCGGGGCCAGCATGGCGTCGATCGAGCGCCGGCGGTTCCAGAAGGCCATGGTCGTTTCCCCCGTCGCCGCTCCCCGGCGGCTGATTCACCGGACCCTAGCCCGTCCTGCGACAAACCGAAACGGAACCGTGAATCCCCTTGCACGCGAGGGGCATTCCCATTAGGTACGCCCCCTCGCTGAAACCGGTCCAAGACCGGCGCACGCGCAGACGGCACAGGCCTTGCGAGGCTCCGTGCAGACGAATGGTCCGGGTGATTAGCTCAGTTGGTAGAGCAGCTGACTCTTAATCAGCGGGTCGTAGGTTCGAACCCTACATCACCCACCATCGTCTCAATCCCGAAAATCTGAGCCGGTCCTCGACCGCTTTCAGCGTGAACGCTGATTTCACGCGTGGGGGTTTGCCATCCGACCACGCTCGCCGCACAGTGTTCGGCGGGTTTGGGGCAGGAGCGCGCGACGGCCGCCGCAGCCAGACCGCGGGGGGACGGCATGGCCATTCGGAACACCTATACGAAACCTGGTCTGGTCGAACCCGGGCCCCGCGCCCGCTCCGCTTCGGCGCTGCAGGTCTTCGACATCGACCGCGTCGAGGGCGCTGACCATCTGCTGGACGAAACCGTAACGTCCGCACCCAGGCCCCTGACAGCCGAGGTTCTGCCGCCCGCGCCGGAGGGGACCGCCCCGCTGCGCCCGGTCGACCAGATCAGCCCCCCTGTTCTCGACGCGCCCCGACCGGTGTCCGCCGGCAATGACACGGCGAGCGCGGTCGAGGACGGCCCGGCGGTGGTCATTTCCGTGCTGAACAACGACGTCGGGGCCGCCGCAGTGGCCCGAATCAACGGCGCTGCGGTGACGGCCGGCAGCATCATCACCCTGCCCTCGGGCGCGCGGGTGATCGTCAATTCAGACGGCACCCTGTCCTATGAGGTCGGCACGGCCTTCCAGAGCCTCGGCGCCGGCCAGACGGCCCAGGACAGCTTCACCTATGCCGCGGGAGACGGCGGCGGATCGCCCCTCGCCCCGGAGGGCGTGTTCAACGCCGCGTCGATCAATGGAACGAACGGCTTCGTGATCCACGGCGCCGCCGCGGGCGACCGCAGCGGCTATTCCGTCGCGGGCATCGGCGACGTCAACGGCGACGGGCGCGACGACCTGCTGATCGGAGCCCTGTCGGCGGATCCGACCGGCCGCACGGACGCCGGTGCCAGCTATGTGGTGTACGGCCGCCAGGGCGGTTTCGGCGCATCGCTCGACCTCGCCAACCTGACCGCCGCGCAGGGCTTCGCCCTCACCGGCGTCAACGCCTTCGACTTCAGCGGCGCCAGCGTCCAGGCGGCGGGAGACGTCAACGGGGACGGGCTGGCCGACTTCCTGATCGGGGCACCGTGGGGCGAGGCCGCGCAGGGGTCCAATGCCGGCGAGACCTATCTGGTCTTCGGCCGCGCGGGCGGCTTCGGCGCCGGCCTTGACCTGTCCACACTGAACGGCACCACGGGGGTGACCTTCCGGGGTGGCGCGGCGGGAGACGGGCTCGGCTTCGCCGTCTCGTCCGCGGGCGACATCAACGGTGACGGCTTCGACGACCTGATCCTCGGCGCGCGGGAAGCGAACGGCGGTGCCGAGGCCGACGCGGGAGCCAGCTATGTGGTGTTCGGCCGGGCCGGCGGTTTCGCCGCCGAGCTCGACGTGGCCGGGCTGACCGGGGCCAACGGCTTCGCCATCCTCGGGGCCGATGCGTCCGACCGGAGCGGCTATTCCGTCGCGGCGGCGGGAGACGTCAACGGCGACGGTATCGACGATCTGATCATCGGGGCCCCCCAGGGCGATCCGGGCGGGCGGGCCAATGCCGGCGAAGCCTTTGTCGTGTTCGGGCGCGTAGGCGGTTTCGGCGCGACCCTGGACCTGGGTGCCCTGGGCGGTGCTGACGGCTTCACCATCTCTGGCGTGGACGCCGGGGATCACGCGGGCTGGTCGGTCGCCTCGGCCGGCGACCTGAACGGCGACGGGCGGGCGGATCTGGTCATCGGTGCCCTCTATGCCGATCCGGCCGGGCGCGAGAACGCCGGCGAGACCTATGTCGTGTTCGGCCGGGCGGGCGGTTTCGGGGCCAATCTGGACCTGTCGTCCATGCCCGCCGCCATGGGCTTCACCATCACCGGCACGGCCGCGCTGAACCTGACGGGGCATTCGGTGGCCTCGGCGGGGGACGTAAACGGCGACGGCATCGACGACCTGTTGATCGGTGCCCTCTACGCCGACGGGACCGGGGGAGCCGATGCCGGTGAGACCTATGTCGTCTTCGGCCGCACCACCGGCTTCGGGAATGTGCTGGATCTGGCGTCCCTGAACGGTCAGACCGGCTTCCTCATCGGCGGTGTCGCAGCGGGCGACTTCACCGGGCAGTCCGTCTCGGCGGCCGGCGATGTCAACGGCGACGGTTTCGACGACCTGATCATCGGCGCGCCCCATGCCGACCCGTCCGGCCGCGTCAACGCCGGATCAAGCTATGTCCTGTTCGGTGCGGCCAACGTCACGCGCCTTACCAATGACGCGACGGTCACGGTGACGGTGACCGGGACCAATGACGGACCGGTCATCACCTCCAACGGCGGCGGCGCGACGGGTGGCTACACCATCGTCGAGAATACGACGGGACCGAACACGGTCACCGCCTTCGACCCCGACGCCGGGTCCAACCTGACCTGGTCCATCATCGGCGGGGCCGACGCCGCCCTGTTCGCCATCAATGGCGCGGGCGTGCTCAGCCTGATCAACCCGGCCAATTTCGAGGCCCCGGCCGATCAGAACGCCGACAATATCTATCAGGTGATCATCCAGGTTTCCGATGGAACGCTGACCGACACCCAGACGCTGAACGTCACGGTGACCAACGCCAATGAAGCCCCGGTGATCTTCTCGAACGGCGGCGGGGCCGTCGGCACCTACACCATTGTCGAGAACACGCCCGGGGCCAATCCCATCGGGGCGAACGACCCGGACGCCGGGGCGAACCTGACCTATTCGATCATCGGCGGAGCGGACGCGGCCCGGTTCACGATGAACAACGGCGTCCTCAGCCTGATCAATCCACCGGATTTCGAGGCCCCGACCGACCAGAACGGCGACAATGTCTATGAGGTCATCGTCCAGGTCTCGGACGGGACGCTGACCGACACCCAGACCATCAATCTCACCGTCACCAACGCCAATGAGGCACCGGTCATCACCTCGGGCGGCGCCGGACCGTCGACCGTCATCACCGGCGTCGAAAACAGCACGACCGTGACCACGCTGGTCGCGGCGGATCCCGATGCGGGCGCCAACCTGACCTGGTCCATCATCACCGGCCGGGACGGCGCGCGGTTCGCGATCAACCCGACGACCGGCGTCCTGACCTTTGTGGCGGCCCCGGACTTCGAGGCCCCGACCGACCAGAACGCCGACGGTGTCTATGAGGTCGACGTCCAGGTGTCCGACGGCCAGGGCGGGACCGATGTGCAGACGGTCTTCGTCAACGTCGGCAATGCCAATGAAGCCCCGGTCATCACCTCCAACGGCGGCGGAGCGACGGGCGGCTACACCATCTTCGAGAACACCCTGGGTCCCAATACGGTCTCGGCATCCGATCCCGACGCAGGCTCCAACCTGACCTATTCGATCATCGGCGGGGCCGACGCCACCCTGTTCACGATGAACGGCGCCGGGGTCCTGAGCCTGATCAACCCACCCAATTTCGAGGCCCCGACCGATCAGAACGGCGACAATGTCTATGAGGTCATCGTCCAGGCGTCCGACGGAACCCTGACCGACACCCAGACCATCAGCCTGACGGTGATCAACGCCAATGAGGCACCGGTGATCACCTCAAACGGCGGCGGTGCGGTCGGCGGCTACACCATCTCGGAGAACACGACCGGTCCTACCACGATCACCGCCTTCGATCCCGACGCCGGCGCCAACCTGACCTATACCATCGTCGGAGGAGCGGACGCCGGCCTGTTCGGCATAAGCGTCGCCGGGGTCCTGAGCCTGATCAACCCGCCCGATTTCGAAGCGCCCGCCGACCAGAACGGCGACAATGTCTATCAGGTCGTCGTCCAGGTCTCCGACGGAACCCTGACCGACACCCAGACCATCAATCTGACGGTCACCAACGCCAATGAGGCACCAGTGATCACCTCGGACGGCGGCGGGACCAACGGGACCGTGTCCGTCGCCGAGGGATCCAGATCGGTGACCACCGTGTCGGCCATCGACCCCGACGCCGGGGCCACTCTCACCTACGCCATCGTCGGCGGCGCGGATGCGGCCCTGTTTTCCATCAATCCGGCGACGGGGGCGGTCGGCTTCATCACGCCGCCCGATTTCGAAAACCCGCTCGATGCCGGCGGGGACAACAACTACGACATCGTGGTCCAGGCCTCGGACGGGGTGAACAGCGACACCCAGAACCTGCGGGTCACGGTCACCGATGTCGCGGAGAACACGCTCAGCCTGACGGACGTCGTCGGCACTGTGGCGAGCAACGAGGGCGACCCCGCCGTCCAGATCGACGCGGACGTCACCTTCGTCGATTCAGGCGTCGGCTATGGCGGCGGCAATCTGAGCATCACGGGGCTGAACCCCACCGATCTCATCTCGATCCGGCACGTGGGGATCGGTTCAGGACAGATCGGCATCGAGTTCGGCGTGGTCAGTTTCGAAGGCGTCGATATCGGGACGGTCGCGAGTCCGCCGCCGACCGGGGCGTATGTCATCAACTTCAACAGCAGTGCGACGCGGGCCGCGATCGAGGCCCTGGTCGAGGCGCTGCTGTTCCAGTCGACCTCCGACATCCCGGTGTCGACCCATGCCCTGACCCTCCAGATCACCAATGCCGCCAGCGAGACGTCCGCGCCGGTGACCGTCGCGGTCCAGTTCACCGCCGACATCCTGAACGGCTCCGCGGGGAACGACATCCTGTCGGGCCTGCGCGGAAATGACGTCATCAACGGCTTCGACGGGATCGACACCCTGTCCGGCGGCGCCGGCGACGACCGCATCTTCGGCGGCCTCGGCAACGACGATCTGGACGGCGGGGACGCGGACGACGTCCTGGAAGGCGGCCAGGGGCTCGACACCCTGAGAGGCGGTGACGGGCGCGACGTCCTGCGTGGTGACGAAGCCGACGACACCCTGTTCGGCGAAACCTCCGATGATTTTCTGCAGGGGGGCGACGGCAATGACACCCTGGACGGCGGCAGCGAGGACGACAGGCTGCTCGGCGACACCGGGATCGATACGTTGTTGGGCGGCGACGGCTTCGACCGGCTCAGCGGCGGCGACGGCGATGACTTCCTGTTCGCCGGAAACGGGGAGGATATTCTCACGGGCGGGATCGGCATCGACGACATCCAGGGCGAGGACGGCGACGACCAGCTCAGCGGTGACGGCGGCGACGACCGGATCGACGGCGGGGCGGGATTCGATACGGCGATCTTCAAGGGACCGCTGACCTCCTACACGATCCAGCTCATCACCGCGGGCGTGGTCCGGGTCGTCGGTCCGGACGGCGACGATCTGGTGCTGAACTGCGAGTTCCTCCAGTTCGACGACCAGACCGTCAATCTGGTGTTCGCCAACAATGAGCCGCCGCGGATCACCTCGGACGGCGGCGGGGCGGAGATCGGCATCGACGTCGACGAGGGCCAGACCACCGTCACAACGATCGTGGCGACGGACGTCAATCTGAACACGGTCACCTACAGCATCGCCGGCGGCACGGACGCGGCCATGTTCACGATCGATCCGGCGACGGGGGTCCTGACCTTCGTCACGGCCCCGGACTTCGAGGCCCCGACGGATCTGGGCCGCGACAACACCTATGACGTCATCGTGTCGGCGTCGGACGGTCAGCTCCGCGACCTCCAGGCGGTCACGGTGACGGTGCTCGACATCGCCGGCGGTGCCACGCCTTCAACCAAGGGCGGCGGCCCCGAGATCTGCTACGGGCCCGATGACGTCGACGGCGGCGAGGCCGGGTCGCCGCAGGTTCTGCCCGGGCTGTTCGACAAGGCGGACACGCCGCCGGTGCTGGACGACCTCGGAGACCTGCGCGAAATGCCCGACATCTTCCCGCAGCAGGACCCGTTCGACCTGTCGCCGTTCCGGCTGACGGACACCCTGCCGCATGAGCCACCGCCGTTCATCGTTCGGGACGACGGCTTCTCCTGAGCGGGATCAGGGGTTGGGCTGGGTCGGCGGGAAGAAGGGGAAATTCCCCTGGTCATCCTCCGCAGGCAGCGGCTCATAGTCGTCCGCCGGATCCAGGGGCGGCAGGGTGTCGGCGAAGACAGAGGTGTCGTCGGCCTCAACCGCCGCGGCGATCTCGATCTCGGCCCCGCCCGGATCCGCGCCGGGGTCGGGCGTCGGGCTGAGCAGGTCGCCGAGCGCAGACGAAATGTCGTCCGGCACGAAGAACGGACCGAACATGCCGTCGCTGCTGACCAGCAGCGCCTGACCCGGGTGCTCCAGCGACACCGTCACCCCGTCGCGCTCGATATCGACCGCGCCCGGGGTGTCGAACGTCCGGGCGTCGCCGGCCGGACCCCGCAGGACGACCAGCAGCATGGTCTCCTCATCCCCCGTGAACGGCGGGACGTCGGGCTGGGCCCGGAGGAAGCCGAGGATATCCGGGCCGACCACCCCTTCGACGATGGTGCCACGGACGCCGATCGAGCCGACCGGGGTGGCGATCGCCTCGCGCGACGATGACCGGGCGGTCCGGCCCGAGACGAAGCGGAAGGCACCCCGTGCCACCGACACGGCCGAGCCGCCACTTTCACTGACCACGAACCGGTCGACCGTCATGCGGGCGTTGGCCCCGACGGTGAAGGTCGAGCGGTCCCGCAGCAGCACCTGGACCTGGCTCTGAGGGCCGGTCACGAACTGGTCGCCGAGGCGGACAGGCGCGCGAAGCTGGGCCGGGCGGAGCGGCCCGCTGGCCGAACTGCGCGTCTGGACAGAGTTGCGGATGGCCGCGTTGACCCCGACGGAATCCTGGGCCTCGACCGGGACGGCCAGCGCAAGCCAGCCGCAAAGGGCGAGGGCGGGAGCCAGGGACGCGAACTTCCTCATGACCGGGTTCCTGACATCAATCGCGCGCGCCGAAACGCCAGATCAGCCGAAGCTCGGCACCCCAGCCGTCAAAATCGGCCAGGGGCGGCGAGGAGCCACGGCGGCTGTAGTTCAGGGCGCCTTCGAGGGTCACATTCTCACGCACGTCGCCGGTGGCCCCTCGCGCCGTAAAGGCGCTGAGCGGCGCGCCGACGGCGAGCCGGGCGTGGGTCCTGACATCGTCGCGGGTCGCACCGCCGAGGAAGACCGCATCCGGTTCGTCATACTCGATCCAGCGCGCGGAGCCGCTGGCGAACACATAGATGCCCTTGTCGAAGCGCTGGTCCAGGCTGAGGCCGAGCCGCGGACCGGAATAGCCGAACGGCTCGTAGCCGGCGGACTTGATTTCATGGTCGAGGCTGGCGTCGAAGGTCGTGCGCGACGTGAATCGATGGCTGACACCGATCCCCACGGAATAGCGGGCACCGTCGCGGTCGCCGCCGAGAACGCCTGACAGGGCGTCGATTCCGGGCTCATCATAGTCCTGGCTGACAGCTTCGCCACGCAGTCTCAGGGTGGTGGCGTTGGTCATGCGCCAGCGCGTTTCGCCCCTCACACCGGCTTCTGTCAGCTGCGGCTCGCCCATCAGGCGGACGTGGCGCAGCACGGCGCCGAAGCGGGATTTGCTCAACCGGGTGTTCCGGGCGAGGCCGAACTCAAGCCCCGCGCGCCGGAAGTCGATCGCCGCGCCGGATTGGGCGGTATGGTCGTAAAGCAGGCCAGTCCCGTAGACCTCCCAGACCTGGCTGGTTCCGATGTCGGCGCGCCCTTCGAGGACCAGCGACACCTCGCTGGACACGCCTTCTTCCGGGGCCGGTGCACCGAGCAGTTCAAAGGCCGTGAAATAGGCACCTGCCGCGTCATCCTCATAGGCGACGCCGGCGCTGAGGCTGCCCGAGAAGGAGCGGGTCGCGAGGCCCCGGTCAATCCGCCGTGAATAGCTCTCGGCCTCTGCGCGCTGCATCGGCGTGAGTTGTACGGCCTCAAGCCGGCGCAACTCGTCCTTCGCGCCCTGCAGATCACCCAGCCGGTACAGCACCACGGCATGGAACAGCCGCGCCGAATGCCGGTTCGGCTCAAGGATCAGGATCCGTTCAAGCGCCGAGGCGGCGAGCGCCAGATTGCCGAGTGCCGCCTGTTCCCGCGCATAGGCCATGTTTAGGGCCTCGTCGTCGGGCGCGGCGAGGATGGCCTCAAAATCCTGGGCCGCGGCCGTCGTGACCGGCCCCACCAAGGCGACGGCAAGCGTCAGCGCAAGGGACGCCGCCCGGGCTGTTGACCGACGGTTACCGGACATCGCAGCCATCGAACAGCGTTCCCCAATCCTGACCGGACGGTAGGTCGGGGCCCGGCCATGGTCAAGCTGGCCGCGCGGCTGGACTTCCGCCGCGCGACAATGTTCATCTGCGCCCACCAAGGACGCAGCCGCCGACGGCGCGAGACGTCCGAAGATGTCCCCGGGGATGACACACCATGAAGCGCGCTTTTCTGACCACGGTCGCCCTGCTGGCGCTCGCCTGCCCCGCTGCCGCCCAGACGCCCGAGCCGGTGTCGCCGCTGGCGGCGCCGCCGGTGCCCGGCCCCGTTGACCCGCAGGCGGTGCCCGCTGCGGTCGTCGCGCCCGCCGCCGCTCCGGCCGAGACGCCCAAATGGGATGTGCAGAACCCGCCCGGACCGTCGCGCGACATCCCGATCGATGTGACCCGCGGCACCTGGATGTCGCTGGACGTCAGCCCGGACGGTCAGACCATCGTCTTCGACATGCTGGGTGACATCTATGTCATGCCCGTCAGCGGCGGCGAGGCCCGCGCCATCGCCTCGGGCGTGGCCTGGGACATGCAGCCGAAATGGTCGCCGGACGGGCGCTCGATCGCCTTCACGTCGGACCGGGCGGGCGGCGACAACATCTGGGTCATGGACGCCGACGGCTCCAACCCGACGCAGGTGTCGAAAGAAAGCTTCCGCCTGCTGAACCAGCCCGAATGGTCGCCCGACGGCCAGTTCATCGTGGCACGGAAGCATTTCACCTCGTCGCGCTCGCTGGGGGCGGGTGAGCTGTGGATGTACCACCGCTCGGGTGGAAGCGGCGTGCAGATGACCGAGCGCCGGACCCAGCAGAAGGACACGGGTGAACCCGCCTTCTCGCCGGACGGCCGCTACATCTACTTCAGCGACGACGCCACGCCGGGCGCGACCTTCGAATATTCCAAGGACGTCAACGACCAGATCTACATCATCCGCCGGCTGGACCGCGAAACCGGCGAGATCGATCCGTACATCACCGGCCCCGGCGGCTCGATCCGCCCGACGCCCTCGCCCGACGGCAAGTCGATCGCCTTCATCCGCCGCGTTCGCTACCAGTCGGTGCTCTACGTCATGGACATCGAGTCCGGGCGTGAGACGCCGGTGTTCTCGGGTCTCGACCGCGACCTGCAGGAAACCTGGGCCATTCACGGCGTCTATCCGGCGATCAGCTGGACGCCGGACAACCGCTCCATCGTCTTCTGGGCCGACGGCCGTATCCAGCGTGTCGACGTCGGCACCCAGGCCGTCGCCGAGATCCCCTTCCACGTCGCCGATACGCGTCGGGTGCAGGACACGGTCCGCTTCCCCGTCGAGGTCGCGCCGGACACGTTCGACGTCCGCATGATCCGCTGGGCCCGCCCCTCGCCGGACGGGACCAAGGTGGTGTTCGAGGCACTCGGCAATCTGTGGATCCGCGACCTGCCGACCGGAACCGCGCGCCGGCTGACGCGGCAGAGCGACCATTTCGAGCTCTATCCCAACTGGTCCCGCGACGGCCGGTCGATCGTCTACACCACGTGGGACGACCAGGAATTCGGCTCGATCCGCGTCGTCCCGGCCTCGGGCGGCACCGGTCGCGTCGTGACCACCAACCCCGGCCACTATATCGAGCCGACCTTCTCGCCGGACGGACGGACCATCGTCTATCGCACCGTCAGCGACGGCTTCCTGACCAGCGCCCTGTGGAGCCGCGACCCGGGAGTCTATCGCATCCCCGCCGCGGGCGGCGCGCCGGTCTTCATGACCGACGACGGCTCCAGCCCGCAATTCGGCGCCGCCAATGACCGGGTCTTCCTGCAGGGCCGCGACGGCGACAAACAGACACTGATCTCGGTCAATCTGGACGGCGAGGACGAACGCACACACCTGACCTCGGAATGGGCCAGCGAGTTCGCCGTCTCGCCCGACGGAAACTGGATCGGCTGGACCGAGCGGTTCAACGCCTATGTCGCGCCCTTCGTCATGTCGGGCCGCCCGGTCGCGATCAGCGCCGAAGGCAAGTCCCTGCCCCAGGCCCGGGTCACCCGTGACGCCGGAGAATGGCTGAGCTGGTCGGGCGACTCGCAACGCCTGCAATGGTCGCTGGGGCCCGAGCTGTTCACCCGCGACCTGAACCAGGCCTTCACCTTCGTCGACGGCGCGCCCGACGAACTGCCCCGCCCGGATGAGCACGGGATCAATATCGGGTTCACCGCCCAGGCAGACGTGCCCGAGGGCCGTATCGCCCTGACCGGCGCGCGCATCATCACCATGAACGGCGCCGAGGTGATCGAGAACGGCGTCATCGTCATCGAGGGCAACCGCATCGTTGCGGTCGGCCCGCTGGCCGCCACCACCATCCCGGCCGGGACGCCGACGCTGGACATGACCGGCAAGACCATCATGCCGGGTCTGGTCGATGCCCACTGGCACGGCTCGATGGGATCGGACGAGATCATCCCCGAACAGAGCTGGGTCGACTACGCCTCGCTCGCCTTCGGCGTGACCACGATCCACAATCCGTCGGCCGACACGAGCGAGATCTTCGCCCACAGCGAACTGGCCCGCACCGGCCGCATCATCGCGCCGCGCATCTTCTCGACCGGCACCATCCTGTACGGGGCCAGCACGGCCTTCACGGCCCAGGTCGACGACCTCGACGACGCCCTGTCGACCCTGCGGCGGATGCAGGCGGCGGGTGCCTGGAGCGTCAAGAGCTACAACCAGCCCCGTCGCGAGCAGCGTCAGCAAATCATCGAGGCGGCGCGCCAGCTGAACATGATGGTGGTGCCGGAGGGCGGTTCGCTGTTCCAGCACAACATGTCGATGATCGTCGACGGCCACACCACGATCGAACACTCGATCCCGCTGGCCCGCCTGTATGACGACGTTCACCAGCTGTGGCGGCAGACCGGCGTGGCCTACAACCCGACCCTGGTCGTGGCCTATGGCGGCAGTTACGGCGAGAACTACTGGTACCAGGAGAGCGAGGTCTGGAACAATCCGATCCTGACCCAGTACGTCCCGCGCCGCATCCTCGATTCCCGCGCGCGCCGGCCGGAAACCCTGCCCGACAACGAGTGGAACCACATCTCGATCGCGCGTGAAGCCACCCGGCTGTCCGAACAGGGCGTCAGCGTCTCCATCGGGGCCCACGGCCAGCGCGAGGGTCTGGCCGCGCACTGGGAGCTGTGGAGCCTCGCCCAGGGCGGTATGGCACCGATCGATGTGATCCGCGCCGGCACCCTGAACGGCGCACGGTCACTGGGTCTGGACCGCGACATCGGCTCGCTGGAGGTCGGCAAGCTGGCCGACATGGTGGTGATGGACGCCAACCCGCTGGACAACATCCGCAACACCACCTCGATCAGCTACACGATCGCCAACGGTCGGGTTTACGACTCCGGCATGAACGAGGTTGCGCCGCGTCAACGCGCCCGTGCGCCCTTCTGGTTCGCGCAGGCGGGCGGCGAGGGCTGGGCTGCAGGGGCGACGGAAGCCGACTCCGAGGGCGATCACGGCCACTGATCGGACGGACGATCGCGAGGCGGAACCGTTCGCGGTTCCGCCGACGCGGCTCAGCCCTCGACGGCGGTTGGCCGGGCCCGCTTCATCCAGGGCGGCTCGGGCATCGACCGGCGCGCGGCCGCCTGGGCCTGGGTCCAGCGCAGGTGCAGGTCGGCGAAATAGGAGTCGTCCTCCTCGATCCGCCGCTGGTCACCGCTGAAATAGTCCCGGCGCAGGGTCAGCACATCGAACGGCGCGCCGACCCCGACGTTCGACCGCATGGTGGTCGAGAACGAAATCAGCCCCAGCTTGACCGCTTCCGCGAGCGAACTGTCGTGCGCCAGCCCGCTCTCCAGGATGGGCTTGCCGTATTTCAGCTCGCCGATCTGGAGGTAGGGGGTGTCAGGGCCGCACTCGATGAAATTGCCCTGGCTGTAGATCAGGAACAGCCCCATCTGGCCGCCGTTGATCTGGCCACCCAGCAGCATGGAGGCCGAGGTGTTCAGGCTGTCCGCTTCCAGCGCCGGGGCGATCGACAGGCGCACGCTGCGCAGGGCGTGGCCCAGGATCTGGGCGCAGCGGAACAGGGTCGGTGCCGTCTCCAGCGTCTCGGCCGGCTCGCCGACGTTGAGATGGACTCCCTCGCGCGCCATGGCGAGGGCCGTCTGGGTGACGGACAGATTGCCGGCGGTGCAGATGCCCAGCACCCGCTCGCCCGGCCGGTCGACGACATGCAGCTTGCGATAGGTCGAGATGCTGTCGACGCCAGCATTGGTCCGGGTGTCGGCGATCATCGCCAACCCCTCTTCAACCAGCATGCCCACGCAATAGGTCATGCGGCGCGCAATCCCCGATGCCCGTCCGTCATGGCGCTCACGGTAACAGATTCCCCCGTCCGGTAACCCAAAGCCTAAGCCTGTTGCTGTCCCTGTTGCATGTCGGCATCACGCACGTTCAGCCGCACGGCCAGCCGCTCGCCCCCGCCGCCGTAGCTGGCGCCCCGCACGGGCGCCGCGCCGCGATAGTCCAGTCCGGCCGCAACCCGCACATAACGGTCGGTCGAGCAGATGCCGTTGGCCGGATCGAAACCGACCCAGCCGAGATCCGGAATCCAGGCCTCGGCCCAGGCATGGGCGGCCTCCTGATCGTCCTTGCCGTCGCGGCGCAGCAGATGGCCCGAGACATAGCGCGCCGGCGTGCCCATCTGACGGGCGCAGGCGATGAAGACGTGGGCGTGGTCCTGGCAGACGCCGCGTCCGAGCGCGAGCACCTCCGCCGCCGTGTGGGTGGGGGTCGTCACCCCGACCTCGAAGGCCACCGAGCCGTGGATGCCCGCCATCAGCCGGTGCAGCCGCTCCAGCGGCGGATGGGCCGAAAACTCCGAGGCGAAGACCGAGATCAGCTTGTCCCGCCGCGTCAGGGCGGTGTCGCGCAGGAAGACCAGCGGCGACAGCGTCTCCTGGCCCGCGGGCACGACGCCGGCGGTGTCGGTGGTGACCACCTCGCCCGAGACCCGGACGGTCAGGCTCTGGGTCGGCTGCTCGGTGTAGAGGGTGTGGACGATGTTGCCGAAGGCGTCCTCGGACTTGCGCAGGCGCGCGTCGACATCGGTCTCGACCCGCCAGTTGCGGACCTGCTGGGCCTCGGACGAGCGGGGCGTCAGCCTGAGAGTCTGGATGATGAAGCGCGCCGCCCGGTCGTAGGCATAGGTGGTCGCATGGTCGATACGGATGCGCACGCGTCAGCTCAGATACTGGTCATGGATGGCCTGTCCCAGCCGGCCGTTCTCGCCGAGGAAGGCCTGGATGTATTCGTGCAGGCCCGACTGGAAGATGTCTTCCATACGCGAGTTGTCGAAGGCGCGCATCCGGTCGGCCGCCAGCCGCTGGGCCGGGCCGCGCCGGCCGTAGTCGCTGGCCAGCCGCTCCAGATAGCGGACGATCGAGGCCTGGCAGCTGGCCAGCGACCGCGGCATCTGGCGGTTCAGCACCAGCAGGTCGGCCACCAGCCACGGCTTGACCGAGTCGCGATAGACCCAGCGATAGGCGGTCAGGGCCGAGACCTCGCGCAGCAAGGTCGTCCATTGGAAATAGTCCAGCTGACCCCCGACGCGTTCGCCCTCGGGCAGCAGCAGATGGTATTTCACGTCCAGCAGCCGCGCCGTGTTGTCGGCCCGCTCGATAGCCGCGCCGAGCCGCAGGAAATAGTAGCCGTCGTTGCGGAGCATGGTCCGCGAGGTCGCGCCCTCGACCGACAGGGTGACCGTCTTCACCCATTCGAGGAAGCGGGCGAACTCGTCGCGGCGGGTCGGCTGCCCCTGCTCTTCCAGCCCGTTCCAGGCGCCGTTGATGGCCTCCCAGAGCTCGACCGTCAGGGCCGTGCGGACCGAGCGGGCGTTGGTGCGGGCGCGGGTGATACAGGCGGTGATCGACGAGGCATTGTTCGGCGCGAAGGCCAGATATTCGCGCACCGACTTCTCGGTCGGCGACCGGCCGAGCGCCTTGGGCGCGCCGGCGGACGCGAGGGCGCTGGCCCAGACCGTCTCGGCGTCGCCGTCGCCGCGCGTCGGAATGGCGGCGAGGCGCAGCGTCGCCTCGAGGATGCGGGCGAGGAAGTCGGCCCGCTCGATATAGCGGCCGGTCCAGTAGAGGCTGTCTGCGGTACGACTAAGCATCAGACGTCCAGCACCCAGGTGTCCTTGGTCCCGCCGCCCTGGCTGGAGTTGACCACCAGCGAACCGGGCTTCAGCGCCACGCGAGTCAGGCCGCCCGGGGCGACCTTCACGCCTTCGGGGCTCGACAGCACGAACGGCCGCAGGTCGACGTGGCGACCGTGCAGCTCACCCTTGTCGAGCGTCGGCGCGGTCGACAGGTCCAGCGTCGGCTGGGCGATGAAGTCGTCGGGGTCGTTGATCAGCTTCTTCCGGAAGGCCTCGATCTCGGCCTTGGTCGAGGCCGGGCCCACCAGCATGCCATAACCGCCCGAGCCTCCGACCTCCTTGACCACCAGCTGATCCAGCTTCGACAGCACCTCCTTGAGCGCCTCCGGCTCGCGGCAGCGCCAGGTCGGGACGTTCTTCAGGATCGGCTCCTCGCCGGTGAAGAAGCGGATGATCTCGGGCATGTAGGTATAGACGGCCTTGTCGTCGGCCACGCCCGTGCCGACCGCATTGGCCAGGGTCACGGTCCCGTTCTGGTAGGCCGTCATCAGACCCGGAACGCCCAGGGTGGAGTCCGGGCGGAAGGTCAGGGGATCGAGGAAGTCGTCGTCGATCCGGCGATAGATGACATCGACCTGCTGACGGCCCTGGGTCGTGCGCATGAAGACCTTGCCGTCGTCGACGAACAGGTCGCGGCCCTCGACCAGATCGACGCCCAGTTTGTCGGCCAGGAAGGAGTGTTCGTAATAGGCCGAGTTGAACGGCCCCGGCGTCAGGACGACGATAGTCGGGTCGCCCCCCGCCGCCTCGGGCGCCGAGCCACGCAGGCTGGCCAGAAGCATGTCGGCATAGGTCTCGACCGGCCGCACCGGATAGTCGGCGAACAGGTCGGGGAACAACCGCATCATCATCTCGCGGTTCTCCAGCATGTAGGAGACCCCCGAGGGCGTACGGCAGTTGTCTTCCAGCACGTAGAAGCCGTCCTCGCCCGTGCGCACCAGATCGACGCCGGCGATGTGGACCCAGACCCCGCGCGGCGGCCGCCGGCCCTGCATCTCCGGCACATAGTGGGGATTGGTCAGGATCAGCTCGGCCGGGACGATGCCGGCCTTCAGACACTCCTGCGGGCCATAGACATCGGCCAGGAACAGGTTGATCGCCCGGACGCGCTGGGTCAGCCCGGCCTCCAGCCCCGCCCACTCGGAAGCGCCGATGATACGCGGCACGACGTCGAACGGGATCAGGCGTTCACTGGATTCGGCGTCACCATAGACGGCGAAGGTGATCCCCATGCGGCGGAAGAACAGCTCCGCCTGACGCGAGCGCGCCTGCAGCAGCCCCTCGGGGGCGTCCGCCAGCCAGCGCGCGAGTCCGCGATAGCTGTCGCGGACTCCCCCGCCGTCACCTGACATTTCGTCGAAGGCCATGCTGCTCCCGCTGCAACGATCTTGCAGCGTGGCCCGACAAGCGGCGCTGGCGCAACAGGAATGTTGCGCCGCCGCAAAGGTTCAGCGACCGCGCGCTATCGCGATTGCAGCGTGGTGGTCCGTCCGGGGACGACCGTCACCTTCGCATAGCCCTCGGTCCAGGTATTCTGGCTCAGGACCTCGCCGGCTCCCACGTCCCAGCACCCGGCGGAGAGGGTGAAGGTATAGCTGCCGCCCGGCGGGATGCTGTAGCCCGACGGCAGGCGGTTCAGACCGTAGGTGGACGCGCTGCAGTCCGAGACAAGGACGACATCGATGGAGTTGGTCCGCGAGACGTTGCGGATCTGCAGGCCGCCCGTGGGCTCGCCCGGCCGGATCAGCTCGCCGCCGGTGATCAGCGAGGCGCAACCGCCGAGCCCGCCAGCCAGGCCGATGATGCTTGCCGCAACGGCGGCCCGAAGAAGCGTTTTCATGGAATCTCCCTCCTGTTCCCGCGCGCAGATCACCACGCGCGGGACGAGTCCGGGACTTACGATTCCTGACGTACGGCGATCAGGGAGCCGCGGGAGGTGCCACCCGCGGCCCGGCGTTCTTGAGATACTGATCCAGCCAGCGAGTCATCTCCCACTGGGTGTGGCCGACCGATTCCCGCGCCCGGTAGCCGTGGGCCTCGAGCGGGAGGACGACGTAGCGGACATTGGCACCGTTGCCCTTCAGGGCAGCGTAGAACCGCTCGGACTGGACCGGGAAGGTGCCGGAGTTGTCGTCCGCCTCGCCGTGGATCAGCAGGATCGGCTCATTGACCCGGTTGGCGAAGGTGAAGGGCGACATCTCCGTATAGGTGTCGCCGGCCTCCCAGTAGGTGCGCTGCTCGGCCTGGAAGCCGAACGGGGTCAGGGTGCGGTTGTAGGCGCCCGAGCGGGCGATGCCGGTGCGGAACAGGTCGGTGTGGGCCAGCAGGTTGGCGGTCATGAAGGCACCGTAGCTGTGCCCGCCGACGGCGATCCGGTCGCGGTCGGCCACGCCCATTTCCACCACCGCATTCACCGCCGCCTCGGCGCTGGCGGTCAGCTGCTGGATGTAGGTGTCGTTGGGCTCGGCCCCGTTGACGCCGACGATCGGCATCGACGGATCGTCCAGCACGGCATAGCCCTGGGTCAGCAGGAAGAGGTGGCTGATGCCGCCCGGCCGGGTGAAGCGGTTGGCGGTGTCGACCACCTGGCCGGCCACGGCGGCGTCGGTGAACTCGGCCGGATAGGCCCACATCACCAGCGGCAGCGGTCCGTCGCGGTCCTTGTCGTAGCCGGCAGGCAGATAGAGCGTACCCGACAGCTGGACCCCGTCGGCGCGGGTGTAGCTGATCAGCTGTTTGGTCACCCCGGCCATCTGCGGGGCCGGGTCCGCGAAGGTGGTCAGGGGCGTCGCCTGGGCGTCGAGGTCGCGGACGAAGAGGTTGGGCGGATCGTTGCGGGTCTCGCGTCGCGTCACCATTCGGCGACCGTCCTCATCGAGGATGCCCACCACAGTCTCATAGGTACCGTCTTCCGCCGTCCAGACCCGCTCGGTCGCGCCGGTGGTCAGGTCCATGGTCGACAGGAAGGGATATTCCCCTGCCCGCGTCGCCCCGGCGCCGGTCATCAGCACCCGGGAGCCGTCGGCGGTGAACTGCATCACCGGGAAGCCGCTGGCGTTGGCCTCGGTCAACGGGAAGCCGGGATCGTTGTAGCGATCCTGATAGTTCCGCTCCAGCAGGACGCGGCCCTCGCCGGGGTTGGACGGGTCGACCAGATAGCGGGTCTCGCGCCGGCTGTTGAACTGCCGGCTGACCACCAGCGCGGTGTCTGCGTCACCCCAGATCATGCCGCCGTAGCGGTCCTTGAGGTCGATCAGCGAGGTTGGCGCGGCGTCGAACGGGGCCTCGAGGGTGAAGACCCGGTCGCGGACCTCGGCGGGGGTGCGCGGATCGCCGCCGTCCTGGGCCTCGACCCAGACCAGGGTCGAGGGGGCGTCGGCCCGCCACTGGGCCGAGCGCGGACCGGGCGCGACGGCGTCGAACGGGGTCGGGATGTTGTCGCGCAGCGGCAGGTCGGCGACCCGGTGCACGATCACGCCCTCCATATCCGTCACCAGAACATCGGCCGGGAACAGGGCCGCCGGGACCACGTAGCTGTAGGGCCGCCGCACCCGCGTCTGCAGGACATAGCGACCATCGGGCGAGACGCCCGAACCCAGAAAGACGGCAGGGGCCCCCAGGGTCCGCGCCTGCCCGGCCAGCGGAACCAGCGTCAGCTGGGAGGTGAAATAGTATTCGAACAGGGCCTCGTCGCCGGCGTTGGACAGCAGGTCCTGATAGGTCCGGGCGGGGGCGGTACGGCCCAGGCTCTCCTCGACGATCGGACCCTCGGGCGGACGGCTGACGTCAGGGGCCGGGCCGCGGCCCGCCGGGGTCATCCGGACCAGAAGGCCCGAGCTGTCCGGCAGCCAGTCGAAGGCACCGCCGCCCGCGGCATTGACCCGGGCGTCCGTCAGTTTGCGCGCCACACCGCTGGCCACGTCCACGGTCCAGAGCTCCAGGCCGGTCGGCGCATCCATCAGCAGGGCCACCGAGCGGCCGTCCGGCGACCAGCCCGGCGAGACGAAGCGCGCGTTGGCCGGCAGGCTGACCGTCCGGGCGGGCCCGCCCGCGACAGGCTGGAAGCTGAGGCCGGTCAGCCAGGTCACCCGGCTGTTGGCCTGGCCGTTGTTGCGCGGATTGATCCGGTATCCGGCCAGTCGCAGCATCGGCTCGGCGAGTTCGGCGATCGGCGGCAGATTGGCGCGGTCGAACAGGGCCAGGGTCGTCCGGTCCGGCGACAGGCTGGGCGTCGGGGTGGGTTTGGTGTCGAGAATATCCGCGATCGGCGCCGGCGGCTGCTGATAGGTCCGGCCTTCCTGCGCCATGACGGGTCCGGCCAGAACGGCCAGCAACACAAAGGCGGGCAGAGCCCGGCCAAGCAGACGATGACGCATGATCAATTCCCCAAACCCTCAGACCGAGCGGTGGGGAACGCTAGCGTCGGCGCTGCGCAATTCAAGCACATCCCTTTCCTCCGCTCATCCCGGCGAAAGCCGGGACCCAGTTCTGTCCAGCTTGACGCAAGTGTTTGAGGACGACCGTGATGCTACTCGGTCCACAGATTCCATCACCCAGAACACTGGGTCCCGGCTTTCGCCGGGATGAGCGGAAATACTGAAATCAGCCCGCGGGTGGCGCCGGCTCCTGGCCCACGAAGCGCGCCTCCCGCACCGCCATCCAGACCTCGCGGGCACCCTGTCGGGGGATGTCGACGCCGAACACGGCCAGCTGGCCGACCCAGACCCCGGAGATCTGCTGGACTGTGCCCTGCAGCCATGACGGGGCCTGCTGCCGCGACCAGTTGAGCGGCGAGACGGCGTTGAAGACGAGCAGGAAGGCGGTCACCACCACGATCGTGCGGCTGGTCCAGCGCCGGTCGCGGGCGGCGATGCCTTCATCGTCCAGCGGCGGGGCGGGCGGAAAGGCGAACCGTCCGAGCGCCGCCAGCCGGTTCTCGCGCGTCGGCAGGTCGTGGGCGTCCGCATTCTGGTTCCAGTCACTGTGCGGATCGGCCGGCCCCGGCGGCAGGCTTTCGTAGAGCGGCGGAAACGGCGACTCCTGCCGGTGAACCGGAAACGGCTCCAGCGGGATTTCGGGAGGATCGCGGTGGTCGTTCATCGCCGGCTCAACGCCTCAGAACTGGAAATAGATGAAGGGGGCGACGCCGTCCGGACGCACCGCCTCGATGAGCAGGAAGGCCGCTCCGATCAGCAGGCCAAGGGTGATCGACGGCGCCGCCTTGAGCCGCTCGGCCACGCCCTCGATCGCGCGCGGCGGCAGCCAGTGCATGGCCAGACCCCCGACGATCAGGGTCAGCAGCAGCGGCGTGAGCGCCGTCACCGGACCGATCCGGCCCAACCCCTGCAGCATGGCCATGGCCAGGTCGAAAGTCTCGGCCCGGAACAGGATCCAGCCGAGGCAGACGATGTGGAAGGTGACCAGCACACCGATCACCGTCGGGATCACCTTGCGGTCGCCGAAGACCGCCCGACCCAGCCGTTCAATCACCTGCACCCCGCCGTGGAGCGCCCCCCAGGCCAGGAAGGTCCAGGCCGCCCCGTGCCACAGCCCGCCCAGCACCATGGTGATGAAGACATTGATGCAGGACGCGGCCAGCCCCTTACGACCGCCCCCCAGCGGCACATAGAGGTAGTCGCGCAGCCAGCTGGACAGGCTGATATGCCAGCGTCGCCAGAAGCTCTGCATCGACGAGGCCCGGTAGGGCTGGTCGAAGTTGCGCGGGAAGGAATAGCCCAGCAGGGCGGCGATCCCGATCGCCATGTCCGAATAGGCCGAGAAGTCGCAATAGATCTGGACCGCATAGCCATAGACCGCCGCGGCGATGTCGAAGGCCCCGTAGGCGGATGGATCGAAGAACACCGGATCGACCAGGTTCACCGACAGTTCCGAGGCGATCACCGTCTTCTTGAACAGGCCCCAGACGATCAGCAGCAGGCCGTGGGTGGCCATGGCTCGCGTCAGGCGGGGGGCGCGGTCGAACTGCGGCAGCAGGTCCGAGGCCCTTACGATCGGCCCGGCCACCAGATGTGGGAAGAAGCTCATCAGCAGCATGACGTCGAGCAGGCTCTTCGCCGGCGGCGTCTTCCCGCGATGGACGTCGACGACGTAGCTAATGCCCTGGAAGGTGAAGAAGGAAATCCCCACCGGCAGCACGATCTGCAGCAGCGGCAGATCCCGCTCCCAGCCGAACCGCATCAGCAGGTCGCCGGCCTGTTCGATGAAGAAGCCATAGTATTTGAAGAAGCCGAGGATCAGCAGGTTGGCTGCAACCCCGAGGCCGACCATCCAGGCTGTCTTGCCGTCCTGTTCCCGCGCCCGGGCGATCAGCGCCCCGACGCCCCAGTTCAGCACCGCCGAGAAGATCAGCAGGGCGACGAACCGCCAGTCCCACTGGGCGTAGAAGAACCAGCTGGCCAGCAGCAGGAACAGTTTGCGCCGCCCGTTCTCGCGATCCAGCGACCAGGCGGTGAAATAGACGAACAGGAAGAAGACGCCGAAGGCGAGCGTAGGGAACAGCATCTATTGGCCTCCCCCGCGCCGGGCCGACCAGGCGTCATAGGCCGTCATCAGATCGGCATTGAGCGCTCCGCCGATCCAGTCGGCGCCGGCGGAACTGAAATGCACCCGGTCGCGCAACATGAAGGGCTCGCCCCGCGTCGCCAGCCGGTCCGCTGAACAGTCTCCGCCCATCCGCCCGTGCCAGTCCCAGAAAGCCACACCCACATCGGCAGCGACACGGCGTTGCACGTCCCGCACCACGGCGAGAGACGGCGGCGGGCTGCGTCGGCCGTCGGCGCTGCAGCCGTTGGTGACGCCATTGCGCAGGGCGTCCGGCGCGCCGAGGATCATCAGCGAAGCCCCCGGCGCCAGCCTGCGCAGGCGCACGATCTGGCCGCGCAGCAGCGCCTCATAGGCCCGCGGATCGAGGCCGTCGTCGAACCCCTCATTGGTGCCGAAGGCCAGAACGATCAGCGCCGGCTGCCAGGCCGCCAGCTCGCGCGCCACCACCCGCTGGTCGCGCGCGGCCAGATCCCGGATCGTCGCCCCGACCACCCCGAGATTGGACAGCTCCACGCCCCGATTTATGTTGCTCAGGCGGACATCGTGCAGGGACAGGACATCGTCCAGCGCGCGGAGCTGGACCTGTCGCGGGCTGCGGTTGCTGTAGAGGATTGCGCAGCGCGCCTCCCCGAAATCCACCGTCCAGCGCTCGTCATCCGCGGTCACCTCGAGGCGTCCGGGCCCCTCCCCGCACAGGCCGATCTGCACGAAGGCGGGCGAGACGGTCTCGCGACGGAATGTCAGGGCGCTACCCGGCCGCACCGTGACGGCCTGCACGCCGGAAAGACCGACACCGGCGCGGACGTAGCCCGCATTGCCGGCCAGTGGCGCGAGCGTGGTCGCCCAGCCGTCCGCCGTCACCTCGACCTGAAGGGGCGCATAGCCGGCATAGGGTATGCCGGGCGGCAGGACGCCGCGCCCGCCGTCACCGAACCGCGCCTGCAAGGCGGCCCTGAGCTTGCCGGTGATCCGGTCGCCGGCCGTGTGGCTGTCGCCGATCTGGAGGATGTGGACCGGAGCCGTCCCGAGGCCTGCCTCGGTCCGCGCGAGGGCCTCGAATACGCCGTTCAGCGCCTCGGGCTGGCACAGGCCGGAAGGACAGACGGAGGTGCCGGGCGCGGGCGCGTCGGTCGGCCCATAGGGCACCTGGGCGGCGGCCGCGGACGCCAGAACAGCCGCGACAAGGGCCCCGGCGAACGCCTTCATGGTCAGGCGGCGGGCGGTGCGGCGGGTGCCGGACGATCCAGCCCGGCGTCGCGCTTCAGCCGGGCGGCGACCGGGGCGCTCATGCGCAGATAGCCGGCCATCGACATGTGGATTCCGTCGCCGGCGCGCATCAGGACCCGGCGTCCGCCGGCGGTCGGCAGATAGGCTTCATAGCCGCCCTCGCCGTTCGAGGTCAGGCCCACGGTCTCGATATACGGCACGCCCAGCGCCCGCATCCGGGCCTCGACCACGCCGTTGATCAGCATCATCTTGTCGTCGAAGGTGTCGCGTTTCATGCGCGGCAGGCCGACCCAGTAGACCGCCACATTGCGGCTGCGCAGCAGGGCGACCAGGTCGTCGATCCGCTTGCCATAGGCGGCCTTCCAGCCTTCCGTGCCGAACATGTGCACCACGCCGCCGGTGTCGATGCCCTGGGCGTCATTGGTGCCGAACAGCATGACCGCCGCGTCGACCGGCTGCTCGTCGAGCTGGGCCTGGGTCCTGGCCTGGATGTTCACATAGTCGTAGCGGCTCAGGCCGGTCGAAACCTGCGAGAATTTGGTCACCGTGACGTTGGGCTGGTCCTGCAGGTCACGATACAGGCCCGCGTACAGGCCGTCGGCCATGGAGTCCCCGAAGACGCCGATCCGCAGCGGCCCCTGCGCCAGCCGGGCGTTCAGCGGCGTCACGCGAACCATGGCCGGCACCGGCCCGGCGGCGGGTGCCGCCACGGGGGCCGGAGCGACGGGCGCAGCAGCCGGCGGCGCGGAGGCGGCGGCCTTGTCGCCGAGCATGATGGTGGGGTTGCGCAGCCATGCCCGTCCGTCCGGCGTCAATGCCAGTCCGGCCAGAACGCCGACCACGAAGATCGCCGTCAAAGCGTTGATACCAGCGCGCAAAGCGTCCCCCGACGGAACCAGGTCCAGTCGGACCTTTTACCCTATCGCTGCGATCTGGCCACCTCGCGCCCGTGTCGCGGGAAGAAAAAGGTTAATCGCGCGGGCCTTAGCCGAACCGGCGCTCGGCCCACCGCGCGCTGAAATAGCCGCCCAGTGCCGAAACAGTCGTCAGGGTCGTGCCCCAGGCCAGGTCGATCAGCGTGAGGTGAAGCGACCAGACCTTCAGCGTCGCCTGGTTGGTCAGGTCATAGGTGGCATAGGCCACGAAGCCGAGCACCGCACCGTTGATCGCCGCCCGCTGCCAGGCCCCGTTGCGCAGGGCAGGCGCGATGGCGAGGAAGACCGTCCCGAAGATGGAGATCAGATAGAAGGCGACCGCCGCCTGCATGTCCGGCTTGTCGGCCAGGATCGGCCCCAGCACCGGCCTGTAGAGTCGGTCGGTCATGGTGGTCAGCCAGACCGCGTCGATAGCCGCAAAGCTGAGGCCGGCCCCGAGATAGGCGATGATGTATTTGATCATGTCTTCAGGTCCTCAAGCCGGTTTCAGCAGATAGTGGGTGACTGCCCAGGTGTTTCCGCCATCGTTGCCGAACAGGCCGGCCGTGGCCAGATAGAACCGCCGCCAGCGCCGGCGCCACAGGGCCGCATCGGCCCCGTAGGTCCCGCGCATCAGCTCCATCACGCGGTCGCCGTTGGCGTCCATATTGGCCAGCCAGTGGTCGGCGGTGCGTTGGTAGTTGACGCCGCTCCAGGTCCATTCGCGCTCGACCCGGAACAGGTCCGGAAACTGCCGCATCAGGCCGCGGCTGGGCATGACGCCGCCGGTGAAGAAATGCTGGGCGATGAAGTCGCCGCTGTCGGTGTGATCGAACCGGTAGGGCGCGTCGCGGTGTGTGAAAATGTGGATGAACATCCGGCCGTCAGGCTTGAGCCAGCCATGCGCCCGCGTCAGCAGCGCCCGCCAGTTGGACATATGCTCGAACATCTCCACCGAGACGATCCGGTCGTAGACCCCCTCCGCTGCCGGCTTGAAATCGTTCATGTCGCAGGTGACGACCGTCAGATTGGTCAGGCCCCGTGCCGCGGCCTGGGCTTCGATATGCCCTCGCTGGCCATGGCTGTTGGACACGGCGGTGATGGTCGAATTGGGATAGCGCTCGGCCATCCACAGGCTCAGCGAGCCCCATCCGCAGCCGAGTTCCAGCACCGTCTGGCCGTCGCTCAGTCCGGCGTGTTCGCAGGTCTCCGCCAGCGCGGCCTCCTCGGCCTGGTCCAGCGTCGTGTCAGCGGCCGGATAGAGGCAGCAGGAATATTTCAGCCGCTTGCCGAGGCAGATCTGGAAGAACTCCGGCGGCAGCTCATAGTGCTGGGCGTTGGCCGCGTCCGTATGTTCGGCGATCGCGCGTTTCGCCATGTCGCGGGCGAAGACGGCCTCGTCGTGCGGGCCCTCGCGGTCCAGCCGCCGCCGCGCCTCGCTGACCAGACTGTTGATCGCCGGCCGGGCGATGAAATCCGGGAACGGGGCATCCTGCAGCCGCCGTATGGCATCCGTGACGAGAGAGGTGGGCGCGAAAGACATGGGCGTTCCTGACAGACCTTACTATGCCATAGCTACGCCTCAGCGTAGCATCCGGATGAAGGCATCCGACGTGCGGTTTCCGCCGTAGCTCTTCTGAACCATAGTTGGAGTCGGCATGCCCCCTCACCTTGTCGCAGAGACGCCCGCCTCGCCAGCCGGACAGCGCATCGCTGTCGTCGGTTCCGGCATATCCGGGTTGTCCTGCGCCTGGCTGCTGTCACAGGCGCATGACGTCACCCTGTTCGAGGCCGACGACCGGCTGGGCGGGCACTCCAGCACCGTCGACGCGCCCTCGCCGCAGGGACCGATCGCCGTCGACACCGGCTTCATCGTCTACAATGAGGCCAACTATCCCAATCTCAAGGCCCTGTTCGCGCACCTTGAGGTGCCGACCAAGCCGGCCATGATGTCCTTCGCCGTCTCCATCGACGACGGAGCCTTCGAATATTGCAGCCAGGGCCTGGGCGCCCTGTTCGCCCAGAAGCGCAACTACGCCAGCCCCCGGTTCTGGCGCATGATCAGCGACCTGCTGCGGTTCCAGAAGCAGGCACCGCGCGATCTGGCCGAGCTTGAACGGACCGGAGAGACGCTGGAGGCCTATCTGGTCCGCGGCGGCTACGGCCCGCTGTTCAAGGAGGCCCACCTCCTGCCGCAGGCGGCCGCGATCTGGTCCTGCACCATGGGTCAGATGGCCGACTATCCGGCGGCGTCATTCGTCCGGTTCTACATGAACCACAACCTGCTCAAGCTGGATCTGAGGCCGACCTGGCGGACGGTCGATGGCGGAAGCCGGTCCTATGTGACCCGGCTGGCGGACGCCTTCCGGGGCCAGGTCGTCACCAACGCCGGCATCACCGGCGTGCTCCGCGGCCTCGATGGTGCCGCGCTGCGGTTCGAGGACGGCCGGATCGAACGGTTCGACGCCGTGGTTCTGGCGACCCATTCCGATCAGGCCCTGAACCTGCTGGAAGCGCCCTCGGCCGATGACCGCCGCCTGCTGGGTGCCATCGCCTACCGGCCCAACAAGGTGATCCTCCATCGGGACACGTCGCTGATGCCGAAGCGCCGCAAGGCCTGGGCCGCCTGGACCCACATGGGCTATTCGGAGCGCGCGGGCGAAGGCGGGGTGACCTACTGGATGAACGAGCTCCAGTCCCTGCCCGGCCCTCCCCTGTTCGTCAGCCTGAACCCGGCCAAGGCACCCGATCCGGCGCTGATCATCGGCGAGTGGGACTATGAGCATCCCGTGTTCGACCGGGCGGCGGTGGCCGCCCAGTCCGAACTCTGGTCTTTGCAGGGCCGCCGCAATGTCTGGTTCGCGGGGGCCTGGTTCGGTTCGGGCTTCCACGAGGACGGGCTGCAGGCCGGACTGGCCGTGGCCGAACAGCTGGGCGGGGTGCGCCGGCCGTGGTCGGTCGAGAACGAGAGCGGCCGGATTCAGGTGCGCGCGCCCGGGGATGCAAACCGGATGACCGAGGCGGCGTGACCACGACGCCAGCCCTCGCCTCGTCTTCGGCCCTCTATGTCGGCGAAGTCGTGCACCAGCGGTCGCGGACCTTTGACCACCGGCTGCGCTATCGGCTCTGGATGGTGCTGGCCGATCTGGATGAGCTGGACGGGCTGCAGGCGCGTCTTCGCCTGCTCGGCCGCGCGCGTTTCGGCCTGATCACCCTGCGCACCGGCGATCACGGCGACCGCTCCGGCCGCCCCCTGCGCGCCCAGGTCGAGGGCCATCTGGCGGAGGCGGGCATCGACATCGCTGGCGGGCCGATACGCCTGCTGACCATGCCGCGCATCCTTGGCTACGGCTTCAACCCGATCAGCGTCTTCTTCTGCCACACGCCCGACGGTGCCCTGGCGGCCCTGCTCTATGAGGTCACCAACACCTTCCATGAGCGCCACAGCTACCTCGTCGCGGTTCCGGCGGACCGGACCGGCGCGGTGCGCCAGACCGTGGAAAAGCAGCTGTTCGTCTCGCCCTTCATGGACCGCGATCTGACCTACGACTTCACCGTCCGACCGCCCGGCGAGGCCGTGTCCGTCGTGGTGGCGGTGCGTCGGGGCGACACGCCGATCCTGACCGCCAGCTTCGCCGGCCAGCGACGGCCCCTGACCGACCGCCAGCTGCTCCGCGCCTTCCTGACCCACCCCCTGCTCACGTGGAAGGTCACCTGGGGCATCCACTGGGAGGCGGCGAAGATGATGCTCAAGGGTGCCCGCTATCGCCATCGCGGTGCTCCGCCAGATCAGCCGGTGACCGAGGGGTCGGTCCGGGCCTGAATCAGCGGATGCTCCGGAGCGTGTTTTTTTCGGCTCGCCTTGCCCGTGTCGCAGCGCCGCGTTAGGGACGAACAAGCGCCGCCAATATTCATCAGGTGGTGAAAATATGAGGAAGCGATGCGGAAAATCTTCCCCGACGCGGCGTCCGCCCTTGAGGGCCTGACCTTCGACGGCATGACCGTCATGTCCGGTGGCTTCGGCCTGTGCGGTATTCCCGAGCATCTGATCGCCGCCCTGCGCGACAGCGGGACCAAGGGCCTGACCGTCATCTCCAACAACGCCGGCGTTGACGGCTTCGGCCTCGGCCAGCTGCTGGAGACCCGCCAGATCGCCAAGATGATCTCGTCCTACGTCGGCGAGAACAAGGAGTTCGAGCGTCAGTATCTGGCCGGCGAGCTCCAGCTCGAGTTCAACCCCCAAGGCACCCTGGCCGAGCGCATTCGTGCCGGCGGGGCGGGCATCCCCGCCTTCTTCACCGCCACCGGCGTCGGCACCCTGGTCGCCGAGGGCAAGGAAGTCCGCAACTTCAACGGCCGCGACTATGTCATGGAGACCGGCCTCATCGCCGACCTGTCGATCGTCAAGGCCTGGAAGGCCGACGGCCGCGGCAATCTCCAGTTCCGCAAGACCGCCCGCAACTTCAACCCGATGATGGCCACGGCCGGCAAGGTCACCGTCGTCGAGGTCGAACACATCGTCCCGACCGGCTCGATGGACCCCGACCAGATCCACACCCCCGGCATCTATGTCGACCGCATCGTCCTGACCGTGCCCGAGAAGCGCATCGAACAGCGGACGGTCCGCCAGCGGGAAACGGCGTGATGGCGGCGTTCCAGACCAAGAAGGGTGAGCCGGTTCCGGAAGAACTGGCGGGTGCCATCCAGGGCGACCCCCGGCTCAAGGCGCTGTGGGACATCGCACGGCCCTCGTGCCAGGCGCGGTACGCGACCCACATCGATGATGCGAAGAGCCTCGAGACCCGCTCGCGCCGGGTGAGCTCTGTTCTGACCATGATGGCCAAGACCTACGGCCCTAAACTGAGGGAGACCGCCTGATGGCCCGGACCCGCGAACAACTGGCCGCTCGCGCCGCCCACGAGCTGCAGGACGGCTTCTATGTGAACCTGGGGATCGGCATCCCGACCCTGGTCGCCAACTATATTCCGCACGGGATGGAGGTGACCCTCCAGTCCGAGAACGGCATGCTCGGCATGGGCCCCTTCCCCTATGAAGACGAGGTCGACGCCGACCTGATCAATGCCGGCAAGCAGACCATCACCGAGATTTCGGAGAGCAGCTATTTCAGCTCGGCCGACAGTTTCGCCATGATCCGCGGCGGCCACATCAACCTGTCCATCCTCGGGGCCATGGAAGTGGCCGAGAACGGCGACATCGCCAACTGGATGATCCCCGGCAAGCTGGTGAAGGGCATGGGCGGCGCCATGGACCTGGTCGCGGGCGTCAAGCGTGTGGTCGTGGTCATGGATCACGCCAACAAGCACGGCCAGTCCAAGGTGCTGAAGGCCTGCACCCTGCCCCTGACCGGAACGGGCGTCGTCAGCCGTGTCATCACCGACCTGTGCGTCTTCGATGTGAAGCCGGACGGGACCGGGCTGGAGCTCATCGAACTGGCCGAGGGGGTCACCCTTGAAGAGGTCGCGAGCAAGACCGAGGCGACCTATACGATCGCGCCCGGCCTGGCCTGACCGGCGTCAGGCGCTCGCGTACAGTGTCGCGAGCGCCGCCAGCGCCTGCTCCGCCTCGGCGCGGTCGGGCGTCTCGTCCTCGACGCCATAGCCGACCATCTGGCTCGCGCCATTGGCCTGGATGACGATGCCGTCGTGGCGCGGCACCATGCTGATTGCCCGGAAATTGACGGCGTAGGTCAGCTCGGGCTGCGGCGTCAGCCAGGCGATCTGGCCGCGGACCGGGACGACGCTCTCGTCCCCGAACAGGGCACGCGCGCCATAGCCCGTGCAATTGACCACCACCGGCTCGGCGAGGTCGGCCAGTTCCGACGGCTGGTGGAACACCCGCTGCACGATCCGCCCGCCCTCCATCAGGAAGGCCTCGGTCAGTTGCCGCGCATACTCCGCCACATTGAAGGTCATCTGCGGCACCACCCGCGCGGAGGCCACCGGGAACGGATGCTCGCCCCGCCCCAGTTCGCGTGCGTGGGGGACCAGGTCGGCCAGCCGGTCCGCGTAATGCGCGAAGCCGACCCGCCCCGGCGTCGGCGCCGGACCGACCGCACCGTTGCCACCCCGCTTGGCCGACAGATTGTACTGATCGATGAACCGCACGGGGTCGCCGTCGAGGCCCACGAAGGCATGGTGATCGACCCAGGACCGCCGCGCCATCGCCTCCCACCGCGCGGGGAAGTCTGCGGAGACCGAGGCCTCCGCTGCGATCCGCGAGTCCGGCGACCATACGCCGGTGGCCCGGGCGGACCGGGTGTAGGGCGTGCGCTCTGCGGCAAAGATAGTGACCCGCGCGCCGGCTCTCAGGATCTGAAGCGCCGCCGTGAGGCCGAGCGCACCGCAGCCGATGACGGCCACGTCCCGCTGCCCTCCGGCCAGCGCCAGATCGCGCGCGGCCGCAGCCGATCCCCAGGCCAGGGACCAGCCCGATCCGCCGTGGCCGTAGTTGTGAACCACCCGCTTGTCGCCAACCGTCTCCACCTCGATGCGCGGTCCCTGCGCCCGGAACGGCCGGGTGCAGACGGTGATGCGGCTGAGCCGGCCCGGGTCGGTCAGCAGCGGCGCGAAGGTCTGGCGCTGGAAGACAGGCCGGGTGGTCGTCGCGAGACGCGCCGGTGCCGAGGCGCAGCCAGCAAGGCCGACATAGCCCAGGCCGGCGAGGACCCTCCGACGGTGCAGCTGAACGTCCAACAGGGTTCCCTCGAGACAGTCGGCTGACCGGCCTAACATCCGGTCCCGGACGGGGCAATCCGGGCCCCGCGTCGGCCCGCCATACAACCGGGACAACCTGTACCGTTGCCGCGGGGGCGAAGTCGTAGTCATACTCTTTCACCGGTCGCAGAACCGGAGGGGTGGAGTGAGTGTGATGGCCGACGGCGCCTATCGCTGGCAGGGCAACTGGCCTGCGCCTGACGCGGCGCGCGTCGCAGAAATCGACGCCGCCTGGGATGATACCCAGGTGGAAGCGTTCGCCGAGCCCGCGAGGCTTGCCGCGGTCGAGCGTATCGAACGCGCCCTCGCCGCCGCGCGCACCGGCGATCTGACCGAGGCCTCGGCCCAGCTGACCCACGCCCGTTCGGTGCTGGATGGTCTGGACCCGGGCGCGCTGGAGCCCCGTCGCGGGCTCGCCGGCCTGTTCGACAGCCGGGGCGGAAGGCTGAAGCGCTTCCGCGAGACCTGGACCCGCGCCGCCGCCGGACTGACCGAAACCGCGAGCGAGCTGGCGGGTCGGGTCGAGGGCGCCGCCCTGCGCTCAGGCGCGCTCGACAAGGCCTGGATCGAGATCCGGGACGCGCTCGCCGACCTTGACGCCCACCTCGCCGCGGCCGCAGCCCGGCTGGGCGGTCATGCCCCCGCAGAGGGCGAGGTGCCGCATCCGCTGGTCGCGCGGCGCGCCACGCTGGACGCCTGCCGGGCCGCCGCCCTGCAGGCCCTGCCGCTGATCCGCAGCGCCCAGAACGCGGACGCCCGCGCCGCCGAGGCGCTCAAGGCCTGCGCCGACGGCCTCGCCTCATGGCGCGATGACTGGAAGGACGCGCTCGGGCTCAACGCCAAACGGCCAAAGACCGTCCGCCCCGACCGCGACCGGATGGGCAAGGTGCGCGCGGACCTCAAGGCGCGCTTAGACCGGGCCCTGGCCGAACTGACCGCGTCCCGCACCCGCCGCGCCGAGGTCGAAAGCCGGATGGCGGACCTGCGCCGCCCTCTTTGATTCAGGCCGCTCTGATCAGCCCGCGCTGGCGTCGGTCCAGGCGACGATCTGCGTATTGATATCCCGCGTCGCCAGATCGAAGGCCTCAACGATCGAGGAAACCCGATTGGCCGTCGCCGGCTGTTCCACGGTGAACACCCGTTCCGCGGAGACCGTCCGCTCCGGCAGGACGAGCATACGGGCGCGGGCCGTCACCACGATGGTGGGTGCCAGACCCGGCGCGTCATAGCGGGCCTCGAACGAGCGGATGTCGATATCGAGCGACCGCTGGCCCCGGGTCAGCTCACGGGCACCGATCAGCCGAACGCGCGTCGCCTGGGCGGCGAAGGCGTTCTCGATGCTCTCCATATAGAGGTCCGACGCCGGCGAGACCCAGCGGGCGCCGGCGATATAGGCGGCCTCGGTCCCGGTGACGCCGAGCAGCTTGTCGCCCTCGACAGCCTCGGGGAACTCGACCCGGCGCAGGGTGACCTGAACCGGGCTGGCGACCACGGCGGCGGAGGTGGCGGCAGCACCGCCTCCGAACCGGTAGGTCTGCACCGGGTCGGGCGTCGACAGCAGGGCGCAGGCCGAGAGCGCCATCATGGCCACGGTCGCCGCGAGCGGGCGGATCAGCGAGAAGCGGGTCAAGGTTGGACCTCCAGTTCCTTGGTCGGCGGGCGGCTGATGAAATCACGGGGGCTGGAGCGGACCTCGTCGATCAGTCCTTCGAGTGACCGAGTGGCGTCTTCCAGTCCCTGGATCGACTGCTGCAGCTGCGGCAGGCCCGTGGTGGCGAACTCGTTCATGGGGCCTTCGACGTTGGTGGCCGTACGGTTGATCGAGGCCACCGCCGCGCGCGCCTCTTCGGCAGCGGCGTTGATGTTGGCCACGGCCTCGCGCCCGTCGCCCTCGATGATGCCGCGGGTGCTGGCCGCCAGGGCCTCAAACTCACCCACCGCGGCATTGGCCTTGGTCAGTGCCTGTTCCAGCTGTTCCAGCATGCCCTTGCGGGCTTCCAGCTCGGTGGTCAGGGACTCGATATTCTTCAGGCTGGTGGAGAACGAACGCACATTGTCGTCCGACAGCACCCGATTAATCCGGTTCAAGGCATCCACCGTCTGTGCCAGCACCGTGCCGGAGCCGCTGAGCAGCTCGGCGATCGGCGACGGCTGGCTCTGGATCACAGGCACCACATTGTCCGGATACTGCTCCTTGAGAATGGCGCTCTGCGGATTGCCGGCGGTGATCTGGATATAGTTCAGGCCGGTAATGCCCTGCGGCTCCAGCTGGGCGCGCGAGGTGACGCGGACCGGCGTGGTCGCGTCGACGCGGATGCGGGCGATGACCTGGTCGCCCTTGTCAGGGTCGAGATTCAGATCGGTGACCTCGCCGACGCGGATGCCGTTGAAATGCACCTCGCCGCCTTCCGAGAGGCCGCGCACGGGGCCGTAGAAGACGATGTCATAGACATCGTAGTCGTTGTTGAAGGACAGGCGGGCCAGCCACATGGCGAACACCACCGCCGCCGCCAGAAGGGCGATGGTGGCGATGCCGACGGCGGCGTAGTGGGCGTCTCGTTCCATCTCGTCCGCTCTCCTCAGGCGGCCTTGTCGGCTGCGCGACCGCGCGGCCCAAGGAAATATTCCCTGATCCAGGGATGGTCTGAACGCTCGAGTTCCTGAACCGTCGCCTTGGCGACGATCCCTTTCTCGGCCAGCACCGCAACCTTGTCGGTGATGGCGTAGAGGCTGTCGAGGTCGTGGGTTATCATGAACACCGTCAGGCCGAGGTCATCTGATAGCTGACGGATGAGGGAGTCGAAGGCCGCGGCGCCGATCGGGTCGAGCCCGGCCGTGGGCTCGTCGAGGAACAGCAGCTCCGGATCCAGCGCCAGTGCGCGGGCCAGCCCGACGCGCTTGCGCATCCCGCCCGACAGTTCGGCCGGCTTCAGATGGTGGGCTTCAGGCTTCAGCCCGACCATGGCGATCTTCATCTCGGCCAGTTCACGGATCACGTCCGCCGACAGGCCGGTGTGCTCGACCAGGGGCGAGGCGACGTTGTCGATGACGCTCAGGGACGAGAACAGGGCGCCCTGCTGGAACAGGATGCCGGTGCGCCGCTGGACATCCGCCTCGTCGGCCTCCGTCATGGTCGCCCGGTCATAGCCGAGGATGCTGACCGTTCCGCCCTCGGGCTCCTTCAGGCCGATGATCGAGTTAAGGAGCACGGTCTTGCCCGTGCCCGAACCACCGACCACGCCGAGCACTTCACCGCGCTCAAGCGTCAGGTCGAGGTCCTGGTGGATGACGCGTTCGCCGAACTGGCTGAGCAGGCCGCGAACCTCGATGAGGTTTTCCGGGGCTGTGGCCGGAGCCGCCGGCGTATGGGCGGCGGTCACAGGTTCAGCTCCAGGAAGATCATGGCAAACACGGCGTCCAGGAAGATGATCGCGAAGGTCGCCTGCACCACAGCGGCTGTAACCCGCCGGCCCAGACTCTCGACGTCGCCCGCGACCGCCATGCCCTGGCGGCAGCCGATGGCAGCGATGACCACTGCGAAGACGGGTGCCTTGATCATCCCGACCATCAGATGGGTGCCCATCTTTGCGTCCTCGCCGATGCGCTGGATGAAGAACGACGGGCCGTAGTCGAGCTGTGACCAGGTCACCAGCATCCCACCAAACAGGCCCGCGACCATGCCGATGAAGGTCAGGAGCGGCATCATCAGCACCATGGCGGCGAGCCGCGGGATGACCAGCGCCTGGAACGGGTTCACCCCCATGACCTGCATGGCGTCAACTTCCTGGTTCATCCGCATCGAGCCGATCTCGGCCGCGAACGATGAGGAGGAACGACCGGCCAGGAGGATGGCGGTGATCAGGACGGCCAGCTCGCGCAGGGTCGCCACGGCCACCAGCTGCACGGTGTACACGCCGGCCCCGAACTGGGTCAGCAGGTTGGCACCGAGGTAGGCGATGACCGCCCCGATGAAGAAATTGGTCGCGGCGACGATCGGGATGGCATCCAGCCCGGCCCGTTCGCCCTGGCTGAACCAGGCGGCCCAGCGGATGCGCCCCGGGCGAAGCGCCGACCCGGCGGCAACCATCAGCCGCCCGAGGAAGGCCATGGACAGGGTCGCTTCGTCCATAATGTCGTGAACGCCCCGGCCGACCTTGCCGAACGTCCGCACCCAGCCGGGCGACCGGCGCGGCGGACCGGCGCTTTCGCGCTCCAGCTTTTCGACCATCGCATAGGTGCGCCCGGCCTCCGGGCGCTGCCTCCAGGCCGACGGAGGCAGGACGCAGTTGGAGGCCTGAACGATGGCAAGAGCACCCGCTGTGTCGAACCTGCCCAGATCTGTCAGGTCAACCGACTCGACGCACCGCTCCCGTAGTGCGTCATCAAGCCGAAGTGAGATCCGGCCCAGCTCGGTTGCTGTCCAGTCGCCGGTCAGGCGCAGGGTGAGCCCAGGCCACCCGTCCTCAATCTGGAAATCCGCTGCGGCCATTCCCCAACCTAAATCGCCCCGCCCGTTTTGCCTACGCCGGCCACACGGCAAAGGTGAAGCAGACCTCAGAACGCGGCCGTGCCGTATTCGTTCAGCCACGGTTTCAGCTGTTTACGGTTCAAAGCAGTGCCCGGATGCGCTTCAGGTCCGCAACGAAGCGGCCACGTTCCTCAATCCGGGCGGCTTCATCCGTCAGGCGGAGGAGGTAGGCGGGATGCACGGTCGCCACGACCCGGGCTCCACCGGCCTGATGCATCGGCTGTCCGCGTTCCTGCATGAGGGCGATTTTCCGGTTCAGGACCCCGAGGGCCGCCGTGGTTCCCAGCGTCACGATCACCTTCGGCTTCACCAGCCGGCGCTCCGCGTCCAGCCACCAGCGGCAGGCGCTGATCTCGCTGGCGAGCGGGGTCTTGTGGATGCGCCGCTTGCCGCGCGGCTCATGCTTGAAATGCTTCACCGCATTGGTGACGAAGGCGTCCTCCCGCCGGATGCCCGCCTCCACCAGCGCCTCATCCAGCAACTGTCCCGCCGGCCCGACGAAGGGACGACCGGACAGATCTTCCTGGTCGCCCGGCTGTTCGCCGACGATCATCAAGGGCGCGGCTTTCAAGCCGGTGCCGCAGACGCCCTGGGTCGCATCCCGCCACAGGGGGCATCGGCGGCAGGCCTGGACCGCCTGTCCGAGTTCTTCCAGCGACGACGGGACGAACCCTTCGTCGAAGGCGTGGTCGCGATTGATCCGGGACAGGGTCTTCGCAAGCCGGGCGTTGGGTTCCGACGCCGGTGCCGCGACCATTGTCTCGGTGCGGGCCAATGATTGCGCCGTCAGCTGATGGATCAGCGCCGCCTCGGGCAGGTTCTTCCAGTAGCGTTTGGGCATCTCGCCCTGCATGGTCTTCAGCTTCAGGCGCGCCGGATTGAAGGTCGAGGCGTAGTAGGTCTTCCAGAAGTCCTCGACCTCATCCTCGCCCGGAGCCATGTCGCGGGTCGCCGGCGGACCGAACGCCAGCGTATCCCCGTCCCAGATCGCTGACCCGTCCGGCGTGAGGATGGTCCAGTGCATGTTGGCAAACCGGCGGGCGAAGAAGGGTGCCGTGCGTTCCAGCACCCGATGTGCGGGCTCGAACCACGCCGCCCACCGCTCCCCGTCCGCCGCATCAATCCGCCGGAAGCGGACGAAGGCCTTCATCTTGTGGCTGGCGCGGCTGACGTTTTTGGCGCGTTCCATGGCATCGGCCACATCGACGTCGGTCACGACCCGGATCAGGTCGGGTTCGGCCTTCAACCGCCAGAGCAAGCGGTACAGCAGATCAAACCGGTCCCCGGAGCGATGCAGGATCACCGACTGCGCCAGATCGACGAAGGCGCGCGCCGTGTGAAAGCCGGTGTCCGGCGTCAGTGCAGGCAGACCGTCGTCGAACAGACCCGGCCCGCTTCCCCCGACCCGGAAAACCGCCTCCCCCGGCGCAACGCCCGCCTGACGGAACGCCCGCGCGCCGGCCCGCCAGCCATCGAAATCGGTTTCCCCGGCCAGGGTCGCGACGCGCATTCAGAACAGGCTCAGCTGGACCGGCTGGACGGTCGGCGTCATCCGGGCGCGCAGATCGGCTGCGTCCGTCAAGCCTCCCGGAGTCCAGTCCAGCGCCGTGATGAACGGCCGAACCTTGTCGATGCCCCGGCAAAGACGCCCGATGTCCTCAAGCCTCAGCGTGCGCCAGCGACGGACCTGAAGGATGCGGTTCACAGACTTCACGCCGAGGCCCGGCACCCGCAGCAGCATCTCGCGCGCGCCGGTGTTCACATCGACCGGAAACTGCGCCCGGCTGTTCAGCGCCCAGGCCAGTTTGGGGTCGATGGCGAGGTCCAGCATGCCGTCATTGGCGGCGTCGCCGATCTCTCCGGGCGAAAAGCCATAGAAACGCATCAACCAGTCCGCCTGGTAAAGCCGGTGCTCGCGCATCAGCGGCGGCTTCGACAGCGGCAGGATGCTGGACGAATCGGGGATCGGGCTGAAGGCCGAATAATAGACCCGCCGCAGGCCGTAGCCGGCGTAGAGCGAGGCGCTGCGGTCAACGATTTCGGTATCGGACGCGCCGTCGGCACCGATGATCAACTGGGTGCTCTGGCCGGCCGGGGCGAATTTCGGCGGCTTGGCCCGGTCCTTCCTGGCCGGACGCGCGGCCTCGACCTTCAGACGCACCCGGCCCATCGCCTGTTTGATGACGCCCACGTCCTTCTGTGGGGCCAGCCGCTTCAACGCCTCGTCGCGCGGCAGTTCGATATTGGCGGACAGCCGGTCGGCGTAGAGGCCGGCTTCCTCGACCAGAAGCGGATCGGCCTCGGGGATCAGCTTGAGGTGGATGTAGCCGCGGAAGTCGTGCTCTTCCCTGAGCTTCTTCGCGACCAGCACCAGCTGCTCCATGGTGTAGTCGCCCGAGCGGATGATGCCGGAGGAGAGGAACAGGCCTTCGATGTAGTTCCGCTTGTAGAAATTCAGCGTCAGCTCGACCACCTCATCGACGCTGAAGCGGGCGCGCTGGACGTTCGAGGACGCCCGGTTGATGCAGTAGACGCAGTCGTAGATGCAGAAATTCGTCAGCAGGATCTTGAGCAGGGACACACAGCGGCCGTCCGGTGTGTAGGCGTGGCAGATGCCCATACCTTCCGTGGAGCCGATCCCCTTGCCGCCGGACGAGTCGCGCTTCGACGTCCCGGACGATGCACAGGAGGCATCATATTTGGCCGCATCCGCGAGGACGGCGAGCTTGCTGCGGAGATCGAGAACGGCCATTCGTTCACTTTATGTTCTCAGCGACATGCCTGTCGAGCGTAGCCGGTGCATAAAGTGCACTGTCAGTTCAGATAGTTGAGCAGGGAGACCTGGCGCAGCTGGCTGATCACCTGGGCCGACGCCTGGATCGCCACCTGGGACAGCTGCAGATCGGTGATCGCCTCCGCCATGTCGGCATCCGTGCGGCTGGCCAGCAGTCCGTCGAGGGCGATCTTCTGCGCCTCATGGCCTTCTGTGATGTTTTCCACCTGTTTTGCGAGCGACCCGGTCCGGGCCATCTTGTCGACCACGGCCGTTCCGGCCTGCTCAAGCCGACCCAGCTGCGTCGTCAGGAAGGTCTTCTGCGTCGCGGTGAGTTTGCCGGTCAACGGACCGAGGCCGGGCGTCGCATGGTAGGTCTGGATGTCCCGCAGGACGCTCAGGATGTCCGTGCCCAGTTCATCGGCGAGGAAGCCGGTCTCCAGGGTCGTGCCTTCAGCGACGCGGCTCGCCGTCTTCAGGGTGTCATTACTGAAAAGGGAAGCCACGTCCGGCGCGGCCGCCAGTTCGGCGAGGCTGGTTGCGGCGAGGGGGGTGGTCGAGGTCGAGGCACCGGCGAACAGATAGCCGCCGTGGTGCCGCATGTTCAGCCCGCCGCGCGCCGACTGGAAATGAGAATCCAGCTCCAGCATCACCAAGGTGCCGGAATCCGTCGAAATCGCGCTGCCCAGCGAATCGCGCACGCCGGTGATGGCGTCCTTCACCTGGCCCAGCGCCAGGTCCTGCGTGGTCAAGCGGGCGCTGACGGCGGCGCTGGTGTCGATGAAGCCCTGGATCCGGTTCTGCGAACCCTTGATGGCGGTCAGGGTTTCGGACTGGCGACCGAACCCGGTCAGGTCCGTCGCCACCTTCTGGGTCGAGACCCGCTGCTGGGCGTCGGTCGCCCGGCTCTGGGCGTTCATCAGGTCCAGCAGGGCCGACTGGTAGTTTCCGAAGGTTGCGACGCGGGTCATCAGACCATCCCCATCAGCGAGTCATACATATCCTTGGCCGCCTGGATCAGCCGGGCCGAGGCGTTGAAGGCCTGCTGATAGGTCGTCATCAGCACGAGCTCCTCGTCCAGGTTGACGCCTTCATGCGCCGTCTGGCGTGAACCCGCTTCAGTGTAGAGTGCGCTCGCCGTCTCCATCCGGTTTTTGGATGCGGCCGCCTTGCCGCCGATCTCGCCGGACAGCTCCGCCGCGTAGCGGGAGACCGAGATCGCGCCGCCCGATGATCCACCGGCCGCCGCGAAATTCGCCGTGCGCTCACCGGCATCGGCGAGGACCAGCGCCCCCCGGCCGTCGCCCGTGCTCAGGGAGGGAGTCCCGACAGCGGCGGACAGGTTCAACTGGGCGAAAGCGAGTTTGGACGGGCTTTGCCGGATGTCCGCCCGCAGGGCGAAGTCGTCCGCGCGCGAGGCACGCACCCCGCCGCCGAGGCCGAACAGCTCCGTCACGGATACGCCGGAAGGCACCTGGGTGGTGCGATCCTCAAGCACGGTCAGCGTCGGAGCCGGATTGCCGTAACCGGTGAAGGACAGGGAACCGTCCGCGGCCAGCGAATAGGCCCCGAGGCGGCCAACACCGGTTGCGGGATCATTCAGTGCTGCAACCAGGTCGCCGACCGTACCGCCTGCAGGAATAACGATCTCCACATCCCGCAGCCGCGAGCCGGTCTCGCCAGTGAAACGGAGCTTCAGTGTCTCGCCGGCGGTGAAGCCGTGCGGCGAGGCGGCCGTCAGACCGTTGTCGTAGAAGGCGGGCCGATCCGAGGAGACCAGGTCGTTGAGGCCAAAATAGTGCGAGAACCCCCGACCGGCCTTTGCCGAAGGCGTCGTGGCGCTGTCCGCCACCGCGACGCCGTTGCTGCCAGTGGCCGCGATGCTCAGCCGTCCGTCGGTGAAACTGGCCGTCGCCGCTCCGCCCAGCTGGGCGTTCAGGACGCTGAGGAAGGTCGCCGGTGTCGCCGCGGCGCCGTTGACCGTCATGGTCGCGCCCGAGAAGACGATGTCGGCCCGCGTCTGGATCACCCCGGCGGCATTGGTCACGGCGACCGTGGCCTGCCCGGAGAAGCCGGCGATGGCGCTCTCGAACGACTGGCCGACATTGCGCCCGGTCAGCCTGGTCGGGGCGGGTACGGCGGAATTGGCGTTGTGCGCGCGGTTCAGTTCGTCCGCCGCATGGGCCACCAGTTCGGCCAGCCGTTCCGCCGCCGCTGGTGCCTCGATATCCCTGAGCTCAACCAAGCCCTTGATCTCGCCTGAAACCAGGCTGTCCAGCAAGGGCCGCTTCTGTCCGCCGGGTTCGGTCACGAGGACCTCACCGAAAGCGGTTGCTCCGGTGACCGTCCCGGCGCGGCCATACTCAAGGACCGCAGCACCCTGCCCGGCCAGGAGCGCACCCACGCCAGTGCGGATCGACACACCGCCCACGGGTCGCGGTGCAATCCGGATATCCATCAATTGCGCTAGCTGGCCGACCAGGGCCGACTGGGCGGTCTCTGCGCCCGAGGCGTCTCCGTCAACGGCTGTGGCGCGCGCGATCTCGAGATTGAGGCCCTCAATCTGCTCAAGCAAGCCGTTGGCCCGTTCGACGGCACTCTGAATCCGGCTGTCGGCGTCCTGGCGCACGGCCTGGATCTGGCCGGCGATGCGGCTGGCCTCGTCAAACAGGGCCTGTGTCCGGAACAGGGCGTCCTGACGTCGGGGCGAGGAGGTCGGGTCCTCGGCGCTGGCCGCGAAGGCGGAGAACACGGCGTCGACCTGGGAGAAGAAACCTGTGTCGCCGCCCGGATCGCCGAACAGGGACTGGATTCTGTCATACAATTCGTGGCGCACGCCCATGCGCGCCGACTCGGCCCCTGCGTTCAGGGTGGCCGCCTGCAGGAACCGGTCGGTGGCGAGCCGAACGCGCGCCACCTCGACGCCGGAGCCCATGCCCTGGCCGGTCAGGGTCCGCTGCTCCCCGATCTTGCGGACATAGCCGGGCGTGTTGACGTTGGAGACGTTGTCCGAAACGATACGGAGTTGGGTCTGGGCCGCCTGGAGGCCCGAACTCGCCGTGTTCATGATGGCGTTCAGGGACATCCGAAGGCCTCCAAAGTCGCGGCACCCGGCAAGCCCTGCCAGCCGACGCGCGCTTTTTGCCCGGCATCGCGCGAAGGCGGGCCGTACAAGTTACTGAAATTACGCGCTCTTGCGTTTCGCGCCTGGGTCATGAGCGGCAAGGGGCGCAAACGCCGGGCCAGTTGCGCGGCGGGCCTTCGTCAGGGCTGAACGTTCCACGCCGGGCGCCGGGCAAGAATCGTCTCCACGCGGCAAGTTTCGACTGAGGCGCCGCCACGAAGCATTCGACGGACACGATATTTTCCTATTCCTGTTCAGTGACTTATGGCCACCTGATCAGTTGGCCCGCGACTTGCGCCAGAGGTTCCGAATGTCCGGCGCAGGAAGCGCCCTCGTCCCCCTCGCTTCGGCGAACCGCTCCCCGGCACAATGTCCGCCCTCCCCCTCATGTCCGTCATCGCGCCATCCGTCGCCAGCGCCCCGCAAGGGTCGCCGGGCGAAGACGCGTCCGGATTCCAGGACCTGCTGACGGCCCTGTCGGGAGAGGACGCCGCCGCGCCTACGACCAAGGGTAGCGTCAGCGAAGCAGAGACGACCGCCGACCCGAAAGCAGAGGCGAGCGACACCGCCGGCTTCCTGGTCGCGCCAACCCAGCCCCCGGTCCCCCTGGTCCTGCCCATAGTACCGGACGCGCCGGCCGGAAGCGACGTGAAGGCCTCGACGGAAAACGGCGACGAAGAGCGTCCCGTCGTCCTGCCGCCCGTGCCAGCCGGCCCGTCCGGGACGTCGGACGATCCACCCGTCATGCCGTTGCAGCCGGTCGACAAGAACCCCGGGCCCAAGACGACCGACCCGCAGACACCGCCGGTCGTGCATGAGTTCTACCGGGACCAGGGTCACGCCCCGTTGCTTGTCACGGCCGCCCAGACGGCCGCCGCCCTGGAAGCCATCAACGCCGAGGCGCGGGCCGGTGCGCCCGCCGCCTCGTCCGCGCCCCCGGTCCCGCCTCCGGTCGTTCCTTCGCCGGCACCGATGCGCGCCCTGGCCGAGCGCACCTCCCGTCCCGTGGAACCGTCGGTCGGCAAGACCGGCGAAGAGCCCCGGGCCGCGGGTGCGTCTCCCGCAGCTCCGGCCGCCGCGACCGCGGCTCCGGCCGTCGCCTCGGGTCCCACGCCGGGCGCGGCTGACCTCCTCGCCGCCGCCGCAGCCGCCCGCGACGCCGCCGCCGACACGGGCGAAACCGGAGAGCCGACGTCCGACCTGCCGCCCCCCGGAGAAGGCGCTTCGACGCAGACCCAGGCCCCCGCCGCTGCGCGGGAGACCGGCGTGTCCCAGCTGTCCCGGGCCACCATCGAGGCGACGGCCCAGATCGCCGCCCAGATCCTGCGCCGGCTCGAGGGCCGCTCGACCCGGTTCGAAATGGCCCTGACGCCCGACGAACTCGGCCGGGTCGACGTCAAGCTGGACATCGATTCCGAGGGGCGACTGAACGCCCGCCTGGCGTTCGACAACCCCGCCGCGGCCACGGATCTGAGAGGCCGCGCCGACGAACTGCGCCGGGAGCTTGAGGATGCCGGCTTCCACCTGGCCGCCGACGCCTTCGAGTTCGCCGAGCGGGACAGCGGGTCCAGCGCCTTCGACCGCGGTCAGGATGCGCGGAATGGCTCGTCGCGCGCCTTCGCCGCCGCCTCGCGTCTCAATGACGAAATCGATGTCGCCCAGCCGCCGCGCTGGCTGGCGCTCACCCTCTCGCCTTCGGGCGTGGACATGAAGGTCTGATCCGATGGTCGACTCTGTCGCCAACACGACTGCCAGCGCCACCAACCGGATCGGTGCCGGCTCGACCATGCTGGCCTCGAATTTCGAGACCTTCCTGACCCTGCTGACCTCGCAGTTGAAGAACCAGGACCCGCTGTCGCCGGTCGATTCCAACCAGTTCACAGCCCAGCTGACGCAGATGGCCGGGGTGGAGCAGCAGCTACTGACGAACGACCTGCTCAAGGGCCTGCTGGCCGCCCAGGGCGGCGGCGACCTCGCCGGCGCCGCCACCTATATCGGCAAGGAGGCCACCGCGGTCTGGTCGGCCACCAAACTCACTGGTGGTGAGGCGACCTGGAGCTATGAACTGGCCGCCAACGCCACCTCGGCGCGGCTTGAGGTGCTGGACGGCGCGGGCAAGGTGGTCTGGTCCGGCGATGCGCCCGACCGCACGACCGGCGTCCACGACTTTACCTGGGACGGCAAGGCCACCAGCGGCAATGATGGTCAGGACGGCCAGGTCTATTCGCTGCGGGTCGTGGCCAAGGACGCCGCCGGCGGCGCTGTCGACAGCCAGGTCCTGACTCGCGGCCGGATCACCGGCGTCGAGATGTACGACGGCGAACCATATCTCACCGTCGGCAACTCCATACTGCCGCTCTCCACCGTGATCGCGCTGGAAGAGGCCCGGGCCGCCGCGACGCCGCCGCCCGCCAATGACGACAGCGAGGAAGGCCTGATGGCCGCCATCGCCTCCTCCCTCAATCCAATGAAACTGTTCTCGTAAGGAGTCTGACGCCATGAGTATCAACAGCGCCATGCTGGCCGGCGTGTCCGGCCTGACCGCCAACTCCGCCGCCCTCGCGGCGATCTCGCAGAATATCGCGAACGTGAACACCGTCGGCTACAAGCGCACAGTAGGTGAGTTCTCGACGGTAATGAACAGCAGGTCGCAAGGCGCGGGCTATTCCGCCGGCGGCGTGCTGGCCACCGCACGCCACTTCACCAGCCAGAACGGCCAGTTGCAGCGCACGACCTCGAACACAGACCTCGGCATCGCCGGCCAGGGCTTTTTCGTGGTCACCGAGCGGGCCGAGAACCTGGAAGTCACCGATACCCGCCTGTTCACCCGCGCCGGCGCCTTCAGCGTCGACAACCTGGGCTATCTCAAGAACACATCCGGGCTTTACCTGCAGGGCTGGCCGGTCGATGCGGACGGCAATATCGCCACCGACCCCTCCGACCTGAACCGCCTCCGCACGATCAACGTCGGCTCGGTCGGCGGCACGGCGGAAGCCACCACCCGCATCCAGCTGAACGCCAACATCAAGTCCAGCCAGACGGTCACCCCCGAGGCCACCGACGCCGCAGCCGTGCCCCCCGGCACCAATGCCTACGACCCCGCGACCAACTCGATGGCGATGTGGGACGTAGAGACCGGTGCGGGCGTAAAGCCCGACTTCGAACTGACAATCCCGCTGTCGGACTCCAAGGGCGGGCAGCGGACTGTGGCGGTCTCCTTCCTGAAGAGCACCGTGCCCAACCAGTGGTACGCCGAAATCCGGGCCATCCCGGCCTCTGACGTCACTACCGGAGCCGGACTCTCTAACGGCCAACTCAGAAGCGGCCTGGTCGCCTTCACCCAGGACGGCCGACTTGACGTCGCCGCCATGGCAGGCCTCGGCGCCAGCGCCCTGTTCCCCGACGTGAACAACGCCACCATCAGCTTCGGCTCATCCAACTCGGGCCCGCCTGCCGCCGGAGCGGCGGCCTGGGCTTCTGATCTCGGCATCGAGAGCCAGACACTGACCTTCGACCTGACCGCTACAACGGGTGGCCTGACGCAGTACGACAGCGGTTCGGTGGTGCAGGCCGTGCTGACCAACGGTACCGCCTTCGGCAATCTGTCCGAAATCAGTATCGACGACACCGGTTTCGTCACCGCCATCTTCGACAATGGCGTCACCCGGCAGATCGCCCAGATCGCCTTGGCCACCTTCCCCAGCCCGGACAACCTGACCCAGACCTCGGGCAACGCCTACTTTGTCGCCCAGGCCTCCGGCACCTTCAATCTGAAGACGGCCGGCACGGGCGGCGCCGGCCTGATCGGGGCCTCCCAACTGGAGGCCTCCACGGTTGACCTGTCGGCCGAGTTCACCGGCCTGATCACCACCCAACGCGCCTATTCCGCATCGTCCAAGATCATCACCACCGCGGACGAAATGCTCGCAGAACTCATCAGCATCAAACGCTGATACTTGAGTAACAAGGCGTAAACCTCAATGAATCATTCGTTGAATATTGAGATGGTGGACGGACGGCATTTTAGCCTTTCCTTCACCACGACGCTTAAACGGCCCTTAGCCGCCGACCGCTATCGTTCACTCCTAGTGGTGGTGGTCAATGAGGCATAAGCCCATGTTGCAAGAGCGACGCCTTAATAATCGAGGCGAACAATACGTGGTCGGGCCGACGGGCACTCCCCTGACGCTGCACGACCTCCCTCCGGCCAATACGGACCGTTGGGTGATCCGCCGCAAGGCAGAGGTTGTGGCCGCGGTACGCGGCGGACTGATCAGTCTGGAAGACGCGCTCGCGCGCTACCGTCTGACGGCCGAGGAATTCCTCGCCTGGCAGAAGGCGATCGACAAATGGGGCATGCAGGGCCTGCGCACGACGCGCATCCAGCACTACGGCCGCCCCTAGGGCGACCGCTCCGAAGAGATCACGGCCGCTCCCGGCGAAGGGGGCGGCCGTTTTCGTTTCCGGACGGGCCTCGAATTCGCGCCGCTTTCGCACTACATGGCCCGCCATGACCCTCACTGAGGACATCTGCCCGGTTCCGACCATCGCCCGCACCGACATGGATGCGGCGGTCGAGTCCGCGCGCGCGGCGGTCGGCCTCCCGGTCGGCTCGCGCGTCGTGGCGGCCATGTCGGGCGGGGTGGACTCCACCGTCGTCGCGGCCCTGCTGCACAAGGCCGGCTATGACGTCGTGGGCGTGACGCTGCAGCTCTATGATCACGGGGCGGCGCTCAAGAAGAAGGGGGCCTGCTGCGCCGGCCAGGACATCCACGACGCCCGTCTTGCGGCCGAGATGCTGGGCATTCCCCACTATGTCCTCGACTACGAAAGCCGGTTCCGTGACGCGGTGATCGACCAGTTCGCGGATGCCTATCTGGCCGGCCAGACGCCGGTGCCCTGCATCCGCTGCAACCAGACGGTCAAATTCCGCGACCTGCTGGACGTCGCCCGCGATCTCGGTGCCGAGGCCATGGCCACGGGCCACTATGTCCGACGCGCGGTCGTCGATGGCCGCGCCCAGATGCGCAAGGCGATCGATCATTCGCGCGACCAGTCCTATTTCCTGTTCGCCACCACGGCGCAGCAGCTCGACTATCTGCGCTTCCCGCTGGCCGATCTGGAAAAGCCGCAGGTGCGTGGCGTCGCCGCCGAACTGGGCCTGCGCATCGCCGCCAAGCCGGACAGCCAGGACATCTGTTTCGTCCCCAACGGCGACTATCGCACCCTGATCGACAAGCTGCGGCCGCAGGGGCGCGAGGCGGGCGAGATCGTGCATATGGACGGCCGGGTGCTGGGCGGCCATGCGGGCATCACCGACTATACGATCGGCCAGCGCCGCGGCCTGAACGTCGCCGTGGGCGAGCCCCTGTTCGTGACCCGGCTGGATCCGGTGAAGCGCCACGTCATCGTCGGCCCGCGCGAAGCCCTGCTGACCGCGTCCCTGACGCTGGACGAGACCAACTGGCTGGGCGATGAGGCCTCGATCGAGGCGGCGGCTGACGCCGGGGCTCCGGTGCTGGCCCGCGTGCGCTCGACCCGTCCGCCCTCCCCCGCCCGCCTGTCGATGGTCGACGGTGCCGTCGCCGTGACCTTCGCCTCGGGCGAGGAAGGCGTGGCCCCCGGCCAGGCCTGCGCCCTCTATGACCCGGCGGATCCGGACCGGCTTCTGGGCGGCGGCTTCATCAAGACGACCACCGCGGTTGTCTGAGGCCCTCGCCTCGCGGACCGGGCTGCCGTCCCGTTTCCGCTACCTGCTGGAAGAATACCCGCGCGACCGCTGGACCGCCGCCCTCGACGAGACCGCGGCCTTCTGGCTGCAGATGCACGGCAGCTTCCGCGGGCACCAGGCCCATATGGACGGCCTCGTCGGCCAGTGGCGGGCGAATGGCGACCTGACGACCCTGCATCGCCAGCTGATCCCCGCCCTCCAGTCCTTCCTTCAGCACCTCGACGGCCACCACCGGATCGAAAGCGGCCAGTATTTTCCCATGATGCGGAAGATCGAGCCGAAGATCGGCGCCGGCATCGACCTGCTCGACCGCGACCATGACGCCATCCACGAGACGCTGGAGGCCCTGTTCCAGGGCGGTCTGGCCTTTCATCAGGCGGTGACCGGCAACGCCCCGGATGCGGCGGACAAGGCCGCCCGCCTGTCCGATCTGATCGCGCGCGGGGCCCGTCCCCTGCTGCGCCATCTGGAGGATGAGGAGGACATCGTCATCCCCCTGATCCAGTTGCGTGGCCTGCACGGCTAGCCGCGCGTCGGCATCAGCTTCCTGCGTTGCCGCACCAGGGCCAGCGGCCGGCCGTCCGGAGCACGCGCCACCCCGTCCTCGACCGCCCAGCCCCCGCCGACATCCCGGCTGGTGAAGTGGAAATACGCCCAGCCTTCCGGCGAGGTATCGGGCGTCAGTTCCGTGAGCAGGTCGGCGCGAAGATCGACACTGGCCGAGACATTCGGCGGGGCCGGGAAGGCCGTGAAATAGGTCGGATAAAGCCCGTCCAGCAGGAACAGCAGCCGCGCCTCGTCCAGCGGGGCGGCGTCAAGGGTCCGCATCCAGCAGCTGAGCTCGGGCGTCCGGCCCGCGTTCTCGCCGAACAGCTTCGGGCCGGCGTCGAAACGGTGATCGATGTGGCGGGTAAACCAGGGCCCGAAGAGCGGATCCAGAGGTGTCGAATCCAGATCCTCGACCGGCGTCGGCGAGGCTGCCAGTGGCGTCAGCACCGGCCCGGCCACATCACGACCATAGGTCCCAAGCGCCTGTATCGCTGGCCGGTCGGCCTGCCCACCCGTGACCGAGGCATAGGCGACGTTGCGGCCGCCACGGTTCATCGTCGGGGTGAAGACCGCTTCCTCGAAACGGGCGGCGGCGAGATACTGAATGGTCAGCGACTGCAGCGGCGTCTCGATACCCAGCCCCTGCCGCATGGCACCGGCGGCCAGAGCGGCCATCAACCCGCCGAAGGGCGCGCCGCGTTCCTGGGGCGCGGACTGCGGCGCATTGGAAAATCCACCGGTCAGCCGGGCGGTCAGGCCGCCGGCACCATCATCGGTCAGGGCCAGGGCTTCGGCGAGGGTCTGCTCGGTCATGCGGCCTTGCTACCGTGCGGGAAAGGCGGGCGGAAGCGCTGAGGCCTCCGCCCGGAGTCAAGGGATCCGGAAACGCCGCGGCGCGTCCGTAGCTAAACAAGACTGACCTAGTCCGTTCAGATTGGCAACCCTCTTGCCAAACGGCTGACGCAGGGTCACTTTCGGCAACATGGGACGCACCGCAGACTATTCTCGACAAAGCTGTTCGATCGCCGCCACCCTTGAGGTCATCGGCGATCCCTGGACGCTGCTGGTCATCCGCGACGCCTTCAACGGCGTCAGCCGGTTCGAACAGTGGCAGGAGCGGCTGGGCGTCGCCCGCAATGTGCTGGCGGCGCGATTGAAGAGCCTCGTCCAGCACGGGGTGCTGGAACCCCAGCTCTATTCGGAGCGCCCGCCCCGCAATGAGTATGTCCTGACCGCCAAGGGCAAGGACCTGTACGGCGTGCTGGTCACCCTGCATGGCTGGGGTGCCAAACATGTCTATGGCGATGCCGATTCCGGCGTCTCCATGATCCACAAGGCCTGCGGCCACGACCTGGCGCCGCGCATCGCCTGCGGTCACTGCAACGAGATCGTCAAACCCCGCGACATCCTGCTGACCCGGGCAGAGAACCGGCCGACGGTCGGCGAGATGATGCCCCGGGAACGGACCGACGAAGAGGCCGCCTGAGCCTCTTGCCTTTCCCGGCGCAGCGGCCCATCCACCCGCGCAATTCCTCCTCCCAAGGGTAGTTTTTCCATGTCCGATCCCGTCGTCATCGTCTCCTTCGCCCGCACGCCCATGGGCGGCTTCCAGGGTGCCCTGTCCGGCGTCAAGGCGACCGAGCTGGGCGCGACGGCGGTCCGGGCCGCGGTCGAGCGTGCCGGGATCGCGGCGGACAAGGTCGAGCAGATCTACATGGGCTGCGTCCTGCCCGCCGGCCTCGGCCAGGCCCCGGCGCGCCAGGCCGCCATCGGTGCCGGCCTTGGCCAGCATGTCGAGGCGACGACCGTGAACAAGATGTGCGGCTCGGGCCTGCAGGCCGTGATGATGGCCTCTGACAGCCTGATGGCCGGCAGCGCGGATGTCATCGTCGCGGGCGGCATGGAGTCGATGTCGGGCGCGCCCTATCTGATGACCAAGCACCGCGGCGGTGCCCGGATCGGCCACGATGTCATCGTCGACAGCATGTATATGGATGGGCTGGAGGATGCCTATACGCCCGGCAAGCTGATGGGATCGTTCGCCGAGGACTCGGCGCGCACCTACCAGTTCACCCGCGAGGCCCAGGACGAATATGCGCTCGAAAGCCTGAGCCGGGCGCTGGAAGCCATTGCCTCGGGTGCCTTCAAGGCCGAGATCACCCCGGTCGAGGTCACCTCGCGCAAGGGCGTCGTCACCGTCACCGAGGACGAACAGCCCGGCAAGGCCATGCCGGAGAAGATCCCGACGCTGAAGCCCGCCTTCTCGAAGGACGGCACCATCACCGCCGCCAACGCCAGTTCGATTTCGGACGGCGCCGCGGCCTTGGTGATGACCCGCGAGAGCGTGGCCAGGGCCATGGGACTGCCCATCGTCGCGCGCGTCGTCAGCCACGCCGCCCACGCCCATGAGCCGGGCCTGTTCACCACTGCACCTGTGCCGGCCATGCAGAAGGCGCTGAAGAAGGCCGGCTGGACGGTCGACGACGTCGATCTGTGGGAGATCAACGAGGCCTTCGCCGTGGTCGCCATGATCGCCATGCGCGACCTCGGCATCGACCGGGCGAAGCTGAACGTCAACGGCGGGGCCACGGCCCTGGGTCACCCGATCGGAGCCTCGGGTGCCCGTGTCCTGACCACCCTGCTGTCGGCGCTTCAGGCGCGGGGCGGCAAGAAGGGCGTGGCCAGCCTGTGCATCGGTGGCGGCGAGGCCGTGGCCGTGGCGGTCGAACTGGTCTGATCCGGGCCGCCTTGGCGGACGACGACTGAAGGCCTAGCTTCGGCTTCAGGAGCCCCGCCTCATGACCCTCAATCGCCGAGCCGCGCTGGGCCTCGCCGCCCTGGCCGCGACAGCCCGACCTGCCGCTGCGCTGACACCGGTATCGTTGCAGGTCGCGCCCTCCGATCCGGCCGAGGTCATCCGGCTATGGCCCGGCGCGGCACCGGGCGGAGAACGGGTCACGGTGACGCCGCAGGTGACCGAGCGCTCGACCGATCCTGCGTTCCACGATCGTTTCGCCCGCTACACCACCGATCCGATCCTGACGGTGCTGCGGCCCGACCGGCCCAACGGGGCGTCGCTGCTGCTGATCCCCGGCGGCGGGTACAAATGGGCGGTCGTGGACAAGGAAGGGCTGGACTGCGCCCGGGTGTTCGCCGCGGCCGGGGTGACCTGTTTCGTCCTGCGCTACCGTCTGCCGGGCGACGGCTGGGCCGCCGGGCCCGACGCGCCGCTACAGGATGCCCAGCGCGCCCTAAGGCTGGTGCGGTCACAGGCCGCCGCCCGTGGACTGGACCCGACGCGGGTCGCGGTGCTGGGGGCATCCGCGGGTGGGCATCTGGCTGGTATGCTGACCGCACGCACGGACGCGACCTATGCCGCCGTGGACGCCGCCGACACCGTGTCGCACCGACCGGACCTGTCGATCCTGCTCTATCCGGTCGCCACCATGGCGGACTCGCATGTCCATGCCGGGTCGCGGCTGGAGCTTCTCGGCGACACGCCGACGGCGGAAATGATCGCGCGCTACTCGCTGGAGCGGATGGATTGGACCGCCCGGCCACCGACCTTCCTGCTGCACGCCATGGATGACGCGTCCGTACCCGTCGAGAACAGCCTGCAACTGCTGACAACCCTCAGGGCCGCCGGCGTGCCGGCCGAGGCGCATCTGTTCCAGGAGGGCGGCCACGGTTTCGGCATTCGGCTGATTGCGGGCCGGCCGGCCGCCGTCTGGCCCGAACTGGCGCTGGCCTGGGCCGCGCGGCACGGCTGGATTACGCAGACTTAATCTTCGCTGCCTTGTTACATTATCCGGGCGGACTAAGGTCCGCGCGGGCTTTCAGTTGGGGACGGTGTTTCGAATGCGGATCGGTATATTGCTGGCGTCGGTTGCCGGCGTCTCCCTCATGGCCACGGCCGCCCTAGCGCAGCAGAGCGTTGGCCCGGTCGACCAGTCGCGCGGCACCTTCGAGGACAAATTCCGCCAGTTCGAGGGCGAGGACTGGCCGACCCCGACCGATTACCGCAACGCCTCGGGAGCCCCCGGACACCGCTACTGGCAGCAGCAGGTCGACTATGACATCGACGTCAGCCTGAACGAGGCCAACCGCACCCTGACGGGGCGCGAGGCGGTGACCTACACCAACCATTCGCCGGACTCGCTCGGCTATCTGTGGCTGCTGCTGGATCAGCAGAACTACCGCCGCGACTCCCTGGCCGAACGCAGCCGCACCTACACCGCCTCGGACACGGTCAGCGTCAACGAGGTGCTGCGCGTGCAACGGATGCAGGGCTGGGAGGGTGGCTTCAACGACCTGAAGGTGACCGGTCCGGACGGCCGCGACCTGCCCTTCACCATCGTCGATTCCATGATGCGGGTCGAACTGCCGCGCCCGCTCGCAACCGGCGAGAGCTTCGCCTTCACGATCGACTTCAGCCTGCCCCTGCCGGAGACCAATGTGGTCGGCGGCCGCAGCGGCTATGAATGTTTCACCAAGCCCGGCGAGGACGGCAACTGCCTGTTCCTGGCGGCACAGTGGTTCCCGCGTCTGGCGGTCTATTCGGACTATGAGGGCTGGCATAACGCCCAGTTCCTGGGTGCCGGGGAGTTCACGCTCGAGTTTGGCGACTACGACGTTTCCATCACCGCACCCGCCGACCATACGGTCGCCGCGACGGGCGAACTCCAGAACACCGACATCCTCAGCGCCGAACAACGGGCCCGCCTCGCCGAGGCCCGCACCGCCGACGCCCCGGTCTATATCGTCACGCCCGCCGAGGCCGCCGCGGCCGAGTCCCGCCCGGCCCGCTCCGGCACGCGCACCTGGAATTTCAGCGCCGACAATGTGCGTGACTTCGGCTGGGCCTCGAGCCGCAAATTCATCTGGGACGCCATGGGCGTCGAACAGGAGAGCGCCGAACACCCCGTGGTCATGGCCATGTCCTTCTATCCGAAGGAGGCCCGCCCGCTGTGGGACGCCTATTCGACCCGGTCGATCGCCCACACCATCGACGTCTACAACCAGTTTGCCTTCACCTACCCCTATCCCACGGCACAGTCGGTCAACGGTCCGGTCGGCGGGATGGAATATCCGATGATCACCTTCAACGGGCCGCGCCCGGTGCGGGGTGACGACGGCCGCCTGACCTATACCGAGCGCGCCAAGAACGGCCTGATCGGCGTGGTCATCCATGAGGTCGGCCACACCTATTTCCCGATGATCGTCAATTCCGACGAGCGTCAGTGGACCTGGATGGACGAGGGGCTGAACAGCTTCCTGCAGTTCCAGGCCGAGAAGCTGTGGGATGCCGACTTCCCGGCGCGCGGCGAGCCGTCCAGCATCATCGAATACATGATCAGTCAGGACCAGGTGCCGGTCATGACCCAGTCGGACAGCCTGCTGCAGTTCGGCAACAACGCCTATGCCAAGCCGGCCACCGCCCTGGTGATCCTGCGCGAGACGGTGCTGGGCCGCGAACTGTTCGACCGCGCCTTCCGCGAATATTCGCAGCGCTGGGCCTTCAAACGTCCGACGCCCTATGACTTCTTCCGTACCATGGAGGAGAGCTCCGGCGTCGATCTCGACTGGTTCTGGCGCGGCTGGTTCTATTCGACCGACCACGTCGACATTTCGCTGGAGAGCGTCACGGCGGCGACGCTGGACTCTCCCGACCCCGAGGTCCGCAACCGCGCCGCCCGCGAGCGGTTCGAACAGGAGCCGGTCTCGCGCACGGTCGAGAACAACCGCGGCATCGAAACGGTCGTCGAACGCGATCCGGCAACGCGGGACTTCTACAACGAGACCGACCGGTTCACGACGACGGCCCAGCAGCGCCGGGACGCCGAAAGCGCCGCCCGCCGCGCCGACGCCGACCGCCGCGCGGCCCAGGGCTTCGACGACAACATCTACCGCTTCACCTTCAAGAACGTCGGCGGCCTGGTCATGCCGGTGATCCTCAAGCTGACCTATTCGGACGGCTCTGACGAGACGATCCGCATCCCCGCCGAGATCTGGCGGCGGAACAGCCAGCAGGTCATCTGGCAGCACGTGTCCTCGAAGACCCTGGTCTCGGCCGAGGTCGACCCGCTGCGGGAAACCGCCGACGCCAACCTGGCCAACAACCACTTCCCGCGCCGCATCGACGAGCGGACGCTGCGCCTGTCCCCGCCACCGCCGCCCGGCGAGAATCGCATGCGCGACTCCGACGTTGAAGTCAGCCCCGACTCGACGGCGACCCGGGTCCGTCGTCCGGCGGCGAGCCAGTGATGAAGCGGGCCCTGCTGGTCGCGGCCCTGGTCGGCGCCCTCGCCTCTCCGGCGTTGGCGCACCGCGGCCACGCAGGCCTGACCGTGGTCGAGATCGATCCCGCCTCGGGCGCGGTCAGCGTGGTGCATCGCTTCTCCGCCCATGACGTGGAGCCCGCCCTGGTCTCCATCGCCCCGGAGGCCCAGCCGAGCCTCGACGACCCCCGGGCCGTGGCCGACCTCGAGACCCATCTGCGCCAGCGGTTTCGTCTGGATATCGACGGTGCCGCCATCCCGGTGACCCACGCCGCCACCGATCTGGCCGGCGACAACGTCCGCGTCGCCTTCAGCGGCGAGACCACCGACCGGGACATCGCCGCCGTCACGATCGACCTCGACTTCTTCCCCGGCGTCCACGACGACCAGGAACAGCAGGTCAATGTGCGGATCAATGGCGTGACCCGGACCGTGGTGTTCCGGCCGGGCTCGCAGGCGCAGACGGTGACCTTCGGCGGCTAGTCCTCGTCGACGGCGGCGAGATCCGCCGGGTCGAAGTCATAGTCCAGCAAATCCCCGGGCCGGCACTCCAGCGCGGCACACAGCTTCGCCAGCGTGCGGAAGCGGATGCCCTTCACCTTGCCCGAGCGGAACAGGGACAACTGGGTCTCGCTGAGGCCGACCTCGGCGGCGAGGTCGCGGGCCTTCAGCCCCTTCTTCACGATCAGATGGTCGAGGGTGACGCGGATCGGCATCAGATCATCTCGTCCAGCTCGGCCTGGACCTTGCCGGCCTGTTCCATGACACCGCCGAGCAGGAACAGGGCCCCGCCGATCATGCCCAGGGTCATGCCCGCCACATCGAAATAGGCGAAGCCGCCCCGGCCGCCCTCGATCAGGCGGATCACATTGGTGACCCCGAACACGCTGAACAGCCCCCCCAGCCCGAGGGACAGGCCGACGCGTCGAAGGGCGTGGACAAGGATCGGCTGGATCAACCGCCCCTTCGACAGCTGCCCCATGGCCGCGCCGATCGCCCAGACGGCGAACAGGTAGAAGACGGTCGGCAGGGCCCAGACGACGTCCGAGATCCAGCCACCCGGCGTTCCGTCGTAGTCGCCGCGGGCCAGCATCACCCCGGGGGCGACGAAATGTATGAGGGTCAGCAGGGCGCCGACGCTGATGACCATGAAGACGGCCAGCCGGCGGAACCAGGCACAGCGTTGGCGGAAGCGGTCAATGTCAGTCTGGCTCACGGGTCGGTCTCCGGGGTCGGAACTCTGTCTGATCTTTAATCTTGACTTAAAGACACGAGCTTCGCAACTTTATATGCGAGTTAAACGAACCCAGAGCGCCGCCCATGTCCGCCGCCATCGAGACAACCGAACTCACCCGGCGCTTCAAACGCCATCTGGCGGTGGATGCCGTGTCGATGACCGTGCCGGAGCAGGCCGTCTACGGCTTCCTGGGCCGCAACGGGGCCGGCAAGACGACGACGCTGAAGATGCTGCTGGGCCTGATCCGGCCGAGCGGCGGCACGGCGCGGATCTGCGGCGTCGATGTCGGCGGCGACCGGCTGGGCGCGGCGCGCAAGGTCGGGGCCCTGCTGGAGGCGCACGGTTTCTACGGAAACCTGTCCGGGCGGGAGAACCTGGACCTGACCCGTTGCCTGGTCGGCCTGCCCCGGACCGAGATCGATCGCGTACTGGAGGTGGTTGAGATGTCCGAACACGCCGGGCGGCGTGTCTCCGACTATTCGCTGGGCATGCGCCAGCGGCTGGGGCTGGCCCGGGCCATGCTGGGGGCACCGCCGGTGCTGATCCTCGACGAGCCGACCAACGGGCTGGATCCGGACGGCATCGCCGACATGCGCCGCTTGCTCGGCGAACTGCCGGCCCGGACCGGGGCGACGGTGCTGCTGTCCAGCCACCTGCTGGGGGAAATCGAACAGACGGCGACCCATGTGGGCATCATCCATCAGGGCCGGCTGGTCCTGGAGGGCGAACTCGCCCGGCTCAAGGCCGAGCTGGCGCCGGAGATTGCGGTCGAGACCGACGACCCGGCGCGCGCGGCCGAACTGGCTGCGTCGCGGGGGTTCACCGTGGCGCGGTCAACCGACCGGGTCGTGGCCAGCCTCAAGCCCGGCGAGGACGCCCGCGCAGCCGCCGCCGCCCTGAACCGCGCCCTCGTCGAAGCCGACATCGCCGTCTTCGCCATCGGACCGCGCGCCCGGACGCTTGAGGGGATTTATCGCGACGTCTCCGCCCCGCCCCCTGCCCAACCCCTCATGCAGCCGGAGCACATCTGATGTCCGCCGCCCCCTTTTTCGCGCCCTTCGCGGTCGAGGCCCGCAAGCTGAACCGTTCGCTGGCGGCCCTGCTCGCGGTCGCCGCACCGTCCCTGATTGCCGTGTTCGGCTTCTTCATGCTTCTGCGGTCCGGCCGGTCGGCGACCTGGGACATGTGGATGACCAGCGCGGCGGGCGTCTGGGCCTTCTTCATGTTGCCGATGAGCGTGACGGCCCTGACCGCCCTGGTCGCCCATATGGAGCACGGGCCGCGCAGCTGGGACCATCTGCGCGCCCTGCCCGCACCGCGCTGGCGTCTGTACGCGGCCAAGGCCGTCGCCGTACTGGCTGTCGTGGCCCTGATGAGCGTCGCCACACTGGCGATGAACTGGGCGGCGATCAGCCTGGCCGGCGCCATCAAGCCGGAGTTCGCCGCCACGGGCCCCTTCAACCTGGCGACCTATGCGGAACTGATGGGGAAGATCTTCCTCGCCAGCCTGCTGATGATCGCCCTGCAGCTCTGGACCGCCCTGCGCTTCGCCAGCTTCGTGCCCGGGCTGGTGCTGGGCATCGGCGGGACCTTCTTCGCCGTCGTCGCCACCTCGGCGAAGGAGGGCGTGTTCCTGCCGTGGCAGATGCCCGTGAACATGATGGCGTCAGACGCCTGGCGGGTTAACACCGCCCTTGGACTGGGCTGCGGGCTCGGCCTGGTCGCCCTGATCCTGATGACGATCCACCTGTCCCGGCGGGAAGTGCTGTGACGATCCATCCCGCCGCATGAGGCGGGCCAGCGACACCCGGCCCGTGGTAGGCAGGATCATGGACGTTCGGAGCCTCCCCCATGCGTGAAGACGGCCCGGCCCCCGCCAGGAGCTGCGGCGATTGCGGCCTGTGCTGCAAGCTGATGGGCGTGACCGCGCTGGACAAGCCGTCGGGCAAATGGTGCAGGCATTTCAGCAAGTCCGCCGGCTGCGCCATCTATGAAGACCGGCCTGCCGACTGCCGCGTCTTCAACTGCCTGTGGCTGCTGACCGATGCGCTGGACGAAAGCTGGAAGCCGACCACCGCCGGCTTCGTCCTGCACAGCGAACAGGGCGGTGCGCGGCTGGTGGTGGAATGCGACGCCGCCCGGCCGCACGACTGGCGGCGCGAGCCCTATCAGGCGACGCTGCGCCGCTGGGCCGCCGCGCCCGGGCAGGAGGTGCTGGTCTTCGTCGGCGCGCGCGGCGTGCGTCTGGGTGACCCGGACACAGTGGTCCGCCGGGTCTGAGGTCGCGCTAGCGGACGTCGACCGACTGGGCGATCTGTTCGGCCAGGTCGCGATCGGCGCCGTCCAGACTCATGGTCCAGACGTGGACTTCGCGCGGCGTGGCCGTCCGCTGGAACAGGTGCTCCACCGCATGGCGAACGCCGTCCTCGGTCGAGAGGATGGAGGCGCGTCCGGCGGCCTCGACCATCTGGCCGCTGTAGATCGGGAACTGCGACGCCGGGCCGGCATAGACCATCACGAACGACTGGCCCCCGCGCCGGATCGTATAGATGCGGAAGTCCGGACCCGGACGGCCGGTGACGATCTCGAAGCCCGGCGGCAGGTCGGCGGTGAACGGCAGGGCCGCACGGGCGGCGCTGTCCAGAACGGTGACGGCCGGAGCGGCGGGAGCAGCGGGCGGCGCGGTGACGACCTCCAGAGGGACCGTAGGCGCCGGAGCCGGGGGCGCGCCCGGCGGCGTGAAAGGCGCAGAAGGCGGCAAGACAGGGCTGGGCAGGGAAGATCCCGGCGGCGTGATCGGCGCCATCCTCGGCTGGGGCGCGGGTGTGGTGGGTATCGGGGTCAACCGCGGTGTGATCCCGCCGGGCGGAGGGGTGAAGGGTGCTGACGGCGGCAGGACCGGGGTCGGCGCGACGGAACGCACTGGCGGCGCAGGCGTCGGTGCGGGAACCGGGGCAGGCGCGGCAGCAGGCGGCGCGACCGTCGTCGCCGACGCCGGAGCAGTCTCGGGAGCCGGAGCGGGCGCCGGGGCCAGATAGACCGCCGGGGCCGGCGGACCGCTGTTCAGGTCACGGGTCAGGCTGCTGACGGGCGGTGCGGGCGCGGCCGGAGTCTGGGCCGGTGGAGTCTGGGCCGGTGGAGTCTGGGCCGGTGGAGTCTGGGCCGGTGGAGTCTGGGCCGGTGGAGTCTGGGCCGGTGGAGTCTGGGCCGGTGGAGTCTGGGCCGGTGGAGTCTGGGCCGGTGGAGTCTGGGCGTGCGCGGCTCCGGCGAGCAGCAGGGCGGCGGCGGCAACGAGCATTTTCATGGGACGACAATCCCCCCTCAACCCGCGAACGGCAAGGCCCTGAGCACATAGGCGACGATGGCCGTCACGGTCGAGGCGGCCACGGCCAGCCCCGCGAACCAGGCCAGCCGCTTCCACAACGGGCCGGGCGCCTCTTCGGTTTCAGGCGGAGGTACGGGCTCAATGATGATAGCCGGACTCCGTGTCGACCTTGCCGCGGAACACCCAGTAGACCCAGGCCGTGTAGCCGAGGATGGCCGGCAGGATCGCGACCGTGCCCACCAGCATCAGGCCCAGCGCGTTGTCCGGCGCCGCCGCCTGACGGAAGTCGAGGGCGTAGGGCACGACATAGGGCATGAAGCTGACGGCCAGGCCGAAATAGCCGGACAGGAAGACGACGAGCGCGCCGATGAACGGCCAGAGATGCGAGCCCTTGCGCGCCATGACGAAGATCGCCGCTAGGCCCGCCAGACCCAGCGCCGGAATGGCCAGGCGCGGCAGGAGCATGTCCCAGGCGATCTGCACCTCGGCCGTATCGATCCCCCAGCGCATGCCGATGCGGTGGTGAACCAGCAGGGTGGCGACACTCACCGCAGCCAGCAGGAAGGCCACCGCGGCCGCCGATATCAGGCTCCAGCGACGGGCGTCGCCGTGCAGGTTGTCCCTGGTCTTCATCATCAGCCAGGTCCCGCCGAGCAGGGCGTAGCCCGCGACGATCCCCGCCGAGACCAGCAGGGTGTAGGGCGTAAGCCAGTCGAACGGCCCGCCGGCGAAGCGGTCGTTCTCGACCGTCACCCCCTGGATGAAGCCGCCGAGGATCAGGCCCTGGGCGACCGCGGTCAGGATGGAGCCGCCGGCGAACATCTGGGTCCAGAATTTGCGGCCGCGATTGCGGGCGCGGAAGCGGAACTCGAACGCCACGCCGCGCAGGATCAGCCCGGCCAGCATCAGCAGGACCGGCAGGTAGAAGGCGGGCATCAGCACTGAATAGGCCACCGGGAAGGCCGCCAGCAGGCCGCCGCCGCCCAGCACCAGCCAGGTCTCGTTGCCGTCCCAGACGGGCGCGACCGTATTCATCATCACGTCCCGGTCTTCCTTCGATCTCGCGAAGGGAAACAGGATGCCGATGCCCAGGTCGAAGCCATCAAGGGTGACATAGAGCAGGACGGCTGTGGCGATCAGCCCGGCCCAGATCAGTGGCAGGTCCAGCATCAGGCGTCTCCCGGCGTGGTGTCTTCGGGAGCCTTGGCCAGCGGCGATCCCGGTGCCCGATCTCCGCGCGGTGCGTGTTCGGCCAGGGCCGCAACCGGCCCCTCGGCCATGAGCCGGAGGATGAAGAGAGCCCCGGCCGTGAACACAACCGAATAGACCACGACATAGGCGATGAGACTGGTCGCGACCTCGCCGGCGGTGACGGGCGAAACGGCATCCCGCGTCTTCAGCACGCCATAGACAACCCACGGCTGGCGACCGACCTCGGTGACCATCCAGCCGGCGAGCACGGCGATGAAACCGGACGGGCCCATGGCCACGCAGAAGCGCAGGAACCACGGCGTCTCGAACAGTTTGCGACGCCAGATCAGGAACGCGCCCGCCGTCCCGAGGACGATCATCAGCAGGCCCAGGCCCACCATGATGCGGAAGCCGAAGAAGGGAATGAAGGGCGGCGGCTGATCCTCGCGCGGCCAGGCGTCCAGACCCTGGATCACCTCGTCGCGCGGCAGGTTCTGGACGGCGTTGCCCAGCCCCGGGATCGAGACCTCGAAATGGTTCTTCTGCGCATCCCGATCGGGGATGCCGAACAGATGCAGCGGCTGGTCGGACCGGGTCTCCCAATAGCCTTCGATCGCCGCCGTCTTGGACGGCTGGTATTTGTGCGTCACCTCGCCGGACAGGTGGCCGGCGACCAGTTGCAGGGGTGCGAGGACCGCGACCAGCCCGACCGCCATGACGAGCGCGATCCGGCTCTCGGTCCAGCCCGTGACGGCACCCTTCGCCCGGTCCTTGAGCACATGGAAGGCCGAAACCGCCCCGACCACCAGACCGGTGGTCAGGAAGGCCGCCAGCAGCATGTGGGCCAGCCGGGTGGGCAGGCTGGGATTGAAGATGACGGCCATGAAATCCGTGGCGCGAAGCGTGCCGTCGGCCAGGGTCTCGAACCCCTGCGGCGTCTGCATCCAGCTGTTGGCCGACAGGATCCAGAAGGCCGAAATGGTGGTGCCGACCGCGACCAGAACCGTGGCGAGGAAATGCAGCCTCGGCCCGACCTTCTTCCAGCCGAACAGCATGACGCCCAGGAAGGACGCTTCAAGGAAGAAGGCGGTCAGGACCTCATAGGCGAGCAGGGGTCCGATGACCCCGCCGGTCAGGCGGATGAACTCCGACCAGTTGGTGCCGAACTGGTAGCTGAGCACCACGCCGGAGACGACGCCCATGCCGAAGCTGAGAGCGAAGATCTTGACCCAGAACAGGTAGAGGACCTTGAAGGCATCGCGCTTCGTCCAGAGCCACAGCCCCTCGAGCACGGCCAGAAAAGCCGCCAGCCCGATGGTGAAGGCCGGGAACAGGATGTGGAAGGCGATGGTGAAAGCGAACTGCAATCGCGAAAGCAGCAGTGCGTCGAGTTCCACAGCGGTTGGTCCTCACAGGGTCGGGGGGCTTGTCCTGCGCCCCGGTCCGGCCCGTGTCCATGCACCATCCGCCGCGCGGCGGAACGCCGCGATCAGGCCGCCGGAAGTTCGACCCAGAAGGTGGCACCCTCGCCGGGTGCCGAGGTCACGCCGATGGAACCACCCTGCAACTCGACCAGCCGCTTGGCCAGGGCCAGGCCGATGCCGTGCCCCTCGACCGTCGAACGTTCGAGGCCGAGCCGATTGAAGGGTTCGAACAACTGGGTCTGCTTTTCGGCCGACAGGCCGCCGCCTCGGTCGATAACCTCAATCCGGACGCCGTCGTAGACCTTGCTGGCGCGGAAGATGACCACCCCGCCGGCACCCCCGTATTTGACGGCATTGGAGGCGAGGTTGGCGATCACCTGGGTCAGGCGCTGGGAGTCTGCGAGCGCGACCAGGCCGTCGCCTTCGCTGATCACGTCCAGCCGGATTCCGTGGGCGTCCGCCCGGAGCGCCGTCGTCCGGCGGACATCCTCGAGCACGCCGGGCACATCGGTCGGCCGCAGCTCGACCTTGACCGCGCCGGACTCGGCGCGGGCGACGTCCAGCAGGTCATGCGCCAGGGCCTCGACCTGCCGGGCGGTCTTGACCAGCATGTCCGCCATCTCGGCCTGGGTCTCCGAGACGGGGCCCAGTTGACCGGCCTTCCACAGCTCGCCGATGCCGATCACACCGCCGACGGGGCTCTTGATCTCATGGGCGACGTTGGCGAGCAGGCGCGACTTGGCCTCGGACGCCTTTTCGGCACGGACCCGACCCAACCGGGCCCGGTCGGCGAAGCGGTCGCGCTCTTCCAGCAGGGCGGCGACGAGCATGATCGGCAAATAGCCGAACAGCACGAGCAGCTGGGCCATCAGGGCCCGGTCGGCGCCCTCGAACGCCACGGCATAAGGACCGAAGCCTCGCATGCTGCCGCCGACAGCCAGTATGGAAATGATGATCAGCGCCGCAGTCACCCCGAGCATGCGGAGTCTGACGGCGATCAGCAGCAGCACCGGCATGGTGACGAAGCCGATCGGCAGAAGCTGCTGCGAGAAGACGGCGTAGCAAAGGCCTGTCAGCCCGCCCAGCAGGACCACGGCCTCGATGGCCCGGGCAGGGACGCGGTAGCGGGCGATTTCCCGCCTGTTCAGAGCCAGGCCAAAGCTCGACAGAACGGCGATGCTGAGCGCATGACCGAACCACCAGGTCTGGGCGGAGGCCATAAAATCAGCACCGGTCATCCACCACAGCATGCCGCTGGCGAACACCGCCGCGGGGATGGGGGCGATGACGGCGGCCGCCAGCAGGAAGCGGCAGGCGCCCTGCACAGAAGCCAGATTCAGGGTCGGGGCGAACCGCCGCGCCAGCAGAACGGCGAGGCAGATCTCCAGCATGTTGGCGACGGTGAACATCACCGTCAGCCCGATGGAGTTGCCAGCCAGCAACTCGCCGGCCGCGATCCCGGCAGCAATCAAACCGCCGAAAGACAGGTCATAGAGCTGGCCCCGCGACGTTCGCAGCCAGACAGCGACCGCGACCCCGGCCGCTCCCCAGAGCGCCGCCACTACGCCGGCGGACCGCGCAAATGTCAGGGACAGAACCACCAGAACCAGGACGGCCATGGCTGTGAAGATGGGTGCCATCGGCTGACCGAGGCCCGCCGGGCGCCCGGCGGCGCGCGCTATCGTCTTCGCCGCAACTTCGGCGCCGACGACGGGCTCAAGCGGGTCGAGCGCGCGGCTCATGGTCATCTACGGGTCCGAGCGGCGGGATGTCAGCGGACTTCCTAACCCGTCGCATCCTAATATCCCCTGAAGGTCAACCGGCTGTGGCGATAGACTGACACAACTCCCGGGCACCCGCCGCAGGTCCGTCCGGATGGTTCCAGACGGCGGCGCTCACCGCGACAAAGTCGGCCCCGGCCCGCGCCAGGTCCCCGGCAGTGGCAGCGGTGATCCCGCCGATGGCGACACAGGGGATCTCGACCGTCTCCTGCCAGATGGTCAGGATTTCCGGATCGGGTCGGTGGATCGTCTCCTTGGTCGCGGTCGGGAAGAAGGCCCCGAAGGCAACATAGTCCGCGCCCGCCTCGGCCGCGTCCATGGCCAGTTCCCGGCTGTCATGACAGGTCACGCCGATCATGGCGTCCCGACCCATCATGGTCCGCGCCGCACTGACCGTGCCGTCGGACTGCCCCAGATGGACGCCGTCGCAGCCCGATCGCGCCGCCAGATCGGCCCGGTCGTTGAGGATCACGGCCACGCCCCGCGACTGCGCCAGGGGCTTCAGTACCGCGACAGCGGCCAGCACGGCCGCATCGTCCGCGTCCTTGAGCCGGATCTGCAGCGCCGCCACGTCACCCGCGTCCAGGGCCGCCTCGAGGTCGCGCGCAAAGGCGGCGAGATCCGGGATGACCGGGGGTGTGATCAGATAAAGCCGGCAGGGCGGGCGCTCGGGAATGACGGGGGGTCTGGCCATGGCCCGGAAGTGCGACGGATGGACCGATCGGTCAACCGCACACTGCGAACGACTTGCATTCTCCACACGCCAACTGCTATAGCGAACCATTCGCAATCAGTCGGGTCCGCCCTTCCGTGTACGTCTGCAACTGCAACGGCCTTCGCAAACGTGACGTCGCCGCCGCCATCGAGGCAGGCGCGACGCGGCCGCGTGATGTCTTCGCCCGCAACCAGTGCGCCGTGCAATGCGCCCGCTGTGTCTGCGAAATGCGCGAGATGATCCAGGAAACGCGCCAGTCCTTCGCCATGGCTGCTGAATAGTCCCTGCCCTCCCTCACGGGAGATTCATTCGCATTTTCAATGTCGTGAGAAGTGTTCGCAGGTGAACATTTCCCGGTTTTGCGTGTTAAGACAGGCGCTCACAGACGGTGATTCATGACGGTCGGGCTGACCGCCGCGCCGCTGACGGAAAGAATGACGATGAAGGGCGATCCCGCGATCATCCGCACGCTCAACGCGGTGCTGACCAACGAACTGACGGCCGTGAACCAGTATTTCCTGCACGCCCGGATGTTCGAGAGCTGGGGCCTGAAACATCTCGGCCAGATCATCTACGACGAATCGATCGGCGAGATGAAACACGCCGACATGCTGATCAAGCGGGTGCTGTTCCTCGACGGCCTGCCCAACCTGCAGGACCTGCACAAGCTGAAGATCGGCGAGACCGCCGTGGAATGCCTCGGCGCCGACCTGCAGCTGGAGCTGGGCGGGCGCGAGACGGTGAAGGCCGGCGTGGCCCAGTGCGAGGCCGCCCAGGACTTCGTCAGCCGCGACCTCCTGATGCGCATCCTCAACGACACCGAGGAACACATCGACTTCCTCGAGGCGCAGTTCAAACTGATCGAACAGCTGGGCGAGCAGAACTATCTGCAGTCGGCCATGACCGAAATCGCTCCGGACAAGAGCGCGACCGGGAACTGACGACCGGGCCCGCTCATTCCGCTCCCGCTACGTGAGGGAGCCGGAATGACCACGATCGACGACGCACTCGATGACGTCCAGAACGCCGCGACCGACTTTCTCAACATCGGCGAGCGCAACGCCGGCCATGTGGCGCTGGGCGTGGCGGTGACCGTCGGCTTTGCGCTGGCGGCGACCCTGTTCGCGAGCCGGACCGTGCAGCCCCGCCCGCAGACGCTCGCCGATGATGACGCCCCCATCACCGAACGGCCGCGCGGGCCGTTGAGCCTGATCCTGCCGGCGGTGTTCTCGGTCACCACCCTGTCGGCCGTCCGTGTCTGGAACGCGCCATCGAGGCCTGAGCGTACGGCCGCGCTGGGCCTCTGGGCCGCGGCCCAGGCGTTGAATGCGGTGTGGATCGCCATGCGGCCTGCCAGCCGGGGCCTGCAGATCGCGGCGGCCATGTCCTCGGCGGGGCTGGCGGCGGCCTTCGCCCACGAGGCCCGCAAGCTGGACGAGGGTGCGGGCAAGCTGGCCTCTCCAACCGGCGGCCGCGTCCGCTTCGCCAACTTCATCCAGCGCAGGACCGAGCACCGTCCGACGGTCCATTGAGCGCCCGCATACGGCCCACGCCTTGCCGGATGACGCGGCTTCCTCTAGGGACTGCGCCCGTTCGCGCGCCGTCGCAGGCTGCGCCCAATCCCTTCCGAGACACCCATGGCGAAGATCAACGGCAACACCATCAAGCCCGGCATGGTCCTTGAGCACAACAAGGGCCTGTGGGTCGTGACCAAGGCCAGCCACGTCAAGCCCGGCAAGGGCGGCGCCTTCGCCAACGTCGAGGCCAAGAACCTCGAGACCGGCAACAAGCTGAACGAACGCTTCCGGTCGGAAGACAAGGTCGAGCGCGTCACGCTGGAGCAGAAGGAGTTCTCCTATCTTTACGAGCAGGGCGACGCCCTGGTCTTCATGGACGACGCTACCTACGAGCAGACCGAGCTGCAGAAGGACTGGGTCGGTGAGGACCGCGTCGCCTACCTCCAGGACGGCATGAAGGTCGTCATCGAAATGCACGAGGACCGGCCGATCGGCCTGACCCTGCCCGACCAGGTCACGCTGGAAGTCGTCGAGACCGAGCCCACCGTGAAGGGCCAGACCGCCTCGTCGTCCTACAAGCCCGCCATCGCCAACAACGGCGTCCGCATCATGATCCCGCCTTACATGGGCGTGGGTGAGCGGATCATCGTCGACACGACGACGGGCGAGTACGTTCGCCGCGCCGAGTAGCCGCTACGCGGGTGGTTGGTGATTGGTGGTTGGTGGTTGGTTGCGTCCTCGGCGGCGCCTGACCTGCAATCACCAATCACCAATCACCAACCACTCGGCCCCATCCGGGGCCGTTGAACTTCTCCGCATCTCCGGGCTGAGCGCCTTTCAGGACATGCGGACCAGGAGATCCCCATGGCCCTCGCCTCTGCCCTCGTTTCCGTCATGATCGACGCGGTCCGCAAGACCGCCCGGCCGATGCTGCGCGACTTCGGCGAGGTCGCCCAGCTGCAGGTGTCGCGCAAGGGGCCCGGCGACTTCGTCACGGCCGCCGACATCAAGGCCGAGGACACCCTCTACGAACTGCTGATGAAGGCCCGCCCCGGCTACGGCTTCCTGGGCGAGGAACGCGGCATGATCGAGGGGACCGACAAGTCCCACCTGTGGATCGTCGATCCGATCGACGGCACCACCAACTTCATGCACGCCATGCCGCATTTCGCGATCACGGTCGGGCTGCAGCGGACCGCGCCGGACGGCAGTTCCGAGATCGTCGCGGGCGTGACCTACAACCCCGTCATGAACGAGCTGTTCTGGGCCGAAAAGGGCAAGGGCTGCTATCTGAACGACCAGCGCATCCGCGTCGCGGCGCGCCGCGACCTGTCGGAAAGCCTGATCGCCACCGGCCTGCCCTTCATCGGCAAGACCGGCCACGCCCAGGCCATCAAGGACATCCACGCCATCGGCCAGCGCGTCGCCGGCATCCGCCGTCTGGGCTCGGCGGCGCTGGACTTCGCCTGGGTCGCGGCGGGGCGGTACGACGCCTACTATGAGCGCAACCTCCAGCCTTGGGACGTGGCGGCGGGCATCCTGTTCGTCACCGAGGCCGGCGGCATCGTCACCACCATCGACGGCGAGGGCCGCCCCGAGACGGGGGCCCAGATCCTGGCCACGAACTCGGACCTGCACCCGCAGCTGCTGAAGGTCCTGCGGGGCTAGTTCGCGGGGGGCGATAGTCTCGCTTTCCCGACAAAAAAGTCGCCGACAATCCCTGCCGGACCGGCCGGGCCTGTGAGACAGGGTTCGCCGGCCCCTGGACGGTGGCGGCGGCGGGTTCGGCAATGTCAAAGACCCAGGCCCGGCGGGCATTTCACCACTATGCACGCGCCTGCGTCAGAAACGGTCGTCGGGGCGGTTCCGGCGCGGTGATCGCACGCCCCCAAGGGTCGAAAGTCGACGATCACGGTCCTCAAGGGGCGAGAAGACACGGGGCGAGAAGACACACCCGGACGGTGGGGTTGCGGACGCAAGCCCTGGAGCCGGCGATGGCCTGGCCGACCCGGCGATCAGTCGTCGTCCTCGCCTCCCACTGACCGTCCCCCCCGGTGGCAGCGCGCACAATCGCTGATGTCGCGGATGCCCTCGTTCCTGTGTTCAGCCAGAATCTGGTCGGGCCGATGCTCATGGCAGCTGAAGCAGGTGTAGCGGCTGAGATCTCCGCCCGTATGGCAGGTCGCACAGCGCACATTGTGCGGGCCGGTCAGGGGGAAGAAGCGCTGGTGATCGAAGGTGGCGGGGGTCCAGGCGTCCGGCGTGTGACACGACGCGCAATTGCCCTGCACCGTGCGGTGAAAATCGTTGGCGGGCGGAACATGGCAGGTTGCGCACCGCGGACGAATGTCCGCCTTCAGCAGGTCATGGGAAAAGCGCGGCCGGCTCGGGTGACTGAGCTGAGGTTGGGCATGCACCGTGTGGCAGGCCAGGCAGTCCGTTGTGGCCAGGGCCTGGTGGAAGGGCGTCCTCGCGCGGGGCTGCATCAGGGTCTCGCCGGCGCTGGTCGACACGCCGATCGCCGCGACCGCGTGGCAGCCTGTGCAGCTTTCGGCGGGCACGGCCCGAAACGGCAGGTGGCAGGCCGCGCAGGCGACGGGTGGGTCTGAATGTCCCGCAGACAGCCGGCCGGGGCTGATCATGGCGTCCGGATAGAGGAATATGAGGGCGATCAGCACCGCAAGGTTGGCCGCGATGATCGCCAGTATCCATGGCCGCTTCATCGCCAGTTCCAATGCCAGAAGACGGCCAGGATATGGGCCAGGGCAAGCACCGCGAAGGCCAGCGTGACCGGATAGTGGACCGCCCGCCACCGCTTGACGACGTCAAACGTCAGGGTGTCCCAGTGGAGGCTCTGTTCCAGTTCCACGTCGGAAAGCCCCTGCGCCTGCAGCCGGGCACGCGCTGCCTCAAGCCGTGACCGCGCACGCTTCATGAGGAATTTGCCGGTCAGGCCGCTGGCGATGTTGATCAGCATGGCCCACACGGCCAACCAGGCGAGGATGGCGTTGAAATGGATGCCCGCGTGGACCAGCACCAGCAAGGAACCGGCCCAGGCCATCCGTTCGTGCAGCCGGAGCAGTCCTGCGGGCGAGGCGACCTTGATCCATTTCCGGCGGGCCGCTGAGTAGCCGAACGACCCGATGATCAGCAGCGTCCCCGGAATGCCCAGCCACCGACCGATCCATACCAGGTGGAGAAGATGCAGCAGGGCATCGATGAGAAGCGCCCCGCCACCCAGCATCAGCAGGGCAAGGTAGAAGGGCAGCACCTCGCGGCTGACCAGATGCGCGCGCCAGCCGGTCATGCGTCCAGCTCCAGGGCCGAGGACGGGGCGCAGACGCAGGGCAGGCAGTAGCCCTGCGCCACCTCCCAGTCCGGACGTTGATGGTAGCTGACCTCGCCCGAGACGAGGCGGGTCTCGCAACTGCCGCACTGGCCCGCCCGACAACCGGCGTCGATGGCGATACCGTTGCTCTCCGCAAACTCCAGCAAGGTGCCGGCCTGGCCGGTCCAGTCCACCGTGCGGCCCGACCGCAGGAAGCGCACCGGCAGGCGGACGACCGGGAGGCCCCCCGCGTCAGCCGGGATGTGGGCCGGGCGCGGCACCGAGGCCGGGCCAAAGGCCTCATAGTGCAGGTCGGCCTCGGCGACCCCGGCACGGCGCAGGGCGGGGACCAGGGCTTCCATCATCGGCGGCGGACCGCAAACATAGACGGCGCAGCGGCCAAGGGTCTGCAGGACCGGCTCTACCAGCGCCTGATCGACAAAGCCTTTCCGGTCGTAATCCTGACCCTCCACATCGCCTGGCAGGGGCCGGGCATAGACGACGGTCTGATCAAGGGCCGGACAGGACTGGAACAGCGTGCGGAGTTCCAGCCGGAAGGCGTGCACGGCGCTGTTCTGGACAGCATAGAAGAGATGGGCCCGGCGCTGCGGCGTCGTGCTGGCCAGCCAGCGCAACATGCTGACCATCGGCGTGACCCCGATGCCGCCCGCGATCATCACCACCGGCAGGTCGGGGTCCGGGTCGAGGTAAAAGGCACCTGAAGGCCCTCGCACCCGGATCGTGTCGCCGACCTGGACATGGTCATGAAAATAGCCGGAGCACCGACCCGGCGGCAGATCCGGTCGCTCCGGGGGAGACGGGACACGCTTGATCGTGATCCGATAGAGACCGGGTTCCGGCCGGTCCGACAGCGAGTAGCACCGGACCACCGGACACGCCTCGCCCGGAGGGGTCAGGGACACCGTCAGGAACTGACCGGGGTGAAAATCCGGCAGGGGTCGACCGTCGACCGGAGCGAGGTGAAAGGAGCACTGGGACCCGTCCGGGTCCTCAAGGGTTCGTCGCACGATCCGGAATGCGCGCCATGGCGGCCCCGCAGCGGGTTCCGGCGATGCCCGGGGGCTGACCTGCCGACGGCTCAACCAGGCCCCGAGACCGCCCCAGATGATGATCTGGATCAGCGCCGCCCAGCCAATATATCCGAGCAGCTGGGACGCGGTCATCGGTGGTCGGGAACCACCGGCAGGCCAGTGAGAGACCCGTCAGCCGCGGAACAGCCAGTCACTGGATAGCCGTGAACCGGCCGGCGCGGTTCTGATCGGGCTCGGAAACGGAACCGGACGGGCATGGGTGCACGGTGCCTCCGGAACCGGCCTGACGCCTTGTTCTGGCGCAATGCTGCGGGTTCGGCCCGTGCGGGACCGCCGGAGTCAGCCCCTCAGGCCATTGGCCGCTTCCGACCCGAAGCGGACCTCCTGACTATTGCTCGTCCTCGGGTCGTAGTGGCGACCGATGCCAATCAAACTCAGCCAGGAGGCTTGCTGCCTCTCCATCGTATTCCGGTCGATCATGATGGATGTGGTTGGCGAGTGGCTGCAAGACGCCTTCCTCAAATCCCTGCTGACGAAACGTGCCGGCCAGTTTTCGCTGCCGCGCCAGCTCACTGGCCACTGCCAGCAGCTGTCGCCTGGTCGGCGGGTCTTACCGGTTCAGAGTTGCAGGTCGGCCAAGGCTGCCAACTCATCGTAGATTGCGTCGCCCGTGCGACTCCCGGCGTTCCCCCAACGGGTTGCCGTCGTCGGGTTCACCAGAACACCGTCACCTGTCAGCACCAGCACATTCGGCAGACCCGGCAACTCCTGAATGCCGAACCGGGTGGCGATGCCCAGATTGTGTCCATCACCGCTGCTTGGCATTCCGATATTCACGAAGACCAGTTCGTACTTGCGTTCGATCAGTTCGGCGAAGCGATCGGTAGCCAGCCAACCGGCGAGGGCGCGGCTGTCGCCGCACCAGTTGGCTCCCATCACCAACAGGACCCGTTTGCCCGACTGCCTGGCCCGCGCCAACGCAGCGTCCACGTCGGCCGACGCGTTCTCGCTCACGAGATAGGAGCGGGCTTCCGGCTTGCTCGCAGTGTCAGGCGCGGACGCACAAGCCGCCACGGCCAACGCCGCCGAGACGATCAGCGCAACTCGTTTCACCGGGCAATCTCCTGTGGAAGGCGCGCTCAGCGGTGATCAGGCACGCGGTGTCGCCGTCTAGGCGGCCCGGTTCGCCACGAATTCCAGGATGGGTCAAGCTGCGGCCGCGTCCCGGGCACCCTTCCGCGACGGATCGGCACACGGTGCGCCCCGTTTCAGCGAACGACGGATCGGGGGGCGGTGGCTGAAGGACCGTCAGCCCGGGCGGGCCTCGCCCCATTCACACCAGCCGAACGCACGGGGAGTCCCGGGCAGATACATCGTCTCGACTTGCTCGATGACGAGGCCCGCCGCTTCAATCGAGGCGGTTACCGGACGGGTCAGGTGACAGCCGCCGGCCAGGGGGTGCCAGAAGGGCTCGATGCGCCGCTGCCACCGCTGCACCCCGGGATCGGGCGACAGGCCATGCTCGCTGTAGAGAAAGGTGCCCGACGTCTTGAGGACCCGGCGGGCCTCGGCCAGGACCGCAGCCGGGTTCTGGACCGAGCAAAGCGTGAAGGTGCAGACGACCGTGTCGAAACTCCGGCTGTCGAACGGCAGCGCCTCGGCCCGTCCCGCGACGATCTCGACCGTCAGGCCTGCCGGTCGAGGGGCGTCCTCGGCCAGGTCCCGCAGACCTTCAGAGGGATCGACGCCCGTGACGCTCTCCACCCGGTCGGGATCGTAGAAGGCCAGGTTGAGGCCGCCGCCGATGCCGAGCTCCAGCACCCGTCCGCGCGCGCGGGGCACGATCTTCGCCCTCTGCCTGCGGATGGGCTTCGCACCGCAGGCACAGCCGATCAGACGCGGCAGGATCTGTCGATCATAGAAGCTGCTCACGCTGCCCCCCCCTCAAGCCATCGCCGTGACAAGCCAGGCCGAGCCGGCCATCATCACACCCTGACCGGGCCTGTGCCCGGCGGTGAAAAGCGACAGCAGATCGTCCCCGGCGCTTCCCGTCACCCGATCAGCGATCTCGCCGCCGCCCGCGCCTCGTCCGTGACCACCGCCCCCGAGAGCATCCGCGCGATCTCTTCCCGCCGCGCTTCATCGTCCAGCGCATCCACCGTCGTCATGGTCATCCCGCCCGTGTCGGCCTTGCGGACCTTCCAGTGAGCGTGGCCGCGGGCGGCGACCTGGGGGCTGTGGGTGACGACCAGGACCTGGGCGCCGCGCGAGAGGCGCTCCAGGCGGGCACCGACGGCGGAGGCCACGGCACCGCCGACGCCCTGGTCGACCTCGTCGAAGATCATCACCGGCTGGCGCTGGTCCTCGCGGCCGGCCAGGGCCGCCTTCATGGCAAGGGCGAAGCGGGCCAGTTCGCCGCCCGAGGCGATGGCGTCCAGCGGGCCGAAGGGGGTGCCGGCGTTGGTGGCGATCTCGAAGCGGACCGTCTCGACGCCCAGGGGGCCGCGACGACCCTCGGTCACCGGCTCGAAGCCGACGCGGAAGCGGGCGCGCTCCAGTTTCAGCGGCGCCAGTTCTTCCATGACGGCGGCGGTCAGCCGGTCGGCGGCGGCCTCACGGGCGGAGGTCAACAGGATGGCGGCGACGTCATAGGCCTCGCGCGCGGCGGAGGCGGCGCGTTCGGCGGCGCTGATGGCCTCGGCCCCGTCCTCGATCAGGCGCAGCTGTTCGCGGAAGCGGAGACGCAAGGTCGGCAGGCTGTCGACCGAGGTGTTCAGCTTGCGGGCGGCGGCGCGCAGGGCGAACAGCCGCTCCTCGGCCTTGTCCAGACGGCCGGGCTCGAAGTCGAAGGCGTTGGCGGCGGCGTCGACGCAGGCGATGGCCTCTTCCGCCTCGACCATGGTGCGGTCGATGGCCTCGGCAGCGGCGGCCAGTTTCTGCAGCAGGGGGTGTTCGGGGTCGGTACCCGCCTGTCCGGCCCGGGTCCGGGCATGTTCGACCGCGCGCAGGGCCGCCGACAGCTTCTGGGACAGCTTGTCACCGCCCAGGGAGGCGCGGGCGTCGGCAAGGTCGGCCACGGCCTTCTCGGCGGCGCCGAGGATGGCGCGTTCGCCGGCCAGTTCGGTCTCCTCGTCGGCGCGCGGGTCGAGGTCGTCGAGGTCGGCGAGGTTCTGCGTCAGTTCCTCGGCCCGCGAGGCGGCGTCGGCGGCGGCGGCCTTGAGGTCGGCGACGGTGCGTTCGGCCGTCTTGAGCTTCTCGGCGGCGGCGGCGACGCCGTCCAGCTGGGGCTGCAGGCCGCCGTAGTTGTCGAGCAGGGCGCGGTGGGTCTTCCAGTCCAGCAGGCCGACGGTCTCGTGCTGGCCATGCACCTCGACCAGGGCCTGGCCGATCTCGCGCAGGGCGGTGACCCCCGCCGGCTGGTCGTTGACGAAGGCGCGGCTGCGGCCGTCGGCGGCGAGGGTGCGGCGCAGGATCAGCTCCTCACCCGGGGCGACGTCGAAGCCCCGCTCGCTGATCATGGCGATCAGGGCCGGGTCGTCGGGAGCGGTGAAGACGGCGGTGGCCGAGGCCTGTTTGGCGCCGGCGCGAACAAGGCCGGCGTCGGCCCGGGCACCGAGCGCCAGGCCGAGGGCATCAAGGATGATCGACTTGCCGGCCCCGGTCTCGCCGGTCAGCACGGTCAGGCCGCCATGGACCTCGAGGTCGAGCGCATCGACCAGCACGATGTCGCGGATGGAGAGGGCGGTCAGCATGGACGCGGTCCGTCGAGGGTCACGGGGCCGGAAACGCAGGGATCAGGATGAGGCAAAGCGAATCGGTCTCTCGGGCGACGCCGGAGAATGCTGGCCATTCGCGCCCCGGGTAAAGCCCGAGACTAGCGGAACATATCGGAAACGTCAGCCCGGAATGATGCGGCGCAGCCAGCTTTCGCGCTGGGCGGTCGGGGCGACGTCGGGGGTCCGGCCCTCTTCGGACAGCAGGGCATAGGCTTCGGCATACCAGGGGCTGCCCGGATAGTTGAAGCCGAGCACGGCACCGTTGCGGGTGGCCTCTTCCTTCAGGCCCAGTTCGAGGTTGACCTCGACCAGGCGGTAGAGGGCCTCGGGCGTGTGCGAGGTACGCTGGTAGGCTTCGTTGTCGATCACCGCCTTGTAGCGGTTGATCGCGGCCAGCGGCTGGCCGGCGCGCTGGTAGTAACGGCCGATGGCCATTTCCTTGCCGGCCAGCTGGTCGTTGACCATGTCGATCTTGACCGTGGCGTCGATGGCGTAGGAGGTGCCGGGGTAACGGCGCTGCACATCCTTCAGCCCGTCCAGCGCCGCCTGGGCATAGCCCTGGTCGCGGCCCACGTCGGTGATCTGTTCGAAATTGCACAGGGCCTTCATGTAGAAGGCGTACGGGGCCGAAGGATTGCCCGGGAACAGCTGGATGAAGCGGTCCGAGGCCGCGATGGCCTCAACGTAATTGTTGTTCTGATAGTAGGCGTAGATCTGCATCAGGATCGAGCGACGCGACCACTCCGAATAGGGGTGCTGGCGTTCGACTTCCTGGAAATAGTCGATCGCATCGGCCCAGCGGTTGCTCTGCAGGCGCTGGTAGCCGGTGTTGTAGAGCGCCTCGACGGGCCGTTCTTCATAGGCCAGGCGCGGCCGCTCGGGGCGGGTGCCGCAGGCGGAGATCGTCAGGGCCGAAGCCGCCACGGTGGCCAGGATCAGGCCGGCGCGGAATTTGGAAGCAGGCAAGGACGACCTCAACTTGAAATGCCGGCGGGTGCGGACCCCGTCGGCGCCCCCGAAAAACGAGACGCGATCTCTACACCAGCGAACCTGCCCACGCCAATGCACGAAGAAGAGCACCTAATTGAAGCGCTGCGCCTTGTGGCCGGGCCGTCCGCTGGTATGTAGCGCGCCAGCGCCGCGGAAGCATTCTCAGCCGGGCGATGACGGCGAAAGGATGACCGGACATGAAGCTGCTCTCTGGCAACTCCAACCGGATTCTGTCCCAGGCCATTGCGGCCCACCTCGACATGCCCCTGACCAAGGCCCAGGTGAAGCGGTTCGCCGACAACGAGGTCTTTGCGGTCATTGAGGAAAATGTCCGCGGCGAGGACGTCTTCGTCCTCCAGTCGACCAGCTATCCGGCCAATGACAATCTGATGGAACTGCTGATCATGACCGATGCCCTGGTGCGGGCGTCGGCGCGGCGGATCACGGCGGTCATGCCCTATTTCGGCTATGCGCGGCAGGACCGGAAGACCGGCGGCCGGACACCGATCTCGGCCAAGCTGGTGGCGAACATGATCACCCGGGCCGGGGCGCACCGGGTGCTGACGATGGATCTGCACGCCGGCCAGATCCAGGGCTTCTTCGACATTCCGACCGACAACCTCGTCGCCACCCCCGTGCTGGCCCAGGACATCAAGGATCACTATCCGCGCGGCGACGACCTGATGATCGTCTCGCCCGATGTCGGCGGCGTCGTGCGGGCGCGGTCGCTCGCCTCCCGTCTCAACGCCGATCTGGCCATCGTCGACAAGCGCCGGGCCCGGGCCGGCGAGAGCGAGGTCATGAACATCATCGGCGACGTCCAGGGCCGGCGCTGCATCCTGTTCGACGATATCGTCGACTCCGGCGGCACCCTGGTTAACGCCGCCAAGGCCTTGATGGACAAGGGCGCGACCGAGGTGTCGGCCTATATCAGCCACGGGGTGCTTTCGGGTCCGGCCGTGCAGCGGATCACCGACGGACCGCTGAAGGAACTGGTGATCACCAACTCGATCGAGCAACCGCACGAAGTTTTGAACTGCGGGAAAATCCGCACGGTTTCCGTGGCACCGCTGATCGGAGAGGCTATCCGGCGGATCGCCAACGAGGAATCGGTCTCCAAGCTGTTCGATTAACGGTCGGAAAACGGTTCTCCGCGCGTTATAAGCCCTTCAAACTTTCGGCGCCTCGACGCGCCGTGCGTCCTTGTGGGGATTTCGCATGTTCAAGGCACTTTCGCGTCGCGGCCTTTCGTTGGCTGCCGCAGCCGCCGCCGCCGTTCTGGCCAGTTGCGCGACCCCGGAGCCTGAACCGGCTCCCGCGCCGCCGCCTCCGGCCCCGGTCTATGCCCCCCTGCCGGCCGTCAGTCTGAACGAGGGCGTGGCCCAGGCCGCCTCCATCTATGTCGCCTTCATGCGCGAGGCGAGCACCATCCAGGCCGGCTTCACCAGCGCCGAGGCGATCCAGGCCGCCATCCGCCGCGGGGCCTCCTATGAGCCGGCCCAGCTGTCGCGCGGCATGATCGCCTACGGTTCGATCCTGGCGCTGCAGTCGCCGGAGTTCGTCCAGGGCGTGCGTGCGATCGCCGCCGACCCCGCGAACCGTCGCCAGATGATCGACCGCATCGTGGCGGACCCCGCCTATGCCGCCACCCTGCCGGGCGCCGATGCGGCCGCCGGCCTGATCATCGGCACCATTGGCCGCGATTCGGCGGCCATGCTGGTCATCGCCGACGCCGTCGAGGCCGACGCCTACACCATCCAGGCCCGCAACGACCCGCGCCGTCGCTGGGCCGTCGCCCACATCACCGACCGAGTGACGCGACTTGAAGGCGCCAAGGCCCTGTCGGCGGTGCAGATGCTGCCGTCGGCCGAGGAATCCGCCCGCCTGTTCGCCGCCGCCAACTCGGGGGCCGGCCTGTCGCTGAACCCGTCGCGCTCGGGCCCGCCCTATACGCCGGCCATCGCCCGGTCGCTGTCCATCGCCGCCCTGGCCGCGCTCGGGGCCGGTGGCGAGGACGCCCGGGCCAATACGGAGGCCCTGACGGTCGAGCAGAACAGCGAGTTCTGCCTCAACATGTCCAAGCTGATGCTGTTCCAGTGCCTGGCGGCGTCACGCCCCAGCTACGAGGACATGTTCTGCGTCGGCCGCCATGTGGCCCGCGACCTGGCCACCTGTACGGCCCAGAACATCACCCCCGCGCCCGTGGAAGCCTCGGAGACAGCCGTGGCCGGCGCGGCGGATTCCGCCCCCGTTCAGACGCCCGTGGCCGAGGCCGCGGCGGCGGCTTCGGCGTCCGCCACCGCGGCCCTGAACAGCGGGCGCTGACGCTCGTTTCCATTCTGGCGTCGCAATGACGCCTGGGGCGGTTGCGTCAGCCCCGGTTGGCGTGTAATGACCCGCGCTCTTGAATTCAGGGTCCGGAGACCCCGCCGCGAGGGCTGACTGGTCAGCGCGGCGTTTGTGTTGTTGAGGCGAGGCGATGGCCGAGATCATTCTGAACGTGGACGTCCGTAGCGGCGTCGGCACTGGTGGCGCTCGCGCCGCGCGCCGCGCGGGCATGGTCCCGGGCGTGCTGTACGGCGGCGACAAGGCCCCCGTGGCTATCTCGGTGAACGAGCGCGACTTCCGCAAGTCGCTCTACACCGGCAAGCTGCTGGGTCACCTGGTGACGCTGAAGTACGGCACGGAATCGCAGCCGGTCATCGCACGCGATGTCCAGTTCGACCCGGTCACCGACCGTCCGCTGCACTTCGACCTCATGCGGGTCGACGAAACGCAGACGATCAAGATCGAAGTGCCGGTGCACTTCATCAACCAGGACAAGTGCGAAGCCTTCCGTCAGGGCGCGACCCTGGAAGTCGTCCGTCACTCTGTCGAGGTGAAGGTCCGCGCGGATCACATCCCGGAAGACCTGATCGTCGACCTGGCCGGCCACAAGATGGGCGACACCATCCGCTGGACCGACCTCAAGGGCACCAAGGACGTCGAGCCGACCATCACCGACCGCGATTTCGTGATCGCCGCGATCAAGACGTCTTCGGCCGCCATCTCGGCCGCTGCTGACGATGCTCACGACGCCGAAGTCGAAGCGACCGAACAGGCCGCCAGCGAAGCTGCCGCGGAAGACACCGCCGAGGGCTGATCGCCTTTCGACAAACTGCTACTGGAACGGCCCCTTCCGGAAACGGACGGGGCCGTTTCCTTATCCGGACCTCGCGCCATGATCATCATCGCCGGCCTGGGCAATCCGGGCCCCAAATACCAGGGCAACCGCCACAACATCGGTTTCATGGCCGCCGATGAGATCGCGCGCCGCTGGTCGTTCGGTCCCGAGCGGGCAAAATTCCAGTCGGTGATCCGCGAGGGCGAGGTCGCGACGGCCGGCGGTCCTGTGCGCATCCTGCTGATGAAGCCGCAGACCTATATGAACGAGAGCGGCCGGGCCGTGGCCGAGGCGGCGCGCTTCTACAAGGTCCAGCCCGCCTCGGTGATCATCTTCCATGACGAGATCGACCTGGCCCCCGGCCGTTTCCGGATGAAGACCGGTGGCGGGGCGGCCGGCCAGAACGGCGTGCGCAGCCTGATCAGCCAGCTCGGCCCCGACTTCCGCCGTGCCCGCATGGGCGTGGGCCACCCCGGCGCGCCGGAACTGGTGCACGGCCATGTGCTGAGCGACTTCCACAAGGCCGACCGGACCTGGCTGGAACCGATGCTGGACGCCGTCGCCAACGCCCTGCCCTTCGCCCTTGCCGGTGACGACGACCGCTACCAGGCCGAGGTCATGCGCCTGGCCCCCGCTCCCAAATTCAGCCCCCGTCAGGCGGCTGAGAAGGCGGCCCGGGACGCCGACCGGGGCGATTAACCGCCCTTCCCTCGCCGCCGGCCCGGCTGTACGGCCGGGACCACATTGTCTGCCGCCGCAAAGGCCTGATCTGATGACCCGCTCCCCGCTTCTCGCTCTCGCCCTGCTGTCCCTGACCGCCTGTAACAACTCGGGCAGCTACGACGGCGGCGAGCCGGCGACGGTGCAGGTCTCGGGAGCCGTCTGCCGTCCGACGCCGGTGGGCCGCCAGATGACCGGCTGCTATCTGACCCTGACCAGTGCGACCGCAGACCGGCTGGTCAGCGTCGCCAGCCCTGACGCCAATCTGGTCCAGATCCACGAGAGCCGGATCGAGAGCGGCATGATGATGATGCGCGAACTCCGCGAGGGCCTGCCCCTTCCCGCGGGTGAGACCGTGGCCCTTGCGCCGGGCGGCAATCACCTGATGCTGCTGGGGGTCAAGGAGCCGCTGGTGGCAGGAGATACAGTCGCCCTGACCCTGACGTTCGAGGCGTCACCGGCCGTCGAGGTGACCGCGACCGTCGGTCAACCTGCCCCGGCCGCTTCATCTGCACAGCCATAGAATAGAGAGGATATCAGCGTGCTTGTTTCGAACCGTCGAACCGCCTTGCTGATGGGCTTTCTGGCCGCCCTCTATCCGGCCTCGGCCATCGCACAGGACTCCCGCGAGCCCGTCGAACCCGACCACACCATGGACGACATTCCCCCCTCCTGGTCGAAACCCGACCAGATCGCGATGCTGGCCTATCCGGGGATGACCCTGCTCGACCTCGTCGGGCCCCAGTACATGTTCGCCTCGCTGCTGGGAGCGACAGTTCACATTGTCGGCCGGAACCTTGAGCCGGTGACCACCGACACCGGGGTCACCATCCTGCCGACAACGACCTTCGACGCCTGTCCCGCCGATCTGACAGTCCTGTTCGCGCCGGGAGGGACGGCAGGGACACTTCAGGCCATGGCCGATCCTGCCACCCGGGCCTTTGTCTCCGATCGCGGCTCGCGCGCGGCCTGGGTGACGTCCGTCTGCACCGGATCAATGATCCTGGGGGCCGCAGGCCTCCTTGACGGCTTCCGGGCGACATCACACTGGATCGCCAAGCCCCATCTGGCGACCTTCGGGGCGGTGCCGACGGACGGTCGCGTCGTGCGGGACAGAAACCGGATCACGGGGGGCGGTGTGACCGCAGGGCTGGATTTCGGGCTGGAGCTGATCGCCCTGCTCCGCGATCCGACCTATGCCCAGGCCGTACAGTTGATGTGCGAATATGACCCCGACCCGCCGTTCCGGTCCGGCTCGCCCGCGACCGCAGACCCGGCGGTCGTCCAGATCGTATCGGGCATGTTCGAGGGATTTTCGCAGCAACTGGGCAATGTTGCGACCGGGTTGGCTGCACGGACCTGACAAACGCGTCCTGAGGGTCTAAAGGCTCGCGCCTCACGAAGCCCCGCCGGATTCCAGAACCCCATGGCCCTGAAAGTCGCGATCGTCGGCCTGCCCAACGTCGGCAAGTCCACCCTGTTCAACGCCCTGACCAAGACGGCGGCGGCGCAGGCCGCCAACTATCCGTTCTGCACCATCGAGCCCAATACGGGTGACGTGGCCGTGCCCGAGCCCCGGCTGGAGGCCCTGGCGGCCATCGCGGGCTCGAAGGAGATCATCCCGTCGCGGATCACCTTCGTCGACATCGCCGGCCTGGTGCGTGGCGCATCCAAGGGCGAGGGCCTGGGCAACCAGTTCCTGGCCAACATCCGCGACTGCGACGCCGTGGCCTTCGTGGCCCGTTGCTTCGTCGATGACGACATCACCCACGTCGAGAACCGCATCGACCCGATCTCGGACCTCGAGATCATCGAGACCGAACTGATGCTGGCCGACCTCGAAAGCCTCGAGAAGCGCGTCGTCAACGTCGAGAAGAAGGCCAAGGGCGGCGACAAGGACGCCCAGCAGACCCTGCGCCTGATCAACATGGCCCTGGCACCCCTGCGCGCCGGCAAGCCCGCGCGCGTGGTCCAGGTCGACAAGGAGGATCAGAAGGCCTGGCACATGCTGCAACTGCTGACCTCCCTGCCCGCCCTCTATGTCTCCAATGTCGACGAGAACTCGGCCGACAAGGGCAATGAACTGTCCGACGCGGTCGCCGCCCGCGCCGCCCAGGACAATGCCAAGGCCGTGGTCATCTCGGCCAAGATCGATTCCGAACTGGCCGTGCTGGACGAGGCCGAACAGGCCGAATTCCTTGAGAGCCTCGGTCTGGCCGAACCGGGCCTGAACCGCCTGATCCGCGAGGCCTACGCCCTGCTGGGCCTACAGTCCTATTTCACCGTGGGCCCCAAGGAGGCGCGCGCCTGGACCATTCCGATCGGCGCCACGGCCCCTCAGGCGGCGGGCGTGATCCATACCGATTTCGAGAAGGGCTTCATCCGCGCAGAGACCATCGCCTTCGAGGACTTCGTCGAGCTCAAGGGCGAGGCCGGTGCCCGCGCGGCGGGCAAGCTGCGCGCCGAGGGCAAGCCCTATGTCGTCAAGGACGGCGACGTGATGAACTTCCTGTTCAACTAGGGAGCCGGCACCGGGAGTGTAGCGGCGGCCGGCGTGGGACACCGCGCCAGGCTGATAACCGCATTGTTCCGGTTCAGCCAGGTCAGGCGCATGCTGTCACCCTGCACCGCCATCCGGATCCGTTCGCTCGAGGTCTGGCCTTCAGAGGCGCAGGCCAGCACCGCCTCATAGCCGTCCGCGACCTGGCTGATCGACAGGATACCGCAACTGTTCTCATAGCCCTCGAACCGGGTGGTGGTGATCTCGATGGGCCGTTCGGGTCCCTGAGGGTTGGCGCACCAGGCCGCATTGGCGGCCCAGCGGCCGACGAAGGTCTGCGGCCCTGACCCCGGCATGATGGAGCCGACGCCCGGCGGAGGTGTCGGTGCAGGGGCTTCAGCCTCCGGCGTGTCGATCGGCGCGGCCGGATCGGTCGGCGCATTGATCTCCGACTGCCCGCAGCCGGCGAGGACAAAAACGACAAGGATGAGGAAGCGAAATGAGGTCATCGAACAGGAACGCCGTTCGGCCGTCGCGGCTCCGAACTTTCCCCCTCATCACGAATTCGCGGTCACGCTTGCATCGTCCGCGAGATTTTGCGACCGGTTCGCTTGTGTCGAGAACAAGGGGGCGTCCCGCATGACTCAGAACACCAATCCATGGGCGAAACAGATCGATCCGCTGGCGCAGGACATCGCCGCGGTGCTCAGAAGCATGGGCGGTTCAGCTCACCAGCGCGACGTCGTCCAGTGCATCGCCGCCATGAAGCGACAGCGCGGCGAGACCGTCGCCCAGGACCTCGCCCACAAGATCGTCGAGGCCTTCGAACGCTATCGCGACCTGTTCTTCAGACCCTTCGGCGAGGGCTCGATGCGCTGGGCCCTGCACCCCGGCGTCGCCTGACCCCTTGCTGAAACCGGCCAACGAAAAGGCGCGCACCCCGCGAGGGATGCGCGCCTTCGTCATTCAGGCCATCCGGTCCTAGAAGCGGCGGACGTAGCTCAGGCCGTAGGTGTCCAGCTCACCGCCGTTGTCGTCGGTGAAGTCGCGACGGGTCCAGTCGGCGCGGACTCCGTTCTGGTTGTCGAAGAAATAGTTGGCACCGGCGCCGTAGTTGACGCTCTCGCCGTCTTCGGTCGCGGTGAAACCCGCAACGTCAGCCTTGATCTGGGTCGTGCCGTAGCCGACGCGACCGAACAGTTCGAAATTCGGGCTGATCGGCAGGGTGGCGACGCCATAGGCCGCGACGTCGTACTCATGGGACAGGTCGCCGGTCACGGCACCGACGGTGACGTCGTCGTCCTTGACGCCGAACGAGGCTTCACCCTCGACGCCGAAATACGGGGACATTTTGGCGGTCACCCGGCCGGTGATCGCGCCCAGGTCGGCGTCGTCGCCGTCCAGCACGGTGTAGCCCACCGAACCCGAAACCTGCGGGGAAGAGATGCTCTGGGCCATGGCCGGCGCGGCAATCAGAGTAAGCGCGGCGGTGGCGAGAAGAATGTTACGCATTGTTTCTTGTATCCTCTAGATGTGGTGACCGTCAGTCACCAGCCCCATCCAGCGAAACCCAAATGGGCCCTGAAAGGCGGCGTTCCAGAGGCGCGCTTTTACATAACTACGACTGTGTGGCGCGAAGCACAGACCGCGTTACTTCAAGGATGACAGTTTTGTGGCGAGCCGGACAACGTTCGCCTAGCGATCCTTCTCGCGCGCCTCGCCGCCCCGGGACACCAGCGCCGCCTGGGCCGCCGCCAGCCGGGCGATCGGCACGCGGTAGGGCGAGCAACTGACGTAGTCGAGGCCGACCTCTTCGCAGAAGGCGATCGACGACGGATCGCCGCCGTGTTCGCCGCAGATACCCATCTTGATGCCCGGGCGCGCGGCCCCGCCGCGCTCGGCGGCGATGCGGATCAGGTCGCCGACACCGTCCTGGTCAAGCCGGACGAAGGGGTCGGTCTCGAAGATGCCCTTGTCCATATAGGCCTGCAGGAAGCGGCCGGAGTCGTCGCGGCTGATGCCGAAGGTGGTCTGGGTCAGGTCGTTGGTGCCGAAGCTGAAGAACTCGGCATATTCGGCCAGGTCGGCGGCGCGCAGGGCGGCGCGGGGCAGTTCGATCATGGTGCCGACGAGGTATTCGACCCGGTCGCCGGCCTCGGCGAAGACGGCCTCGGCGGTGCGGTCGGTCAGCTCGCGCAGATATTTCATCTCCAGCCCGAGAGCGACCAGCGGGTGCATGATCTCGGGGATGGGGGCCTGGGTCGCCGTCTGCTTCACCTGCAGCGCCGCTTCGAGAATGGCGCGGACCTGCATCTCATAGATCTCGGGATAGGCGACGCCGAGGCGGCAGCCGCGGTGGCCGAGCATGGGGTTGGTCTCGTGCAGCTCCCTTGCCCGGCGCTTCAGCTTGGCGGCGTCGAGGCCCTGGGTGACAGCGAGCGCATCGATCTCGGCGTCGGTGTGCGGGATGAATTCGTGCAGCGGCGGGTCGAGCAGACGCACGGTCACCGGCAGGCCGGCCATGATGGTGAACAGCTCGACGAAGTCGGCCTTCTGGAACGGCGCGATCTTGCCCAGGGCCAGACGGCGACCGGCCTCGTCGTCGGCGAGGATCATCTCGCGCACGGCGGCAATGCGGGCGTCGTCGAAGAACATGTGCTCGGTGCGGCACAGGCCGATGCCCTCGGCGCCGAAGCCGCGCGCGGTCTTCGCATCCAGCGGCGTCTCGGCATTGGCGCGGACCTTGAGGCGTCGGACCTTGTCGGCCCAGGCCATCAGGGTCTGGAAGTCGCCGGTCAGCTCGGGCTCGATCATGGCCACGGCGCCGTCCAGCACCTCGCCCTTGGAGCCGTCGATGGTGATGATCTCGCCGGCCCGGAACGTCCGGCCGCGGGCAGTGAAGGTCCCCGCCTTGTCGTCGATCGACAGCTCATTGATGCCGCAGACGCAGGGGCGACCCATGCCGCGGGCGACGACGGCGGCGTGGCTGGTCATGCCGCCCCGGGCCGTGACGATGCCGCGCGCGGCGTGCATGCCGTGGATGTCCTCGGGCGAGGTCTCCTCGCGCACCAGGATAACGGCGTCGCCGAGCTGGCTCATCCGCTCGGCCTCGTCGGCGTCGAAGACGATCTTGCCGGTGGCGGCGCCGGGCGAAGCCGGCAGACCGGCGGCGACCACCGAGCGGTTGGCCTTCGGATCCAGCGTGGGGTGAAGCAACTGGTCCAGCGCCGACGGCTCGACGCGCGACACGGCCTCCTCCTCGGAGATCACGCCCTCGGCCGCGAGATCGACAGCGATCTTCAGCGCCGACTTGGCGGTGCGCTTGCCGTTGCGGGTCTGCAGCATCCAGAGCCGGCCCTGTTCGACCGTGAACTCGATGTCCTGCATGTCGCGGTAGTGGCTCTCCAGCCGCCCGACGACGTCGACGAATTCGGCGAAGACGACCGGCATGGCCTCTTCCATCGAGGGGGCGGTCTCGCCCATCTCCTCGCGCCCGGCCTTCGTCAGCGACTGCGGCGTGCGGATGCCGGCGACGACGTCCTCGCCCTGGGCGTTGATCAGGAACTCGCCGTACAGCTTGGCCTCGCCCGTCGACGGATTGCGGGTGAAGGCCACACCGGTGGCCGAGGTCTCGCCCATGTTGCCGAAGACCATGGACTGCACATTGACCGCCGTGCCCCAACTCTCGGGGATGTCGTGCATGCGGCGATAGAATTTCGCCCGGTCGTTCATCCAGCTGGCGAAGACGGCCGAGACGGCACCCCACAGCTGGTCATGCGGGTCCTGCGGGAAGGGCTGGCCCAGCCGGTCCTCGACCACGGCCTTGTAGTCGGCGACGACCTTCTCCCAGTCACCGGCCGACAGGTCGGTGTCGATGGTGACGCCCAGACGGTCCTTGTGGTCGTCCAGCACCTCCTCGAAGTCATCATGCGACAGGCCGAGGACGACGCTGGAATACATGGTGATGAAGCGGCGGTAGCTGTCGAAGGCAAAGCGCCGGTCGCCGGACAGGGCGGCCAGGCCCTCGACCGTCTCATCGTTGAGGCCGAGGTTGAGGACGGTGTCCATCATCCCCGGCATGGAGGCGCGCGCGCCAGAGCGGACCGAGACCAGCAGGGGGTTCGTCGCGTCGCCGAAGGTCTTGCCGACGACGGTCTCGACCTTCTTCAGCCCGGCGGCGACCTGGTCCGCCAGGGCGGCGGGGTAGGTCTGGCCGTTGGAATAGTAGTGGACGCAGGCTTCCGTGGTGATGGTGAAGCCCGGAGGGACCGGCAGGCCGAGCGAGGACATCTCGGCAAGGTTCGCGCCCTTGCCGCCGAGCAGGTTCTTCATCGACGCATCGCCGTCGGCGGAGCCTCCGCCGAAGCCGTACACCCACTGAGTCATCGCCTGATCCCTGAAGTCTCGTCTTGTCAGGCCTGACTAACGTGCTGCGCCCGCGAAGGCGAGGCCGGGGCTGTAACAAAGCGTGAGCGGATGTGGCGGTTCCGGGCTGCGGGGCATGAAGGCACCGCTGGTCGCTCCGTCTCCTCCCTGTTCGCGCAGCGAATGGGGAGGGGGACCGCGAAGCGGTGGAGGGGTGCCAAACGCGCTCCCTGCTTCGGCCCCTCCACCCCCCGCGCTGAGTCGCGCGGGCGGTCCCCCTCCCCATCGCCTGCGGCGACGGGGAGGAGACAGTTCGTTCAAGCTAACCCCGCCTTAACCGCGATGATTCACCACTCGGTCTTCAAGCTGTACGGGGCCGCGTTTCCATGTCCGAGTTCAAGACCGACGTCATTCATCGCGGCGACTGCATCGAGGTGTTGCGGTCCATGCCCGACGCCTGTGTGGACATGGTCTTCGCCGACCCGCCCTATAACCTCCAGCTGGGCGGCGACCTGCTGCGACCGGACAATTCCAAGGTCGATGCGGTCGACGACGACTGGGACAAGTTCGACAGCTTCGCCGCCTATGACGCCTTCACCCGCGAGTGGATGACGGAATGCCGGCGCATCCTGAAGCCCGAGGGTTCGATCTGGGTGATCGGCAGCTATCACAACGTCTTCCGCCTCGGCGCGGCGATCCAGGACCTCGGCTTCTGGGTGCTGAACGACATCATCTGGCGCAAGTCCAACCCGATGCCGAACTTCAAGGGTACGCGGTTCACCAACGCCCATGAGACGCTGATCTGGGCCGCTCGGAGCCGCGACCAGAAGCGCTACACCTTCAACTACGACGCCCTGAAGGCCTTCAACGAGGACGTCCAGATGCGGTCCGACTGGACCCTGGCCCTGTGCACGGGCGAGGAGCGGATCAAGGACGCCGAAGGCAAGAAGGCCCACCCGACCCAGAAACCCGAGGGCCTGCTGCACCGCGTGCTGATGGCCGCGACCCGGCCCGGCGACGTGGTGCTGGACCCCTTCTTCGGCACCGGCACCACCGGGGCGGCGGCCAAGCGGCTGGGCCGCCACTGGATCGGCATCGAGCGCGACGAGACCTATGCCAAGGTGGCCGAGAAGCGGATCAAGGCCGTCATCCCCGCCGCGCCCGAGGACCTGGTGGTCATGGGCTCGCGCAAGGCCGAGGTGAAGGTGCCGTTCGGCGCGCTCGTCGAGGCCGGTCTGCTGGCACCCGGCGACAAGCTGTACTGCCCGCGCGGCACCCGCGAGGCCCGCGTCCGCGCCGACGGTTCGCTGGTCGCCGGCGAACTGACCGGCTCGATCCACAAGCTCGGTGCCCTGTTCGAGAACGCCCCGGCCTGCAACGGCTGGACCTACTGGCGCTTCAAGACCGACCAGGGCCTGCGCTCGATCGACGCCCTGCGGGCCGAGGTCCGCGCCGGGATGCAGTGACCGGAAACGGACACTGAAGCCCCTGTAAGGGTCCGGTTTTTCACGGGAAAAATCCCCGTTCCGGGAACTTCGCGCCCATCAAACGGTTGCTGATCCGGCGCCTCGCCTCCCCGCGAGCGCCGGGAGCCTCGACCATGAAGATCGCGCAAGTCACGCCGCTGTACGAAGCCGTGCCGCCGAAACTCTACGGGGGGACCGAGCGGGTTGTCGCCCATCTGACCGACGCCCTCGTCGATCTGGGCCACGACGTCACCCTCTTCGCCAGCGCCGACGCCCGGACCCGGGCGCGGCTGGTGCCGGTCCGGGATCAGGCGATCCGGCTGGACCCGGCTCCGCTGAAGTCCGACCTCGCGGCCCACATGACCCTGCTGTCGGAGGTGCTGAAACGCGCCGACGACTTCGATGTGATCCATTTCCACACCGACATGGTCCATTTCCCGTTCTTCTCGCGCTGCGCCGACAAGACCATCACGACCCTGCACGGGCGGCTGGACATGAAGGACATCGGCGAGGTCTACGGGCGCTGGCCCGACTTCGGCCTCGTCTCGATCTCCGACGACCAGCGCAGGCCCCTGCCGCTGGTCAACTGGAAGGCCACGGTACACCACGGCATGCCCGGCGAGCTGTACCAGTTCTCCCCGAAGTCGGCGGGCTATCTCGCCTTCCTCGGTCGCATCTCGCCGGAGAAGCGGCCCGACCGCGCCATCGAGATCGCCACCAAACTGAACCGGCCCCTCAAGATCGCGGCCAAGGTCGATGCGGCGGACAAGGTCTATTGGGAGACGGTGATCCGCCCCCTGGTCGAAGGCAATCCGCTGATCGAATTCGTCGGCGAGATCGGCGACCACCAGAAGTCCGCCTTCCTGGGCGGCGCGGATGCCCTGCTGTTCCCAATCGACTGGCCCGAGCCCTTCGGCCTGGTGATGATCGAGGCCATGGCCTGCGGCACGCCCGTGGTGGCCTTCCGCTGCGGCTCGACGCCCGAGGTGATCGAGGACGGCGAGACCGGCTTCCTCGTGGACACGCTGGAACAGGCCGTTGCCGCGGCCGGTCGCGCGCACCTGCTGGATCGACATGCGATCCGCGCCCGGTTCGACCTGCGTTTCTCGGCCACGGCCATGGCGCGGCGCTATCTGGACGTCTACGGCGACCTGCTGGCGCGCCGTCCGTTCGCGGAAGAGGCGATCGCCGATGTGGTGACATCCCTGCGTCCTGCCGAGGACCGGAGCTTCGCGGCCGCCAATCTCTGATCGCCCCCGGATGAACGGGTTGCGGCTCTCAAGCGTTCGCATCTGCACGCCAGCCTGACGCCGTCACGCCCGCCATCCGGAGCTCTCATGGACGACGCCTATTCGGTCCACACCACCGCCACCGAATCCGGTGAGGCGGACGGCCTCGAAAGGCTATTGGCCCTGAAAGACGGCGACACCTTCCTGGTGGCGGACGGCTGGGGCGACCTGAAGGGCGGGGCCGACGGCCTGTTCGTCAACGACACGCGAGTCCTCTCGCGCCTTGTCCTGACCGTCGGGAAGGCGCGGCCGTCCTTGCTGAGTTCGGGCGTCAGCCAGGACAACGTCTACTTCACCTGCCACTCGACCAACCGGCCGCTGCCGCCGATGGGCGGGCGCTCGGCACCGGCGGGCGTGCTGCACATCGAGCGGCGCCGGTTCGTGCGTGAGCAACGAATGTTCGAGCGGGTCCGCATGGCCAACCACGGCGTCGAGGACGTGCTGCTGCCCCTGTCCTTCGACTTCGGCGCCGACTTCGCCGACATCTTCCAGGTCCGCGGCACCTTGCGCGAGAAGCGGGGGACCGCCGAAGCGCCCGCACACGACGGCCGCCGCGTGACCTTCGCCTATACCGGACTGGACGGGGTCCGGCGCACCAGTTGCCTCGCCTTTTCCGAACCGCCCGCGCGGCTGACGGGGTCGCACGCCGACTTCATGTTCAGCCTGCCCAGGGGCAAGCGCTGCGACCTGTACATCGAGTGCGGCCCGGATCGCTGCGAGCAACCCGAAGAGGCGCATTACCGGCTGAATGCCTTGCAGGCGCGGCTGGCCATGCGCAACCGCCGGCGGCGCGGTGCCTCGCTCAGGGGCCCACGCAGCCCGCGCTTCAACGACTGGCTGGACCAGAGCCGCGCCGACGTGGCCCTGCTGACCACCGACCTGCCGACCGGCCCCTATCCCTATGCCGGCGTGCCGTGGTTCTCGACGCCGTTCGGCCGGGACGGGATCATCACCGCCTGGCAGATGCTGTGGCTGGACCCGTCCCTCGCCAAGGGTGTGCTGACCTATCTCGCCCTGCGACAGGCGACCGGGGTCTCGGCCTTCCAGGATTCCGCCCCGGGCAAGATCATGCACGAGACCCGCGGCGGCGAGATGAGCGCCCTCGGCGAGGTACCGTTCGGCCTCTACTACGGGGGTGTCGACACCACCTGCCTGTTCGTGGCCCTGGCCGGGGCCTATGCGCGGCGCACCGGCGATTTCGCGCTGATCCGCCGCCTCTGGCCCAATCTGATCGCCGCGGTCGGCTGGATGAAGACCCACGGCGATTTCAACGGCGACGGCCTGATCAGCTATCAGCGCGGGGCCGAAACGGGCCTGTCCAACCAGGGCTGGAAGGACTCCGAGGACTCCATCTTCCACACCGACGGTCGCTTCCCGAAGGGGCCGATCGCCCTGCTGGAGGTGCAGGGCTACGCCTATGCCGCCTGGCAGGCGATGGCCGAACTGGCGGCGGCGACGGGCGATGACCGGCAGGCGGAATGGGCGGCGCAGGCCGAGCGGGTCCGCGTCCTCGTCGAGGACCGGTTCTGGATGGAGGAGGAAGGTTTCTACGCCATTGCCCTGGACGGTGACGGGGCCCAATGCCGGTCGATCGGCTCCAACGCGGGCCATCTGCTGTTCACCGGCCTGCCGTCGGCGGAGCGGGCGAAGCGGGTGACCAAACGGCTGCTGGGAGCCGAGTTCCGCTCGGGCTGGGGCATCCGGACCCTCGCGACCGGCCAGGCCCGGTTCAATCCGATGAGCTATCACAACGGCTCGGTCTGGCCGCACGACACAGCCATGGCGGCGGCGGGCATGGCCCGCTACGGCGAACGCCGCGCCGTGTCCCTGCTGCTGGGCGAAATCTATGCCTCCGCCACACATTTCCACATGCGTCTGCCCGAACTGTTCTGCGGCTTCGAGCGCCTGCCAGGTGAGCCGCCGATCGCCTATCCGGTCGCCTGCCTGCCCCAGGCCTGGGCGGCGGGGTCCGTGTTCCTGATGCTGCAGTCGGCGCTGGGCATCCGCATCGATGCGGTCGCGGGGACGGTGGAGATCGACGACCCGATCCTGCCCGCGGGCATCGACCGGTTGAACGTCACCAATCTGCAGGTCGGCGACGGGGTCGTGGATCTGGCGTTCCAGCAGGTGGGGAAGCACACGGTGGTCATCCCTCAGCGCCGCCAGGGAACGGTCTCGGTACGGACCGTCGGCTAGCCCAGCCCGCGCTCCAGCGCCTTGCGGAAGACGGTCGGGAGCGCACCCAGCGCCACCTCCGGATCGGACCAGACGAAATCGCCGTCACCCTTCCCGACGCGCACGGTCAGCGTCAGCGAGAAATGGGTGAAGACATGCTCGATCGCCCCCGCTTCGCGCCAGTCCGCGGCGACCGGCGGATCGGCGTCTGCCGGCGTCACACTCCACCCCGACGTCGGCAGCCCCAGCATGCCGCCCAGCAATCCCTTGTCGGGGCGTCGCACCAGCGCCACCCGCCCCTGCCCGTCCCGCAGGACCCAGGCGACGCCGGTGCGATGGGGACGGTCCGCCTTCTTCGTCTTCAGGGGCCACCGCTCCGGATGGCCCGAGGCATGGGCCGCGCACCAGCCGGTCAGCGGGCAGGCCTCGCACAGCGGCCTGCCGGGCCGGCAGACCGTGGCGCCCAGATCCATCAGGGCCTGCGGCCAGTCGGCGGGCCGGTCGTCGGCGACCAGGGTCGCGGCCAGCCGCTTCAGCTCCGGCTTCGCCGCCGGCAGCGGCGTCTCGACGGCGAAGAGCCGCGCCATCACCCGCTCGACATTGCCGTCCACGACATTGGCCGGGCGACCGAAGGCGATGGCCGCCACGGCGGCGGCGGTATAGGCGCCGACCCCGGGCAGGGCCAGCAGGCCGGCTTCGGTATCGGGGAAGACGCCGCCGTGATCGTTCGCGACCGCGCGGGCGCAGGCCAGAAGATTGCGGGCGCGGGCGTAATAGCCGAGCCCCGCCCAGGCAGCCATGACATCGCTGTCTTCCGCTGCGGCGAGGTCTGAAACCGTGGGCCAGCGGGCGGTGAACGCCTCGAAATAGGGGGTCGCATGCGGCGTGGTGGTCTGCTGCAGCATCACCTCGGACAGCCAGACCCGATAGGGGTCGGGGCGCGGCGAACCGGGCGGCGCGCGCCAGGCCAGCGCCCGCCCATGGGCGTCGTACCAGTGCAGCAGGGCGGCGCGGAGGGCGGCGGAAGGCATCGGCCCTGCATAGACGCGCCGGGCGCGGGCGCCCACCGCCGATGTCGCGCCGCTCAGTCGGCCGTCGGAACAACGCCCGTCGTCGTCAGGCGCCAGATCAACTGTCGCGCATTGGCCTCGGCCCGCTTCTGGAAATTCCGCCAGACCGGCACAGAGGCCGCGTCAAGGACCACGTCATAGCCGCCCGGGCCGCGACACAGATAACCCTCCGCCACCAACTGCTTCAGATGCCGTCGGACGGTTTCCTCCGGCAGGCCGAGGCTGGCCGCGACGAAGGTACCGCGCACAGCGCCGAAGGTCGGTCCCAGCGCCGCCAGCGCGCCACCGCGGGCCGGCATCTGCGCCGGAAGACGCAACTGCGCCCCGACGGTATGACACACGGACTGCAGGATGAAGCAGGCGGTCAGATTCATTCCGGGCGTCAGGGCCCGGGTGTAGGCCGTCTCGCGCAGCACATGGGCCGTGCTGAGCCGCATCGCGGCCCAGGCGACCGGCCAGACCGGATGGGCCAGGCGATTGCCGGGCATCAGGCCGAAGGCGCGGATCAGACCCAGTCCGCTGATGAAGGCGTCGAGCGCATCGAGATAGCGCGGTATGGCCGGCAGGAACCGGTCCGAGATCAGGCTTGAGGTCGGAAGGATGTAGCCCGTCGGCGTCCGCTGAAGCATGCCGTTGGCCACCATGCCCGCCAATTTGGCCCGCGCCGTCTCCCTCGGAAGGTCCAGAAACTGGGCGATGCTCAGGGCGTTGGCCGGCCGCCGCGCCGCGTCCGGATAGGCCGCGTCCAGCGCCTGGTGGCGACGGCTGATGTCAGGATCCGCGTCGAGATGCCCGACGTTGGCCTCGAGGATGGCCGGCAGCAGCAGGCTGCAGACCAGGTCCCCGTCCACCAGACCGCGGGTGATCTCGACATAGGCCAGTTGCAGTCGCGTGCACAGCCAGGCCACCTGGGCCCGCTGTATGCGCGACATCGCGTCAGTGCGGCCTGTCGCCCAGCCGGATCCCGGAAGACCTTCCGGGTCCGCCGGCCCGGGCAGGAACCGGGTGGACGGGTTCTCGCCGCCGACGCCGGTCAGCGGACCATACGCGCGGCGGCCGTTGCGGACTGGAACAGACGCTTGCCGGCATCGGTCAGGGCCCAGCGGTAGCTGCCCTCCCCCAGCGGGCGCTCAAGCAGCGGCGCGGCTTTGCGGGGTGCCGCCCAGGCGAGGTAGGCGTCGAATGCGGCGTAGATCTCGTTTCGCGCCGCGACCTCCGCCGGGCAGGGCCGGCCGCTGCGTCGCTGGGCGATCTGATCCGCCACCACCTGCCGGTGAGCACAACCACCAAGAACCAGCAGGGCTTCGAGAATCTCGGCGATCACCGGATCAATATGCAGCGCTTTTCCGCCCCTCGCGCGCCGCTTGTGATCGAAATAACTGACGACGGTACCCACGCCCAAACCCCCACACACCGGTCCGGTAACCGATAAATCGACTAAGAAAGCTTCACTGTAACCGGTCAATATCAGGGGTACCGAGAATGACGGTTTGCGCTCGCGCAACCGCTGACGTTCAGGATGCGAAGACCCCGTGCGGAGGCCCGCTGGATCGACTAGGATGCGCGGATGCGCCGCCCCCTTCCCACCGAGGCCGAAGCCCGCGAAATCCTTTCGCGCCGGCGTACGCGCCCGGCACCGCGCCCGACGCCGAAGGCGGGTCGGGCCTTGCAGGGCCTGATCAAGGAGCTGGACGGCAAGTTCGGCCGCGGGGCAACGGCGCTGGAGCCGCGCTGGCGCGAGATCGTCGGCGACCGGCTGGCGCGGGTGACGCGACCGCAGAAACTGACCAAGGGCAAGGGCGGTGCCGGCGGTACGCTGGAGCTGCGCGTGGCCGGGCCCGCCGCCCTGCTCGTGCAGCATCAGTCGGAAGACATACTGGCGCGGATCAACCTGTTCCTCGGCCCCGGCAGCGTCGACCGGCTGCGGATCGCCCAGGGACCGGTCAAGCCACCGTCCGACATCGCCGCCGCCCCCAAGCGACGCCCGGCCGCCCAGCCCCTGGCGGCCCATGAAGAGGCCGACCTGAAGGCGTCCATCGCGGCGGCCCCGGACGCGCTCAAGGGGCCCCTGGAACGGCTGGGACGAGCGGTTCTGGGCGACCCGGAAAAAGGCCGCGACCGTTCTGGCCGTTGACAAAACTTCGCCGTTTCTGTTCTCGAAAGTGCTGAAGCGCGCGTATCAGCGGGGAATCGCGCAATCCTTCCCAAAACCCCGCATCCAGTTGAGGACGACGCCATGAGCGCCCAGACCAAATACGCCGCCATGAGCCGCCGCGCGGCGATGACCGCCGCGGCCCTGGCCGCCATGGCTACGCTGGCCGGTTGCGGCGGCGGCGGCGCGAACTCCGCTGCAGAGGGCGATATGGCCATGGGCGCGGCCGAAGGCGCCAAGGTCACAGTGATCGAATACGCCTCCGTCACCTGCCACGTCTGCGCTGCCTGGCAGAAGGAGAACTGGGCCGCGTTCAAGGCCGCCTATGTCGACACCAACAAGGTCCGCTACGTCTTCCGTGAACTGCCGACCGGCCCCGTCAATGTCGCCGTGGCCGGCTTCATGATCGCCCGCTGCGCCGGCGACGACAAATATTTCGACGTTGTCCACAACATCCTGGCCAGCCAGGACGAGTGGCAGGCCGGCGTCAATCCGCGTGACACCCTGTTCCGCATCGGCAACGGCGCCGGTCTCAGCAACCAGCAGATCGAGGCCTGCATCAAGAACCCGGACAACATCAAGGCTGCGGACGAACGCGCCCGCGCCTCCCAGACCGCCGGCGTGTCCGGTACGCCGGCCTTCTTCGTGAACGGCGTACCGGTCGTCTCGCCCGGCTCGGCCAGCGGCCCGACCATGGCCGACCTGTCGCGCGCCATCGACGCCGAACTGGCCAAGGGCTGATCGTCGCGGTGACCCACCGGCGGCGATCCCTGCTGATCCTGACGCTGGCGCTGCTGGCGCCCGCTGTCGCGGCTTCCGTGTCAGGGTCGGATGCCGCCCTGGCCCGGCAGACGCTCGCCCCGGTGACCGCGGCGGACCGCAGCATCGGCCGCGCCGACGCTCCGGTCACGGTGGTCGAATACGCCTCCTTCGCCTGTCACCACTGCGCGGACTGGCATGAGTTCGTCTATCCCGGCTTCAAGGCGCGTTTCATCGACACCGGTCAGGTGCGGTTCGTGTTCCGCAACCTTCCGACCGATCCTCAGGAAATCTCGCTTCCGGGGGCCGCCCTGGCCCGTTGCGCCGCGCCCGAGCGCTTCTTCGACGTTGCCGCGGCCCTGATGCATGGCCAGGCGGCGGTGCTTCGCGGCGGAAACCGTGAGGATTGGTACGGCCCGGCGATCGCCGTCAGCGGCCGGACCCAGGCCCAGATCGAGGCCTGCGCCGTGACCCCCGCGGTCCAGGCGGCCCTCAACCGTGACCTCGAAAGCGCCGAGGCGGCCGGCGTCGATTCCACCCCGTCCTTCTTCGTCAACGGACGCCGGGTGACGGACCGCTCGCTGGGCGGGCTGGAGGTCGCAATCCGGGCGGCCGCAGCGGCTCGTTGACCGCGTAGGGAACGATGCAGTTCCAGCGCCTCCGGCTCGTGGGCTTCAAGTCCTTCGTCGACCCCGCCGAGGTGCATATCGAGCCGGGCCTGACCGGCGTGGTCGGCCCCAACGGCTGCGGCAAGTCCAATGTGCTGGAAGGCCTGCGCTGGGTCATGGGGGCCAACTCGGCCAAGGCCATGCGCGGCCAGGGCATGGACGACGTCATCTTCGCGGGTGCCGCCGACCGTCCGCCGCGCAACCATGCCGAAGTCCAGCTGACCATCGACAACGCCCAGCGCCGGGCACCCCAGCCGTTCACCGACAGCCCCATGCTGGAGGTGTCGCGCCGCATCGACCGCGGCCAGGGCTCGACCTATCGCATCAACGGCAAGGAGGTCCGCGCGCGCGACGTCCAGTTGCTGTTCGCCGACGCCTCGACGGGTGCCAACTCCCCGGCCCTCGTCCGCCAGGGCCAGATCAGCGAACTGATCGCCGCCAAGCCGCAGAACCGCCGCCGCATCCTCGAGGAGGCGGGCGGCGTCGCCGGCCTGCACACCCGGCGGCACGAGGCCGAGCTGCGCCTGAAGGCGGCCGAGGCCAACCTCGACCGTCTGGACGACATCGGCCGCGAGCTCGAGACGGCTCTGACCCGGCTGAAGCGCGAGGCGCGGCAGGCCGAGCGCTACAAGAAGATCTCCGCCGAGATCCGCGCCCTGCAGGCGGCCCTGCTGTTCGTGCGCTGGAACGACGCCCGTGTGGCCGCGGAAGCCGCGGCGCAGGAACTGGCCGACGCTGAGCGGGCCGTCGGCGATGCGACAACCGCCTCCAGCCGGGCCCAGACGGCGGCGCTGGCAGCGCAGGAGGCGCTGAAGCCTGCCCGCGAGGAAGACGCCGTCGCCGGCGCCCTGCTGCACCGCGCCAGCCTTGAACGCGACCGGCTCGACATGGCCGAACAGGCCGCGCGGGCCGAGGTCGACCGCCTGACCGCCGAGGCCGCCCGCATCGCCGCCGACATTGAGCGCGAGACGGCCATGGCCGGCGACGCCTCGGAAGAACTGTCGCGCCTGGGCGCAGCGCTGGAGACCCTGACCGCAGAGATCGCCGGGGCCCCGACGCGCGGCCCCGAACTGGAAGCCGCCCTCGCCGCCGCCGAGGACGCCCGCAAGGCCGCCGACGCCGAGGTCGAGCGCGTCGCCGGTGCCGCGGCCTCGGTCGAGGCCCGGGTCAACGCCGAAAGCGCCCGCAAGCGCGACGCCGAGGCCCGTGTCGCCCGGGCGGAGGCCCAGCTGGCCTCGGCCCAGGCCGAACGCGCCGCCCTGGGGCCGCTTGAGACGCCGGAGGTCGAGGCGGCCAAGACCGCGCTGGAGGCGGCCCAGGCCGAACTGGCCGCTGCGCGCGCGGCGGTCGAGGCGGCCGAGTCAGACCGGGGCGACCGCGCCCGCGCCGAGGCCGAGGCCCGCACGGCGGCCCGCGCCGCGGAAGACCGGCTCGGCCGGCTGCAGACCGAGGCGCGCGGCCTCGCCCAGCTGCTGGTCCACGGCAAGCGCGAGCACGCGCCGGCGCTGGACAGTGTCGAGGCCGGCAAGGGCTATGAGGCAGCGCTGGCCGCGGCGCTCGGCGACGATCTGGACGCGGCGCTGGACAGGAAGGCGGCGGCCTACTGGGCCGGAGCCGAGGTTCCCGCCCCCGCCTGGCCGGCCGGCGTCGAACCCCTGGCCGCCCATGTCTCCGCGCCCGACCAGCTGAAGGCGCGTCTGGCCCTGTGCGGCCTGGCACCCGCGGGCGAGATCGAGCGGCTGGCGAAATCCCTGCCCATCGGAGCCCGGCTGGTCACCCGCGAAGGTGACCTGTGGCGCTGGGACGGCTTCGTCCAGCGCGCCGAGGCCCCTCGCCCCGCCGCCGTCCGTCTGGCCCAGCGCACCCGCCTGTCCGAGCTGGAAACCGAGATCGACGCCGGCAAGCCGGCGCTGGAGAGCGCGCAGGCCGCGCTCAAGGCGGCGACCGAGGCCTTCCGCGCCGCCGAGGAGACGGTGAAGACCGCCCGCGCCGCGCCCTTCCCGCTCGACAAGGCCGTCACCGCCGCGCGCGACCGGCTTGAGAGCCTCGGCCGCGATCAGGCGCGCAAGGAGGCCAGGGCCCTGGCGCTGGACGAGACGGCCGCCCGCCTGACCGCCGAGGTCGAGGCCGCACAGACGGCGCTGGCCGAGGCGCAGGGCACCGACGCCCCGTCCGAGACCCTCGACGGCCTGCGCGCCGAACTGGCGACGGCGCGGACGACGGCGGATGCGGCCCGTGGCGCGGCGGCCACGGCCCGGGTCGAGCGCGACGCCGAGGCGCGCGAGGTCGCGGGCCGTCAGGCGCGGCTGGATGGCCTGACCCGCGAACGCGACGGCTGGGCCGCGCGGGCGAAGGACGCCACGGCGCGGATCACGGCGCTGGAGAAGGATGCGGAGAAGACGGCGGCGCGGCTGAAGACGGCCTCTGCGGCACCGGAACAGCTGGCAACGCAGCGCTCGTCCCTGCTCGACGCCCTGACCGCCGCCGAGACCCGCCGCAAGGCGGCCGGCGACGCCCTGGCCGTGGCCGAAGGCGCGGCGACCGAGGCGGACCGGGCCGCGCGGGCAGCGGAAGCCACGGCGTCCACGGCGCGCGAGGCACGGGCCGGGCTGGCGGCGCGCGCCGAGGCGGTCGCCGAACGGCTGGCCGAGACCGAGGCCAATGTCCGCGAAACCGCCCAGATGTCGCCCGAGGCGCTGGGCCAGAAGCTGACTGACGACGCCATCGCCCGCCCGCCCGACGCCGCCGGTGCCGAGAGCCTGCTCTACGGGCTGGAGCGCGAGCGCGAGCAGCTTGGTGCGGTCAATCTGCTGGCCGAGGAAGAGGCCATCGAATACGGCGACCGGCTGCAGACCATGAAGGTCGAGCGCTCGGACCTGACCTCGGCCATCGCCAAACTGCGCGACGGCATCGACGAGCTCAACGCCGAGGGCCGAGAGCGGCTGGTGGCCGCGTTCGACGTCATCAACGACAATTTCAAGAGCCTGTTCGAGGCCCTGTTCGGCGGCGGCCAGGCCGAGCTGAAACTGGTCGAGAGTGATGATCCGCTCGAGGCCGGGCTGGAAATCTACGCCTGCCCGCCCGGCAAGCGGCTGGCGGTGATGAGCCTGATGTCGGGCGGCGAACAGGCCCTGACCGCCGCAGCCCTGATCTTTGCCGTCTTCCTCGCCAATCCGGCCCCCGTCTGTGTGCTCGATGAGGTCGACGCCCCGCTGGACGACGCCAACGTCGACCGCTTCTGCCGCATGCTGGACGAGATGCGGAACCGGACCGACACCCGCTTCATCGTCATCACCCACAACCCGGTGACCATGAGCCGGATGGACCGCCTCTACGGCGTGACCATGCCGGAGCGGGGGGTGAGCCAACTGGTGAGCGTGGACCTGAGCCAGGCGGAACAGATCGTGGCGGCCTAGCGGGCCTTCAGCACTTCCGTCCGCACAAACCAGCCGAAGATCGCCGGGCCCTCGATGACATAGCGGCGGAACATGCGGCGCGGCTGGCTCAGCAGCCGGTGCAGCCACTCAAGCGAGAGCCTCTGGAAGATACGCGGCGCCCTTTGCTGGCGGCCGGTCAGGAAGTCCACGGACGCCCCGACGCACAGGGTCACACCCGTCGTCCGGCCCGCCGCACGCAGGGCATGGGCGAACAGTTCCTGTTTGGGGAAGGAGACGCAGGCCAGCAGCACGTCCCACTCGGCCCCGGCGGCATGGCCGACAGCGGCGCGCCAGCCGAGGGTGCCAGGGACCAGCATCGGCGCCTCGAGGTATTTCAGGGTCTGGCGCGGATAGCGGGCGGCCAGGTCGTTGAAGGCGGCGCGGTCGGGGCCGAAGACGGCGATGGTCAGGCCCTCCGCGGCCGGCGACGCCAGAAGGTCGGCGGTCATGTCCGAGCCCGGATAGACCGGCAGGGTCACCCCCCGCAGGCGCGCCAGATGGCTGAGGATACGGCTGTCGCAGATCTTCAGATCCGCCTCGGCATAGACCTCGCGCCCGACCCGGCCGTCCATCAGCTTGACCACATGGTCGACATTGGGGGTCACGACATAGCCATACGCCCCGCGCGCCATGCCGATCACCCGGGCCAGCATCTGCGGCCGGTCACCGTCGGCGAAATCGAGGGTCATGAAGCGAGCCATGGCGGCACTGTAGTCGCGCCGCGGTCAATGGACGGTTACGATGGCCGCATGTTCCTGACGCTTCTTTCGCTGCTGGTCACGCAGCCCGCCCAGACGCCCCACCGGTTCGTCTTCCTCGGCGCGGGCCGGTTCGCGCAATACGCCGACATGGCCAGCCTTCAGCCGGAAGGTTCAGGGGGTCGGATCCGCGTGTTCCAGGTGGTCGAGCCGGACTTCCGGGCCGGCGGCGCGGCTTACTGGGGCGGCTGGTCGTGGTGGCGGTTCGACTGCGGCGCGAGCGGCAAGGTCGACCGGCTGGACTTCGCCTCGGTCCGCGAGGGCGGCGCGGAAGGCCCGGCCACGCCCGACGAGGCGCCGGCCTTTGAGGCCGTACAGGGCGGCGACGCCTTCGAAATGCTGGTCGCCGCCTGCAATCCCGAGGACTACGACACCGACGCCACGACGCTGGAGGCGGCTGTCGCCCACGGCCGGATGAACCTGGCCGCGGGCGGCTAGACCACCGCCGCTTCCACCATGTCCGCCAGTTCCACGGTGGCGTCCGGCAGGGCCGCGGACCTTGCGCCCGCGCTCATGGTCGTGAGCAGGCCCGGGTCGGACAGCAGGGCCTGAAGCACCACCGCCAGCCGCTCGGCCGTTGCCTCATCCTCCAGCACCACCTGCGCGCCGCCGGCGTCGGCCAGGCTGGCGGCGTTGAAGCGCTGGTGGTCGTCCATGGCGATCTTCAGGGGGATCAGCAGCGACGGCAGGGCGGCCACCGCCAGCTCCGAACAGGTCGAGGCCCCGGCCCGGCCGATCACCAGATGGGTCGTCGCCAGCCGCCGGGCCATGTCGCCGAAGAAGGGCGCCACCTCGGCCTCGATCCCGGCGGCGGCATAGATGGCCCGCGCCGTCTCCAGCATCTCGGGCCGCGACTGCTGCTGCACCCGCAGCCGCTTGCGCAGGGGTGCCGGCAGGGCGGCCAAGGCCTGCGGCACCGCCTCGGACAGGATGCGCGCGCCCTGGCTGCCGCCGGTGACCAGCACATGGATCGGCCCGCGCGCCTTCGGGGCGGCATACGGCCGGTCGAACAGCGCGCGGATGTCCGGCCGCACCGGATTGCCGATCAGGCTGACGCGCGCCTCGACGCCCGACGGCACCAGCCGCAGGTTGGGGAACGATGCCGCCACCGCGCCGACATAGGGGCTGAGCCAGCGGTTGGTCCGCCCCAGCACCGAGTTCTGCTCATGCAACAGGGTCGGCCGCCCCTGGCTCAGCGCCGCCAGCAGGGCCGGCGCCGACGGATAGCCGCCGAAGCCAACCACCACTGCCGCATCCAGCCGCTTCAGCGCCTTGCGCGCCTTGAACAGGCCGCGCGCAATGGCGACACCGGCCTTGGCCATGCCGATCGGCCCGCGCCCGGTGGCGGCGTCCAGCGCGATCCGCTCCTCGGCCGGAAAGGCTTGGGCATAGGCCTCGCCGCGGTGATCGGTGGCCAGCACGATCCGCCAGCCGCGCCGCGTCAGCTCGCGCGCCAGCGCCTCGGCCGGGAACATATGCCCGCCGGTGCCCCCGGCGGCGACGACGCAGACCCTGGATTTCATACGGTGTGTTTGCCCGATGACGCCGGCTCTCGCCACTCCCTTCCTTTCGTCATCCCCCGGCGAGCGCAGCGAGACCGGGGGACCCAGCGGCGCCGAAGGCGATCTTTGCAGGCAGGCTGTGTGACGCAGCGGCGTGCTCGACAGCTTCGCGCTCTCGCGCGCCGCTGGGTCCCCCGGTCTGCGCCGCGAAGCCGCGGCTTGCCGGAGGATGACGAAAGCAGTTGAACCTAAGGCAGGATGCGCCCGCGATCCGGCAGGCTGGTCCCCGGCTCGTAGGCGCCGGGGCGGCGTCTGGTCAAGGCGAGGGCCAGACCCATGGTCAGCCCCATGGCCAGCATCGACGAGCCGCCATAGCTGATGAAGGGCAGGGTCATCCCCTTGGTCGGGATCAGGTTCAGGTTCACCGCGATGTTGATACAGGCCTGCAGCCCGATCAGCATGAACAGGCCCGCCGCCGCCGTCTGCTCGAACGGATCGGTCAGCTTCATCGCCCGCCGCATGCCGCGCACCACGATGAAGGCGTAGAGGGCGATCATGGCCAGCGACAGGACGAGGCCGAACTCCTCAGCCCCGACCGAATAGATGAAATCCGTGTGCAGGTCGGGCACCGACCGCTTCATGACCCCCTCGCCGACGCCACGGCCGACCAGACCGCCGGCGCGGATGGCCTCGGAGGCGCGGTCGATCTGGTGGGTGTCGGTGGTCTCGGGCGACAGGAAACGGCTCAGGCGATCGCGCATGTGGCTGAAGGCGAAATACAGGCCCACGACCCCGGCCGCGCCCGCCGCCGCCAGCGCCGCGACCCATTTCAGCGGCACGCCCGCCATGAAGAAGACGGCCATGAAGGTGGTGGTGATCAGCAGGGTCTGGCCGATGTCGGGCTGGATCAGCAGCAGGCCGACGGTCAGGGCCCATGCTCCGAAGGCGATCGACACGCCGGGCACCCCCTGCCCCTTCTGCGCCTCGGAGAACATCCAGGCGGCGAAGACGATCAGACCGGGCTTGGCGAACTCGGACGGCTGCAGGCTGAACGGCCCCAGATTGATCCAGCGCGCCGCGCCCTTCACCTCATTGCCGATGAACGGCAGGGCGGCCATGACCACGATGGCACCGAGCAGGGCCAGCAGGGCGATCCGGCGCACGCCGCGCGGCGACAGCAGGGAAATCACCAGCATGACCGCGGTCCCGCCCGAGGCCCAGACGATCATCCGCCACGAATAGTGGAAGGGGTCCGAGATGGATTCATCGGCCAGAATGGCGGCAGGGCTGGAGGCGAAACTCAGCGCCACGCCCAGCGCGATCAGAGTCAGGGCCGCGGCCAGCAGGCCGCGATCAACCGTCCAGAACCATTTGGCGATCGGGCTCTGGTCGTTGCGCGAAAAGGCGGGGCTGTAGTTGTGCGCGGTCATGGTTCGCTAACCATGCCCTGAAGGGGTAGCGCCGAGGTTAAGGACGGCAGCGCGGAACGCCTCGCCCCGCGCCTCGAAGTCCGGATACTGGTCGAAACTGGCCGCGGCGGGGCTGAGCAGTACCACCTCCTCGCGCCCGGTGGCGGCGGCGGCCTCGGCGGCCGCCTTCACGGCAGAGGCCATATCGCCGCTGATCCGGTGTGGAGTCTCGCCCAGCCGGGCGGCGAACGGTCCGGCCGACTCGCCGATCAGGAAGGCCTCGACCACACGGGGGAACAACTCCTCGAGATCGTCGATCCCGCCCTGTTTGGCCCGCCCGCCGGCGATCCAGAAGCTGCGTTCATAGGACGACAGCGCCTGCCGCGCGGCATCGGCGTTGGTGGCCTTGGAGTCGTTGATGAAGCGGACCTTGCCGAGACGGGCGACCTCTTCCATCCGGTGGGCGAGACCGGGGAAGGTCATCAGGCCCTCGACGGCGGCGTCATGCGAGACGCCGACGGCGCGGGCGGCGGCCCAGGCGAAGGCGGCGTTCTGGGCGTTGTGGCGGCCGGGGAGCGAGCGGGCGGCGGAGAGATCGATCGTCTCGCCCTCCACCGTCAGCCGCCTGTCGGAGGCGCTGATGTCCGCGGGCGTTCCCCCTGTCGAGACGGTCCGGGCGGCGACCAGGGCGGCGGCGATGCCCTTGCCCCAGTCCTCGTCCACTCCGACGAGGGACAGGTCCGCATGAGCGAAGATCCGCGCCTTGGCCGCGACATACCCCTCCATCCCGCCATGCCGATCCAGATGGTCGGGGCTGACGTTCGTCAGGATCGCCACATCCGGCGCGAAGGAGGTCGTCAGGTCCAGCTGGTAGCTCGACACCTCGATCACATAGACCCCGACCTCGGCCGGTGCCGGCAGGGCGAGTACGCCGATGCCGATATTGCCGCCGACGGCGACCTTCAGCCCGGCCTGTTTCAGCACCCAGCCGATCAGGGCCGTGGTGGTGGACTTCCCGTTCGTGCCGGTAATGGCGATGACCTTCGGCCGCACCGTCCCGGGCGTCCGGGCCATGGCGCGGGCGAACAGCTCGATGTCGCCGATGATCTCGACCGAAGCCGCCTTCGCCTTGTCGACGGTCCAGTGCGGTTTCGGGTGGGTCAGGGGCGCGCCGGGGGACAGGACCAGGGCGGCGAACTGCGACCACTCGGCCCGGCTCAGGTCCTCAACGGCGAAGCCTTCGGCCTCGGCCTGCATCCGCCCCGAGACGCCGTCATCCCAAAGGATGGGGATGGCACCCCCGGCGTGCAGCGCGCGGGCCGCGGTGATCCCCGACCGTCCGAGGCCAAAGACGGCGACGCGACGCCCTTCAAATCCGGGGACGGGGATCATGCGCCTAGCGCAGCTTCAGCGTGGCGAGGCCGATCAGGGCCAGCATGGCGGAGACGATCCAGAAGCGGATCACCACCGTCGATTCCGGCCAGCCCATCTTCTCGAAATGATGGTGGATCGGGGCCATCAGGAAGATGCGCTTCTTCGTGGCCTTGAAATAGGCGACCTGGATCATGACCGAGGCGGCCTCGATGACGAACAGGCCGCCGACGATGCCCAGCACCAGCTCATGTTTGGTGGCCACGGCGATGGCACCCAGCGCGCCGCCGAGGGCCAGCGACCCGGTGTCGCCCATGAAGATCTTGGCCGGCGGGGCATTGTACCAGAGGAAGCCCGTGCCGCCGCCGATGATGGCCGCGCAGAAGATGGCCAGCTCGCCCGAGCCGGGCACATGGTGGACGCCCAGATAGTCCGAGAAGATGAAGTTGCCGACGAGGTAGCTGATGATACCGAAGGCACCCGCCGCCATCATCACCGGCACGATGGCCAGCCCGTCCAGCCCGTCCGTCAGATTCACCGCATTGGAAAACCCGACCATGGTGAAGGCCGCGAACACCACATAGAACCAGCCGACATTGAGCAGCACGGCCTTGAAGAAGGGGAAGGCGATCGACGTCTCTAGGTTGGGCGTGGTCGGCGAGGCCGTCATCCACAACACCGTCAGAATCCCTGCGATGACCGAGACCACGACCTGGGCCAGCAGCTTCTGTTTCGAGGTCAGGCCGGCCGAGGTCTGTTTCGACACCTTGGCGTAGTCGTCGACGAAGCCGAGCAGGCCGAAGGCCGCCGTCACGCCCGAGACGATCCAGATATAGGGATTGGTCAGGTCGCCCCACAGGAAGACCGCCACGGCGATGCCCGCCAGGATCATCAGCCCGCCCATGGTCGGGGTGCCGACCTTGGACAGGTGCGAGATCGGTCCGTCCGACCGGATAGGCTGGCCCTTGCCCTGTTTGACCCGCATCCAGGCGATGAAACGGCTGCCCATGGCGACCGCCACTATCATGGCCGTGGCCATGGCCAGGGCCACCCGCACCGTCTGGTACTGGACCAGGTTGAGCAGCGGATAGTCCTGCGCGATGTCCGCGTAGTGGAGATACAACAGGTAAAACATCAGCCGGCCCCTCCCGAGCCTTCTCCCAGTGCCGCCAGGGCCTTGGCCACCAGCGATGCCTTCGATCCGTTGGAACCCTTGACCATGACGATGTCGCCCTTGCCGACCAGCATGGCGGCCTCGGCGGCCAGTTCGGCGGCGGTCTCGCGCCACAGGCCCTGACGCGAGCCCGGCAGGTCGTCATAGAGCCGCTTCATCTCCGGCCCGGCGGCGTGGACGAGGTCCAGTCCCGCCGCGTCGATCGGCCCGGACAGGCCCTCATGCAGCGCCTCGGACTGGTCGCCCAGCTCCAGCATGTCGGTCAGCACCACCACCCGGCGGCCACCGGTCGCGGGCAGAGGCCGGGCGCCGAGGCTGCGGAAGCCGGCGGCCATGGACAGCGGATTGGCGTTGTAGCTCTCGTCGATCAGGGTGAAGTCCCCGCCCGGCGCATGGACGGTCAGCGTCTGTCCGCGGCCCGCCAACGGCTGGAACTCCGACAGGGCCGCCAGGCCGATGTCCAGCGGCACGTCCAGGGCGTCCAGCATCAGCAGGACGCACAGGCTGTTGAGCCCCCAGTGGAATCCGGACTGGGCCAGTTCGAACTCGATCGTCCGCCCGAACAGCTCGGCCCGGACGCGCGCGCCTGTGTCATGCGGCTGGAAGTCGATCAGCCGCGCATCGCAGCCGGCCGCCGATCCGAAGGTCGCGATCCGCGCCCCGGCACGCCGCGCGCCGGCGTCCAGCACAGCGGCGAAGGCCACGTCGGCATTGAACACGGCCACGCCGTCCTCAACCAGTCCCTCGAAGATCGCCGCCTTTTCCGCCGCCACCCCGGCCTCGCCGTCGGCGAAGGCCTCGATGTGCACCGGACCGACCGTCGTCACGCAGGCCGCATGGGGCCGCACCATCTTCGACAGCGGGGCGATCTCGCCCGGCGCATTCATGCCGATCTCGAACACGGCGCGCTCGGTCATGCGCGGCATCCGCGACAGGGTCAGGGGTACGCCGATGTGGTTGTTGTAGCTCTTGATCGAGGCATGCGACGGCCCCGCCAGGTCCAGGCCCGCCTTGATGGCCTGGGTCACGCTGGTTTTGCCGACCGAGCCGGTGACAGCGCCCCGGCGGGCCTTCGTCCGGTCGCGCGCCGCCATGCCGAGTGCCTCGAGCGCGCGCAGGGTGTCGGCGACGACCACCGATGGGCCGCCCTCGACCGGATGTTCGGTGATCGCCCCGGCCGCGCCTGCGGCGAAGGCCGCAGCGGCGAAATCATGTCCGTCCCGCGCGCCCTTCAGCGCCAGGAAGAGGTCCCCCGGAACGATCTCGCGGCTGTTATAGGTCATGCCCCGCGCCTCGAAGGCCGCGCCGGACAGGGTTCCACCCGTGGCGGCGGCGATCTCGGCAGAGGTCCAGAGCGGTCTGTCAGGCATGGAGGCGCAGGGCTTCAGCGGCTTCGGTGGCGTCGTCGAAGGGATGGGTCACCCCGCCGACAATCTGACCCTGCTCATGCCCTTTTCCGGCGATGACCACCACATCTCCGTCGCCCATCATGTCGATGGCCTCGCGGATGGCGGCGCGGCGGTCGCCGATCTCGCGGGCGGAGGGGCAGGCGGCGCGCACGGCCTTACGGATGGCGGCGGGGTCTTCGGAGCGGGGATTGTCGTCCGTCACGATCGCGACATCCGCCAGCAGCCCGGCGATCTCGCCCATCATCGGCCGCTTGGCCCGATCCCGGTCGCCGCCGGCACCGAACACCACGATCAGCCGCCCCGTCGCATGGGGGCGCAGCGCCTTCAGCACCGTCTCAAGACCGTCGGGCGTGTGGGCGTAGTCGACATAGACCTCACCGCGGCCCGACCCTGGAATGCGTTGCAGCCGCCCCTGGGCACCGGTGATTTTCTCCAGCCCGGCCAGCACCCGCTCGGGTGTCTCTCCGGCGGCGATGCACAGGCCGGCGGCGACCAGGGCGTTCGAGGCCTGGAAGGCACCGGCGAGGGGCAGCAGCACCTCATGCAGCGACCCGCGCGCATCGATCGTCAGGCGCTGGCCCTCGGGCGTGGCGCGGCGTCCGATCAGCGACAGGTCCCGGCCCCGCTCGCCGACGGCCATCACGCCCAGCCCGGACATGATCGAGGCGGCGGCGAAGTGGGAATAGGCGTCGCTGTCGGCGTTCAGCACCGCGGTCCGGCCCCGCGGCAGCAGGGTCTCGAACAGGCGAAGCTTGGCGGCGCGATAGGCGGCCATGTCACCGTGATAGTCGAGGTGGTCCTGGCTCAGATTGGTGAAGGCCGCCGCCTGCAGGGTCACCCCGTCCAGCCGGCGCTGGTCGATGCCGTGCGACGAGGCCTCGAGCGCCAGGTGGGTGACGCCGCTGACGGCCAGATCGGCCAGCATCCGCGCCGCGTCGGCGGCGTCCGGACTGGTCAGGCCGGGGCCTGTCAACTCGCGGTTAACGTTACCATTTTGGGCCAAAACCCCGAGGGTTCCCATGCTCGCGGCATGCAGACCGAGGGCGGCCCAGATCTGGCGGCAGAAGGCGGCGACCGAGGTCTTGCCGTTGGTGCCGGTGACAGCGACGCAGGTGGCCGGCTGGGTTCCATAGAAGCCCCGCGCGGCGATCGCATAGGCCCGGCGCACATCGCCCGAGGTGATCAGCACCGGGGCCAGACGCGCGTCGGTGTCGGACGGAGCCAGCACGGCGGCGGCGCCCTGCGACAGGGCCTGCGGAATGAAGGCGCGGCCGTCGGCGGCGCTGCCCGGCAGGGCCACGAACAACGACCCCGGGGCGACCTTGCGGCTGTCCGAGGTGACGCCGGTGATCATCGGATCGGCCGCCACGTCGCGGCGCAGCAGTTCCGACAGCTTGATCGGGCCGGGCCGGGACGCGCTCATCGTCCGTCGCCTTCCAGGTCCTCGAAGGCCGGGATGCGGTCGCCGAGGGCGGTGCGATAGGGGTCGGCCCGGCGCGCCACGCCGACGAAGCCGGCGATCCGGTCGGCGATCCGGCCGACCGCCGGAGCAGCGACGAAACCGCCGGTGCGCGGATAGGTCTGGGGTTCGTCGATCAGGACGAGGATCTGGTAGCGGCGGGCGTTGACCGGGCCGTCGGCCGGGAAGACCGCGGCAAAGGTGCCGACCGCATGGGCGGTGCTGTAGCGGCCGTTGACCGACTTGTTGGCGGAACCCGTCTTGCCGCCGACGCGCAGGCCCGGCGCCTCGGCCCGGCCACCCGAACCGCGCACGACGTTGCGGCGCATCAGGTCCAGCATGGTCAGGGAGGTTTCGGGCGAGACAATCTGGCGGCCCCGGATATCCGGCCGGCCGCCCTTGCGCAGGGTCAGGGGAATGAACCGCCCGCCATTGGTCAGGGCCCCCATGGCCGCGGCCATCTGCATCGGCGTGATGGAGATGCCGTATCCGAACGACAGCGAGGCCAGCGTCGAGTCCGACCATTCGTTCGGCACGATCGGCGACTCCGACGGAATCTCGAACGGCGCCCGCGACATCATCCCGAAGCGTTCGAAATAGTCGCGCATCACCCGCGGCCCCATCTCGGTCGACAGGCGTGAGGTGCCGATGTTGGACGAGTGCAGATACACCTCCTCCAGCGTCATCACCTTGTTCTGGGCGTGGAAGTCGGTGATGCGGCGGCTGCCGATCTGCAGCGCCTCAGAGGCGTCCAGCAGGGTGTTCATGTCGGCCCGGCCGGTGTCGATGGCGGCGGCGACGGTGAAGGTCTTGAACACCGACCCCATCTCATAGGTCGCGGCGGTGGCCAGGTTGCGCGAGTTGGACGCCGGCCAGCTGGCCATGCCCAGGACCTCGCCCGTCTGGACGTCGGTGATGATGCCCACGGCGCCCTTGGCCTGGGTCGCCTCGGCGGCGGCGGCCAGCTCATTCTCCAGCACGCCCTGGACGCGCAGGTCGATGGAGATCTGGAAGCTCTCGCCCCGCGCCCCGGCGGCGCGGATCTCGTCATTGAAGGCGCGCTCGGCAGCGGACAGGCCGACGCCGCCGGTATCCACGCTGCCGACCACATGGCGGGCAGACTCGCCGAGCGGATGGACGCGGACGTCCTCGGGCTCGAAGCTGACGCCGCCCAGCGCCAGATTGTGGATGGCCACCTTTTCTCGCGGGGTCAGCCGGTTGACCACCAGCAGGCGGCGATCACCGTACAGGGCGTTCTGCAGGCGGGTCCGCGACACGCGCGGCAGGGTGCGGCGGATCTGCGCCGCGGCGGCCCGGCGATCCCAGACCTGGGCCGGGTCGATATAGAGGCCATAGTGCACGATGTTGGTGGCCAGCAGGGCTCCGTTGCGGTCGACCATGTCGGCGCGCACCACCGCATTGGGGTGGGTCTGTGCGCCATTACCGGCCCCCGCCGTCAGCAGGGCCGCGTGCACGGCACCGAGCGTCAGGCACACGAACACCGCGGAAAACACCGACAGGATGACGAAGATGCGGACGCGCGTGTCCTCTTCCGGACGCGCATTGGCGTGGGCCCGCCCGAAGGCGTGCTCGACCCACCACATGGCCTCGGTCAGCCAGCGCCACGACGGCGTGAAACGCCGCACGCCCCAGGACGGCGCCGGCCGAGGTCCGACGTGCGGATCGTGCGCGCTCATCGCTCGACCTCGACGGCGGGCGTTTCGACGGGCGCGGCGGGCGTCGGCGCGATGACCACCGGACGGGGCTCCGGGATCGGAGCCAGGCCGGGCAGGTTCCCGACCGTCGCCTGACGGTGCACATCGACGGGCCCCAGGCCCGCGCCACGCGACAGGGCCTCGAGCCGGTTGGGCTGTTCCAGCCGGGCAACCTCGGCCCGCAGCAGGCGCACCCGCTGGCCGTTGTCGCTGATCTGCCGCTCAAGGTCGGAAATGCGGGCGCTTTCGCGCGCCGCCGCCGCCTTGGCCACATAGACCGAGAAGACCATGGCCCCGACCAGCAGCACGCCGATGATCTCGACCCAGCGGATGCCGCGGATCTTCCAGGCGAACAGGCGGTTCAGGGTCGCGACAGCCGTATTCATGCGGCAACCCTCCCCCATGGGGCGGCGTCGGTGCGGATGGCCGCGCGCAGCTTGGCGGACCGGGCGCGGGGGTTGTCAGCCCGCTCGGCGTCGCCGGCCTCGCGCGCACCCTTGAACGACAGGGTGAAGCTGGGCTTGCGGGTCTCGATCGCCACCGGGGCGTGACGCGAGCCACCGGGGGCGTTGCCGGTCCGCTCGGTCAGGAAGGCCTTGACGATCCGGTCCTCCAGCGAATGGAAGGTGACCACCACCAGACGTCCGCCCGGCGACAGGGCAGCCTCGGCGGCCTCCAGTCCCTGACGCAGCTGGCCCAGTTCGTCGTTCACGGCGATGCGCAGGGCCTGGAACACGCGCGTAGCCGGATGGATCGGCGCGCCGCGACGGCCGCCCAGCGCCTTTTCGACCACGGCAGCGAGATCGAGCGTGCGCTCGAACGGCTGTTCCACCCGGCGACGCAGGATGGCGGTAGCGACGCGGCCCGACTGGCGCTCGTCGCCGTACAGTTTGAAGATATGGGCCATCGGCCCGTGGTCCCAGCCGTTGACGATGTCGGCGGCGGTTTCGCCCTCATCGCCCATCCGCATATCCAGCGGACCGTCGCGCATGAAGGAGAAGCCGCGCTCGGCCTGGTCCAGCTGCATCGACGATACGCCGATGTCGAACACCACTCCGTCCAGCCGCGCCTCACCGCTGTCGGCGAAGGCTTCGGCCAGGCCCGAGAACGGTGTGCGCACCAGCCGGAACCGGCCGGGATAGTCGTTGGCGACCGCGTCGGCATGCGGCTGCACCGTCGGATCACGATCGAGGGCGATGACCGTCGCCCCGGTCGCCAGGATGGCGCGGGTGTAGCCGCCGGCACCGAAGGTGGCGTCGATGATGACGTCGCCGGACTGCGGGGCCAGGGCCTCGATCACTTCGGCCAGCAGGACGGGGGCATGGGGCGAGGTCATGCGCCCTCCCCGTTCATGACCTGCCGCGCCAGGGCCCGGCGGGCATCCTTGCGGGCGTTCCAGCGTGCGCGGTCCCAGATCTGGAAGCGCGGCCCGAGGCCGACGATGACCACATCCTCGCCCAGACCGGCGTCCTGGCACAGGCTTTCCGGCAGGGTGATGCGGCCGCCACCGTCGTACGACAGGGGGCGCTGGCCAGCGTAGAAGGTCTCTTCAAGGGCGGTGCGCTTGTCACTGCCGAACGGCAGGGCCTCGATCCGGGCGACATATTCGGCCATCAGCCGGTCACCGCCGGCCTCGAGGCAATCGTCAGCGAGAGCAAAGAAGCAGAAGACACCGTGCTCGGCGCCATTGTCGGCGGTGCGGAACTCCTGCGGGATCAGCAGGCGCCGCTTGCCGTCCAATTGTTTCTCGTAGGTCGAGAGAAACACGCCCTGCCCCAAACTCGGATCCTTGGATCCGCCCCTCTGATCCCCGTGAACACCCACGCGGCGCAAACCAACCCCGCGCCAGGCGTCTGGGATAGCATGGGATCAAATGGGTCTCAATGGGATTAGTTGACGCCGGTTAACCTCGAATGTGGCGGGAGAGCCTGTATAGGCGTGAACATACACAGAACATCGACAGTATAAACAGGCTGTGGACCAATCCTGCGCCGCATTGAGGGCCAAAGGGTTAACGCGAAACGGGGCACGGGGGCCGCGCCGGACAGCGTTCCGGAACCCTCTGCAGGCGCGCGGGTTTTCATCCCATGCCGAACAAACCTGCCCCGGACCCGACCAAACCCCTGTCCCCGCGGGCGGTGGACGGCGCTGTGGTCGTCAAGGACCCGCCCGAAGCGGCCATGGACCTGACAGCGGATGCGGCGGAAATCTCGGGCCTCCGCCTGATCGACGCCGCCGACAAGGCCCGCAAACGCTACTAGCCAGCCGCGCGCTCAAGCAGTGAGCCGCCGCGCGGCGAGCGTCAGCGCCCCCAGGGCCTCAAACAGCGAGCGACCGCGTCGCGAGCGTTAGGCCCCCAAAAAGATAATGTCAGACGGCCTGTAAGCCGGGTTCTGTACCGCCCGAAAGCGGTGACGATCATTCCTCTGGACCGCCCGTTGCCGGACGGTTCTCGCGACCTACCCGGACGCCTCGGGCGGTGAACCCTGCGAGCAAGCTCGCGCGACATCCCTATTCGGTCTTGCTCCAGGCGGGGCTTGCCATGCCGTCCCTGTTGCCAGGCACGCGGTGGGCTCTTACCCCACCCTTTCACCCTTCCCTGCCCCGAGGGGCAGGCGGTTTGCTTTCTGTGGCGCTATCCCTCGGGTCGCCCCGGGCGGGAGTTACCCGCCGCCTCTTCACCGTGGAGCCCGGACTTTCCTCGACGGAGCAAGCCCCGCCGCGACCGCCCGGCCGTCTGACGGGGGCGTGATGCGCGTTACCCCAACCAACGTCAACTAGTTCAACACCCCGGTCACGCTCTCCGCCGTCGCCAGCTGGAGCACGCCCATGAGTGTCGCGCGCGTCTCGCCGTCGGCCACGCCGTCCACCTGTCCCGGCCGCCAGTGGCGCTGGAAGGCCTCGACGGTCAGGCGGGTCGCCTCGTCGTAGGAACCGCCGGGGGTCAGGGCGTAACCGAGCCGGTGCAGGCCGGCGCGCAGGACGATGACGCCCAGCCCTTCGTCGCCGACGGCCAGGGGAACGCCCAGGGCCGCGATCCGCTCGGGTGCCGGCTCGAACCAGAGGCCGTGACCGACCGAGGCCAGCCGCTTCCACGGGAAGCGCTCGCCGGGATCCTGTTTCCGCTCCGGCGCCAGGTCCGAATGGCCGATGATGCGGGCGTCGGGAATGGTCCAGCGGCTGCGGATGTCGCTGACCAGGCTGATCACCGCGTCGATCTGGGCATCCGGGAAGTCGCGATAGCCGAACTCATGGCCCGGATTGACGATCTCGATGCCGATGGAGGCGGCGTTGCAGTCGGTCTCGCCCTGCCAGGCCCCCTTGCCCGCATGCCAGGCGCGGCGCTCCTCGGCCACCAGCCGCAGGATGGATCCGTCCTCATCGACGACATAGTGGGCCGAGACCTTCGCCTCGGCGTCGCGCAGGCGGGCGACGGCCTCATCGGCGGTGCGCATGCCGGTATAGTGCAGCACCAGCATATCGGGCGGGCCGCGGCGGGCGTCGAAATTGGGGGACGGAAGGTCCTTCACGGTCAGCACGGCGCGCTTACCGGCCCGGCCGCTCCCAGCCGTAGGCGACCCAGGCGCCGTCGACCTTGCGGGCCTCAATGACGTCATCGGCACGGCGGGTACGGACGACGGACTTGCGGCGCGCGCCCATGGCCAGGCCGGCGAAGAAGACCAGAACGGCGGCGAACAGGGCGATCACGGCCACGGCCACGGCGGTGAACACCGCCAGCACGGCACCAACCGTCATGGCGACGAGCGTGGCGATGACGCCGGCCAGCCACATGACGGGCGCGAGCAGTCCGTTCGACGGACGGCGCGCTGACGGGCCGAAGATCAGACGGTCGGACTCGGTCATCAAATCACCTTCAGGGACGCTGTAACAACAACGTCGGACGCTCAATGTCGGTCCGCTCGGGTGAACGGTCAATGACCGGCCCCTTCACAGGCGAGTGTTCAGCCTCAGTAAGGCTGGTCGGCGAGCACGGAAGCGCCCGCGCCCCGGGCCCGGTCGGTCTGGATGCGGCGAACGGTCGCCTCGGCGACGGGGTCGTTCATGACCCCGCCGATCCCGACCAGCACCCGCGCCGCCTCGCCCGAGACGCCGAACGCCTGCGACAGGGCCTCGAACGGCGACCGGGCTTCCGGATAGCGTTTGAACCGCACCGAATCCCCGGTCGGGATACGGGCCAGTTCGCGGGCCTTGGCGACGGCCTCTTCCAGTCCGCCCAGCTGATCGACGAGGCCGATCTGACGGGCCTGGGCACCGGTCCAGACGCGGCCGCGTGCGATCTCGCGCACCCGGGCGGGCGGCAGGCGACGGCCGGCCGCGACGCGGGCGATGAACTCTTCATAGGTGCGGTCGATCTGGGCCGCGAAGGCTGCGCGCTGCGCCGGGCTGAAGTCCTGCGCCGGCGAGAAGGACTCGGCATAGTCGCCGCCGACCGACAGGTTGCGCATGTCGACACCGAACCGGCCGAGCGCATCGGCCAGCACGAACTTGCCGCCATAGACGCCGATCGAGCCGGTCAGGGTCGAGGGCTGGGCCACGATCCAGCTGGCTTCCGAGCTGATCCAGTAGCCGCCCGAGGCGGCATAGTCGCCCATCGACACCACCACCGGCTTGCCCGCCGCCTTGGCCGCGCGCACCGCCGCCAGGATCTGCTCGGACGCTTCCGGCGAACCGCCCGGTGAGGAGACACGGAAGACAATGGCCTTGACGCTGTCGTCCTCGATGGCGGCGTAAAGGGCCTCGGCCAGATCGTCCGACATGATTGAGGAACCGCCGCCGAACGGGTCGGCGCTGCCGCCCGTGCCGGTCATGATCGCGCCTTCGCCGCCGACGATGGCGATGGCGTTGCGGCCGGAGCCGTCGCGCGAACCCTGCGCCGCGGCGTAGTCGGCGAATTCCATGATCCCGGCGTTGCGGCCGGCCCGGCGCTTCGCCTCGGCCTCGGCCTCTTCAACCTGGCCGATCTTGTCGATCAGACGCCGTTGCAGCGCCTGGGCCGACGAATACGGACCGGCCTCGATAGTCGTGCGCATTGCCGCCGGGGTCATCCGCCGGTCCTGCGCCGCATTGGCCAGGGCCGAGGTGTAGATCGACGTCATCCACGCCGTCATCGCCTCGCGGTGCGCCGGGGTGTAGTCGCTCTCGGTGTATTCGTTGACGGCGTTCTTGTACTCGTAGCGCTGCTCGAACTCGGCGTTGACGCCGTACCTGTCGAAGGCCCGCCCCAGGAAGACGCTTTCGGCCGAGAAGCCGGTCATCTGGAAGGCGGCAGTGTTCTGCATCCACAGTTCGGAGGCCGAAGCGCCGATCATATAGCTGGAAACCGTCGCCCCGACCGGCTGGAAGCCCTGGCTGTGTGCGATGACGACCTTGCCCGAGGCGCGGAAGCGGCGAATCGCCTGGCGGATCTCGTCGGCCGCGGCGGGCGTGATGCCAGCCTCCGGCAGGCGGACCAGCAGAACCTTGACCCGGTCGTCTTCCCCGGCCTGGGCCAGGGTGTCGACGATCTGCAGCGTGGACAGACCCGAGCCGCCGAAGATGGCGAACGGATTGTTCGGGGCCTGGTCCGTGACGCCTTCGCGCAGGTCCAGTTCCAGCACCGTGTTATGCGGTGCCGGCTCCGAGGAGGAGGCCGAGCTGATCGCCGCGCCGATGAATCCGAACAGGATCACGATGCCGATCAGGAAGAAGGCCAGCAGACCGGCGAAAACGCCGAGCATGGTCAGGAAAAACTGCTTCATGGCGAGGGGAGTCGTCCGGAGCACGGGCCGGGTCATGGCCACATCCGGACCATAGGGCGGCGGACGTCACCGTCAAATGAACGTCCCGTAACGGGCGAGCCGCGTCGCAACATCCCATGCTGCGTTGCAACGACAACGATTGATGGCGGGTTCTGAAGCCCCTATATGAGCGGTCTGCGAGCGGGGGCCGAACGCCCCGCGTCACATCCGGACCGCACTCCCCATGCTGGTCACCCTGATGAAGGCCAAGCTGCACCGCGCGACGGTGACCCAGGCCGACCTCGACTATGAGGGCTCGATCGCCATCGACGCCGACCTGCTCGACGCTGCGGGCATCTTTCCGCACGAACAGGTCGATGTGCTGAACATCACCAATGGCGCGCGCTTCACCACCTACGCCATCGAGGCTCCGCGGGGATCCAAGGTCATCGGCGTCAACGGTGCCGCCGCCCGACTGGTCCAGAAGAACGACAAGGTCATCGTCGTGACCTATGGCCAGATGCCGGAAGAAGAAGCCCGCCAGTGGTCACCGACCGTGGTGCTGCTGGACGACCGCAACGAGATCAAGCGCGCCGCTTGACGCTTCGGGTCTGACGCCTTCTCCTGGTTCAACCAGGAGGAGAACACCATGAAGACGCTCGCATGCATCGCCGTCGCCGCGACCGCACTCGCCGCGCCCGCGGCGGCACAGGACAGTTTCGCCAATCGCCCGACCATCGTGGTGACCGGGAACGGGCGCGCGTCTGCCCAGCCGGACACCTTCACCGTCGACGCCAGCGTGCGGGGACGCGGGGCGACCCAAAACGAAGCGCTTCGCTCGCTGGCCGAGGCCCAGGGACGCCTTATCGAGGCCTGGCCGAAGCTTGAGGGCCTTGCGCGCGGACGCGTGACCACGGGCAACATCGCCCTCGATACACTCCATGATCCCGAGTGCGAGCAGAACGCCCGGCGGGACGAGGAGTGTCCGGTCCTCGCGTGGTTCGCGACGTCGGAACTCAAGCTGGAAGGCATGCCCGCCGAACGGGCGGGCGACGCGATCTCGCTGGCCTCCGAGCTCGGGGCCACGACGGCGCGGCTGGATGACTACAGCCTGTCCAGCCCCGAGGCGTTGCGAGCGGAGGCCAATCGAGCGGCGTTCGCAGACGCGCAGGTTCAGGCCGAGAGGCTTTCGCAGGCCTCAGGACGTCGACTGGTCGGCATCCTGCGCATTCAGGATCCATCGGCCCCGCGCTATGGCGACAACGTGGGCGAAGCCATGGATATCGATGAGGTTGTGGTAACGGGCAGCCGCATCCGACAGGCCGTGTCCATCGCGGTCGCGCCTGAGCCCGTTGAGACCACGGCCCGGGTCATTGTCGTCTTCGAGATAGAGTGACTGCTTGACGGCGGCCGGGTTCCGGCCTCCCCTCCGCGTCCGGAGGATGATCATGGAACGCACCATTCGCGCCGTCCGCTGGCCCCTGTACGGGGCCTTCGTGCTCGCCTCCGTCGTCGCGACCATGCTGGCCTTTCCGATCGGGCTGACGGCGCTCGGCCTGGAGCCGAACGACGTGACCTTCCTGCCTCTCTCCATCACCGGCCTGCCCTGGAGCGGGCCGCTGTTCTGGATGGAGCTGGATTCCGTCACCCGCCTGGCCATCGCCCTGGTCGCCAATGTGTTGAACCTGGCCCTTGGCCTGATGCTGGCGCGCGGGAGCGATTGAGCGGTGACTGGTGATTGGTGATTGGTGATTGGTGATTGGGATCCGGCGGCAAACGCCGTTGCGTCAACCACCCGCCACCAACCACCAACCACCCGCTTCACCCTCAGCGGTTCAGATCGTACACGCCCGTGATGTCGATCCGCACCGTCAGTTGGCCGGCCGCGACCGGCGTCGAGCCGCCCGAATCCATGGCCATCTCTGCGCGGGCGAACATGACCTGCGGCTGGGGCGAATAGCCGCCGCCTTCCGTCAGCGAGCGGATGCCGCCCAGTTGCACGCCCAGCGCCTGGGCGTAGAGCGAAGCCTTGGCCTGCAGATTGCGCACGGCGATCTGCCGGGCCTGGTTTTCGGCCGCCGACGGGTCTTTCAGGCCGAAGCCGATGCCGTTGATCTGGTTGACGCCCGCCGCGACCACGGCGTCGGCCGTCGTCCCGACCTTGGTCAGATCATTGATGATCACGGTCACCTGGTTGGAGGCCTGATAGCCCCGCAGCCGCGGCGGCTCGTTCTGGACGTAGTCATACTGGGCCGACAGGTTCAGGCCGGACGTCTGGACGTCGCGCGCCTCGATCCCGGCGCGGCGCAGGGCGGCCATGACCTGGTTCATCCGCGTGGCGTTCATCTGCATCGCCTCGGCGGCGGTGGTCGCTTCGGTGACCACGCCGAAGCTGATGGTGGCCATGTCCGGCGCGATCCTGACCTCGCCATAGGCCGACAGGTTCAGGGCGGGCTGGCTGGCCATGGCGTGGACCATCATCGGCGCGCCGCCCTCGGGCTGCGACTGGGCCATGGCGGCCGGGGCGCTCATCGCGACGGCGGCCATCAGGGCACCGCCGAGCATCAGGGCGCGGGTGTTGCGGGTCATGGGGTAGTCTCCAGTGAACAAGGACGATCCGTCGGCACCGATCATGTCGGCTGGCCGTGGCCGAACCTTGGCGGTTTGCACCTGAATGAACGCGCGCGCCCCCCTGGCAGGTTCCGTTCATCGGCATGAAATCGGCGACAGGCTGGCGTCGCGACCATGGCGCTTGGCAATGCGCGGGCCGTCCTGCTAGGCGGTTGGCGCGGCCCGGAGGGCGCGTAGCTCAATGGTTAGAGCCGACCGCTCATAACGGTCTGGTTGGGGGTTCGAGTCCCTCCGCGCCTACCACCACATGAAAACGGCCCCGACGCGATGCGCCGGGGCCGTTCTCGTATCGATGTTCCGACGTCAGCGGTTGAAGAAGCCGCCGCCGCCGCGCCAGCGGTTGTCGCCACGGTTGCGCTCGTCGCGAACGTAGCGACCGTCGCGGGTGTAGTAGCCGATGCCGCTCTGGTAATCGCGATAGCCATCCAGCTGATAGCCGTCGTCCTGGTAGGGCAGACCCAGCAGGCCGTCCTCGTCGTCCCACCAGTTCTGCGGATAGGCGCCGTACATGCACTGCCAGCCGTCGCCGTCGCGCCAGTAGGGTTCGTAGCGGCCGCGATAGCGGTCGCGGAACTGGGCGCTGCACAGATAGCGCGACCAGACCCGGTTGCCGCTGGCTTCCACCGAGGCGCGGCTCTCGGCGTAGATCACCTCGCGCACGCCCGAGAAGACGTTGTTGGCGACCACCGCATGTCCGGAGGCGGCGGCGACGCCGACCTCGCTCGCACGGATGCGGCTGTCGGTCAGGCGCAGTTCGCCGTTGTAGAGCACCACGCCCTTGTCCGAGCGGCCGACGCGGCTGTTGGTGATGTTGACCGAGGCACCCTCGATGGCCACGCCCTCGACATAGCCGAGGATGGCGGTGTTCTCGATCTCGACCCGGCCGTATTCCCGGCCGGAGCGAATGACGATGCCGATCGACCGCGGTCCGAAGGCATTGGGCGCGCCCGTGCCCTTCAGTGTGACGTTCGTCAGGCGCGAGGTCTGTCCACCCGCCGGTGCCAGTTCGAGCCCGGACTGGGCACCGGTGACCGCCAGCTCCCAGGCGTTCAGCACCGCGCCGTCGGCGACGATCGCCGGCGCGATGGTCTGGGCGTCGATGATGGCGTTGCGGAGGTCGATCAGGCCCCCGTCGGCATAGATGGCCGCTTCGTCGCCGCCGTGGCGGAAGGCGACCCGGTTCATGACGATCTCGGCGCCGTAGCTGACGATGCAGGCGGCGTCGCCGGCGCGCGGCGAGGCGAAGATCATGTCGCGGATCTCGACCCGCACGCCCTGCGACACCGTCATGCAGGGCAGGCCGTCCGGAGCCATCAGGGTCGGCTCGGGATTGCTGCCCCAGTCACGCGGATCGAAGCCGCCCTCGCCGATGATGGTCAGCGGCTTGTCGATGTTCAGCCAGCCGACGCAGGCACCGCCGCGGGCGCGGATCACCAGGGTGCCGCCCGGGCGCACCCGGCGCACGGCGTCCTCGACCGCCCCGGTGCCGGGATTGCCGCCGCAGTCGATCAGCACGATCTCCTCGCCGCCCGGCCGCAGGGGCCCCGGCCGCCAGTCAGGCCGGTGCTGGCCGTAGTCGTAGCGACGATGCTGCGAGCGCCGGTTGCGCGAGCTGCGAGTCGGCGGGTCCAGCAGCACGCCGAAATTCGGGCGGGTCTGGCTCTCGACCTTGGCGGCGACCTGGGCGTGGGCCGGCCCGTCCCCCATGGCGAAGGCGGTGACGGCCACGGCGATCGCCGCGGCTCCGCCGATCAGGCTGAGGATGGTGCGGTTAGAGGTGCGGTGGGTGATCATGCTTCCGCCCTCCTTAGCGGCGCTGCTGCGAACGGGAGACCTGGGCCAGCACCGCCTGCAGGCGGCCGGCCGAGGGGCCGAAGCCGGACAGGGCGGAGTCGATTCGAAGGGCCACGGCCTGGGCCTTGTCCTGGTCCGCCACCCCCGCGACGCCGAGCGCGAAATAGCTCGACATGGCGAATTTGGCTTCGGGGCTGCCCTGACGCGCGGCCTCCTCGAACCATTTGAAGGCGCGGGCGTAGTCGGCGGGCAGGCCGACACCCTCGGCATACATCACCGCCAGCACCAGCTGGGCTTCCGACGAGCCGTTGATGGCGGCCAGCTGGATGGCGCGGACGCGTTCCAGATGTGAGAGCCGGCCCTCCATCGGATGGCCCAGCATGGCTTCCAGCGTCTCGACCTGACGCTTGGACAGGTCCTCAGGCCGCAGGGCGACCGTTTCGCTGACGCCGAGATACCGCATGGCGCGGCCGACGTGCAGGAACGGCAATTCGGTGCCCATCCGGCCCAGAGCATATTCATAGGCGTCGCCGCGCGGACGGCTTTCGTCCGAGAAGGGCACACCCGACTGCGGCGCGGTGTTGGGGTAGAATTCGAAGGGCGGCGTCCACTGCCGCGCCTTGGTCTCGACGAACCGCTGATAGGTGTCGCGGCTCGGGGCGGAGCGCTCGAAATCCCTCAGCAGGACATAGGCCCCGACATCGCCGGTCTGCACTGCGAGGTAGTTGTACAGATAGGCGTCGACGTCGTTGCGCTGGAACAGGTTGGTCGCCGCATAGTAGCCGCGCCGGTTGCGGTCGCGGCTGTTGCCGCCGGGGTTGCGGCCCCAGGCCTCGCGGGCCTCGCGGTTGTCCTCGGGCTCACCGAACGGGCCGTACAGGCCGTCGTGCAGCCGCGCCAGGGTGCGGTAGCCGTAGGCGTCCTGGGTCGAGAGCACATAGATGACGCGGTCGCGGACCGCCTCCTGCTCTTCGCGCGTCATCTGGCCCAGCTGGCGGTCCAGCTTCTGGTAGGCCGTGTGACGTTCCCAGGCGCGGCAGTCGTCGTATTTCGACAGCGGCCGCCAGCCGCCGAACCCGCCGCGGTCGACGCGGTTGATCGGGGCGTAGCCCTCGTTGTTGGCCAGCGCCATGGCGTACCAGGTGGCGCTTTCGATCGGATCCTCGATGTTCTTGTCGGTCGCCCGGATCGCGGCATAGCGCCCGCCCAGCTCGAGCTGGGCGAAGAAGTCGCCACGGAAGGCGGCGCGGCGCAGCGCCCGCAAGCCGGTTTCCTGGGCGTTGAACTCGGACCCGGTCAGCGACGCGGGGCGCGGGCAGGCGTTGGAGGCGGCGTCATTGCGTTGCCAGAACTGCACGCCATTGCCGCCGCTGTTGCCGCACGAGACCATGCCGACAGCGGTCAGCGCGAGCACGCCCGCGACCGCGGCGATGGCGACGGGACCGCGGCCCCGACCGAAACGGGAGCCGCCTTCCTGGTTGGATCGACCCTCGCTCATACTCCCCCTCGTACGACTAAAGCGGGCAGCCACGTGCCCATTGCGCCTACTTCGCGCAAGCGGGACAGTCCGGCCCCGTTAACCATCTGTCAAGGTAAACGCCGGTTTGCGATAAAGCGTTGCCGCATAGCGGCCTTTTTGTGACCCGCAGATAGTTTTCCACGGGAATCAGCAGCTTGGTCACTCGCCTGTCAGGGGAAACGTCCCGCTCGCCAGCCGGCGGAAGGCTTCCTATATGGGGCATCCGGACCCCTGGAGCACCCTGATGGCCTATGCCGCCCGCGACGATCGACCCGCCGACAAGGCCGCCCGCTATGCCGAGGTCGAGGCCGAGATCCTGGCCGTCCTGGACGGCGAGCCCAACCGCACCGCGCGCATGGCCACCGTCGCCTCCATGCTGGCCGACGCCTTTCCCGTCTTCTTCTGGACCGGCTTCTACGTGGTCGACCCGGACAAGACCCAGGAACTGGTGGTCGGTCCCTACCAGGGCACCCTGGGCTGTCTGAGAATCGCCTTCGGCCGCGGCGTCTGCGGGACGGCGGCACAGGATCGCGCGACGCAGATCGTCGCCGACGTCCATGCCTTCCCCGGCCACATCGCCTGCGACAGCCGCTCGGCCAGCGAGATTGTGGTGCCGGTGTTCGACGCTTCGGGTGCGCTGATCGCCGTGTTTGATGTCGACGCGACCGAGACGTCCGCTTTTGACGCCTTGGACGCCCATGCGCTCGAAGGTTTGATGGCCCGGGTATTCGGCTGAGTCAGGCAAACGACGCGGACGCTTCGCGGCGTGTTTTTTCATCGGCAGCCGGACGCTATGGAGTGATCGGGCTGCAATTTTCAGGAGTGGGCCATGTCTGATCGGGTGATCGCAATCACGGGCGGCCACGGCGTCCTGGGCCGGGCCGTGGTCGAGGCGGCCCTGGCCGACGGGCTGAGGGTCGCGGTCATCGACCATGCCTCGGGTCAGTCCGCGCCCGACGGCGTGCTCGAACTGGGCGGCGTCGACCTGACCGACGCGAACGCGGCGAAGACCGCCATCGACGCCGTGGTCGCGCATTTCGGCCGACTGGACGCCCTGCTCAACATCGCCGGCGGCTTCGTATGGCAGACCACCGACGACGCCGAGCCCGCCTGGGCAAAGATGTTCGCGCTCAACCTGACCACGGCCCTGAACGCCAGCCGCGCCGCCCTGCCCCATCTCAAGGCCTCGGCTGAGGGCCGGATCGTCAATGTCGGGGCCAATGCGGCGCTGAAGAGCGCGGCCGGCATGGGAGCCTACGCCGCCTCCAAGGCCGGCGTCCACCGCCTGACCGAAAGTCTGGCCGAGGAGCTCAAGGACACGTCTGTGACCGTCAACGCCGTCCTGCCCTCGATCCTCGACACCGCCCAGAACCGCAAGGACATGCCCGACGCCGACCCGACGAAATGGGTCGCTCCGTCAGACCTCGCCCACGTCATGCTGTTCCTGGCCGCCCCGGGCAGCCGGGCCATCACCGGGGCGCTGATCCCGGTCACGGGCAAGGTCTGATGCCGGCCGCGTCGGATCGGGAGATCCCGCAGGGTCGACGAGCGCGGCCAATCGAGTTGACCCGCTCTGTTCTCTATCTGCCCGCCAGCAATTCAAGAGCGATCGAGAAGGCGCGCGGCCTGAACGCCGACGCCGTGATCCTCGACCTCGAGGACGCCGTCGCGCCCGACGCCAAGGCCGAGGCGCGTCAGGCCGCCGTCGCCGCGCTCAGGGCGGGCGGGTTCAGCGCGCGCGTCGGGGTTCGCATCAACGGCCTCGACACGGTCTGGGGTGCCGACGACCTCGCCGCCCTCGCCGGTCTGAAGCCGGACTTCGTGGTCGCGCCCAAGATCGAGAGCCCGGAGGCCGTCCGCGAAGTGGCCGCCCGCCTGCCCGCCGGCGTTGGCCTGTGGATCATGGTCGAGACGCCGCTGTCGGTGCTGCGGCTAGACGCCATCGCCGGGGCCGGTGCCCCGCTGGCGGCCCTGATGCTCGGCATCAACGATTTCGGCGAGCGGATGAACCTGGTCCTCGGCCCGGACCGCGAGCCGCTCAAGCCCTGGCTCGCCGCCGTGGTCGCCGCCGCGCGCGGTCACGGTCTGCTGGCCATCGACGGCGTGGTCAACGCCACCGACGACGCCGACCGGCTGGGCACCGAATGCCGGCAGGGCCGCGCCTTCGGCTTCGACGGCAAGAGCCTGATCCACCCCGCCCAGATCGACGCCGCCAACGCCGCCTTCTCCCCGTCGTCCGAGGAGGTGGTCCGGGCCCGCGAGGTCGTCGATGCCTTCGCCTCCGCCGACGCCGAGGGCAAGGGTGCGATCCGCGTCGGCTACCGCATGGTCGAGCGCCTCCACCTCGACGCCGCCCACCGCCTTCTGGCCCGCCACGAGGCGGCCTCGACGCGGCCCGGAGACAGGCCTATCTAGTCCGTCCAGAAACAGAACGCGGCCCCTGCCCTCAAGCAGCGAGCGGCCGCGCCGCGAGCGTCAGGGCCCCACGTCTCATGTCTCATGCCGTCATTGCCGCCACCGGCCTGTTCACCCCCGAACAGTCGATCTCCAACGCCGAGCTGGTCGCCGCCTACAACGCCTATGCCGAGCGGTTCAACGCCGACCACGCCGCCGAAATCGCCGAGGGCGACGTCGCCGAACTGACCCCCTCCTCGGTCGAGTTCATCGAGAAGGCCTCCGGCATCAAGTCGCGCTTCGTGCTCGACAAGGCGGGGGTCCTCGATCCCGCCCGCATGGCCCCGAACATTCCCGAGCGCTCCAACGACGACCTGTCGATCATGGCCGAGATGGCCGTCGCCGCCGCGCGTCAGGCCATCGCCGCCTGGGGCAAGCCGGTCAGCGAGATCGGCGCGGTCCTGTGCGCCGCCTCCAACATGCCGCGCCCCTATCCGGCCCTGTCCATAGAGGTGCAGCAGGCTCTCGGCATCGAGGGCTTCGCCTTCGACATGAACGTGGCCTGCTCTTCCGCCACCTTCGGCATCAAGACCGCCGCCGACTTCATCGCCTCGGGCTCGGTCAAGGCCGTGCTGATGGTCAACCCCGAGGTCTGCTCGGCTCACCTGAACTTCAAGGACCGCGACAGCCATTTCATCTTTGGCGACGTCGCCACCGCCGTCATCGTCGAGGCCTCGGACCAGGCTGGCCCCGGCGGCTGGGACGTGATTGGCACCCGGCTGAAGACCATCTACTCCAACAACATCCGCAACAATTTCGGCTTCCTGAACAACGCCGCCCCCGAGGGTATCGGCGCGGCCGACAAACTGTTCATCCAGCAGGGCCGAAAGGTCTTCAAGGACGTGGTGCCGATGGTCTCGGACATGATCGTCGACCACGCCCGGGACCTCGGCATCGACCCCGCGACCCTCAAGCGGATGTGGCTGCACCAGGCCAACATCAACATGAACCAGTTCATCGGCCGCAAGGTGCTGGGCCGCGAGCCGACGCCGGAAGAGAACGTCATCATCCTCGATGAATACGCCAACACCTCCTCGGCCGGCTCGATCATCGCCTTCCACCTGCGCCAGCAGGACATGGCCCCCGGCGATACCGGCCTGATCTGCAGCTTCGGGGCCGGCTATTCCGCCGGGACCGTCTTCGTGCGGAAGCGCGGCTGATGGTCGACCGCAGCGACATCGGTGCCGTCGTCGACGCCATGTACGCCTGCATCTCCGGCCCCGCCGGGCCGCGCGACTGGACCACCCAGCGCGAGATCTTTCACCCCGACAGCCGTCAGGCCCGCACCGGCCTCGACGCCGAAGGCCGCCCGACCATGATCGTCATGGGCCGGGAGGAGTATCAGGCAAACGTCACGCCCTTCTTCGCGGAAAACGGCTTCTTCGAGGTCGAGATCAGCCGCCGGATCAGCGAGTTCGGCAACATGGCCCACGTCTGGTCGATCTACGAGGCCCGCACCCGGCCGGAGGATGCCGAGCCCGAGCGCCGCGGGATCAATTCGATCCAGCTTTGCCGGGGCCCGGACGGCCTGTGGTCCATCCTGCACATGATCTGGGACAACGAGCGTCCCGGCCTCACGGCGTCGGCGTAGGCGCCGCAGCCGCCGGGGCCACGGCCGCCGGGGCCGGTGCATTGGCCGGATGCGTCGCCTTCCACTCCATGCCCATGCGGATACGGTTCTCGACCGAGGGATGGTCGTAGAACAGGATCTCCTCGATCGCCGACGGTGACGGGGCCCGATATTCCGCGGTCTTGATCAATGCCTTCGACAGCCCGTCCGGCTCATTGGCGTGGGTCAGGGAGAACTGGTCGGCGTCCTGCTCAATCACCCGGATCATGGTGTTGGTCACCGGCGTCAGCAGCAGGCCGATGACCGCCCCGATCGCCGCCAGCACAGGCAGGCCCGCGGGGTCCGAAATGTCGCCCACCCGGCCCGCACCCAGCAGCCGCTTCGCGACCGGGAACAGCCGGTCGATCAGCCAGAAGGCCAGCCCCGCCAGCAGGATCATGATCCCGGCCATCCACAGCGAGTGCATGTGGACATAGTGGCCCATCTCATGGCCCACGACCCCGCGCACCTCGGCCAGGTCGGCACCCTTGGCGAACATCACATCGCTCATCGCGACCCGCGCCGAGCCGAACAGGCCCGAGACATTGGCGGTGTAGCGGTCTGACTGTTTCGAGCCGTCATAGATGTAGATCTTGTCGTCCGGCGTGCCGGTCGCATGCGCCAGCTCGACCACGGCGTCGCGCATCGGCCCGTCCGGGGCCGGGGTGTAGTCGTTGAACAGGGGCTCGAACAGGATCGGCGAGACGATCATCATGAAGACCACGGCCACCGCCGTCAGCCCCGCGCCCCACGCCCACCACAGCCGCCGCGCATGCCGGATGATCGCGTAGAGACCGACGATCAGCAGGCCGAGCAAGACGACCGTGATCGCGGTTTCCATCAACGCCTCGGTCAGCCAGCCCGCCAGCGGCTGCTCCGTCAGTCCGTACTGCGTCTCGCGCCACCAGGCCTGATAGATCGCCCAGGGCAGGGTCAGGACGAAATCCATCAGTATCCAGACCACCCCCACGACCAGCGAGACCAGCTTCGGCCGCTTGCGACGGCGCTCCATCCGGTCGCGGATGCCGCTGAGGACGCCCGTACGGATGATGATCCAGGCCACGACGATCGCGACGATCGCCCCCCATAACAGCAGCCAGTGGCCGCCGCGGGTGTAGGCCACGGCCCGCTCCAGGTCCTCCGGCGAAATGGTCGCCAGCCAGCGCGCGGTCTCGGCCGCGGGGTCGATGCTCATGACGGTGTCCTCCCTGACGTGCGGAGATGACGCCCGGACGGGTCAGCTGTCAGCTTAAATCGCGGTCATGTGGTCCCGACCGGGTCACCCCAGGAAGCGCGACCGGTCCTCCGGCGCAGGGATCATACAGGCGTCTGTTCGCCCGAAGAGGCGGTAGCGGTTGCGCGCGATGAGGTCATAGGCCGGGTCACGCACCAGCCTCGGCACGGCCTTCAGCCATCCCAGCGGCCGCGTCGCCCGCAACTGGCCAAGGACGGTCAGGGCGGCGTCCGACTTGAAGAAGATGCGCCCGCCCCGGACCACGGCATTGGTCTGCGGTGACTCCGGATCGATGCCGAACCGCGCCGCCAGGGCCCGGCCCGGCTCCGACTGGATCGCCAGGAACCGGAATCTTCGCTCCGGATCGCGCTCGATCACGAACCGCACCCAGCGCGAGCAGAAGACGCACACCCCGTCGAACAGGATCAGGCCGTCAGGCTCATCGGGGGCGGGCTGCGGCGACCAGCGGGTCATGGGCCGAGAGTGCGGCGGTTGATGCCGGCAGGCAACGCGGCATTCCGCGCCTCAGGCCGCCGCCACGGCCTCGATCTCGACCAGCCAGGCCTCGTCGAAGAGGCCGGTGATGATCACCGTCAGCGCCGGCTGACGCCCTGCGAGCCGACGGATACGAACCTCGCGGTTCTCCAGCGCATATGCCCGGTCCGACAGGAAGGTCGTGACCTTGACGAGGTTGTCCAGCGTCATGCCCGCCGCGGCCAGCTGGGTCTCGACATTGTCCCAGACCTGATCGCACTGGCCGGTGAAATCCGCCGCCAGCGCGCCGTCGGGCGCGACCGGAATCTGGCCCGACAGATACAGCCAGCGGGTTGGGCCCGTGACCTCGACGGCCTGCGGATACGACCCCTCGACCGGCGGCGAGCCGTCGCCGGTCAGGGGGCGGATCGTCACGCTCACTGGCGAGCGGCGTCCGAGCGGGCGCGGACCACGGCGAACTCCGAGGTCGGCTTCCAGCCGGGCCAGTCGCTGCTGTTCGCGAGGTCCAGACCCAGGTGATACAGCAGGGTCAGGTTCTCGACCGCCGAGGTGAAGTCGAGATCGGCCGACCATTCGTCGCTGGACTTGTGATAGTCGGCCGCGAATTTGGCGCGCCAGGCGGCCTCGCCGGCTTCACGCCCGCCCTCGACCCAGTCCCAGCCGTGCCATGGCATGATCGCCGGCACGCCCATGCGGGCGAAGGGGAAGTGGTCGGACCGATAGTAGAAGCCCTGCTCCGGCATGCCGTCGTCCGAAACGTAGCGGCCCAGCGGCTCGGCCAGCGCCTGGAGCCGGTCCTCGAGATCGTTCTGGCCCTTGCCGAAGATTGGAATGTCGCGGGTCGAGCCCGACAGGGGCAGCATGTCGATATTGATGTCGGCCACCGTCGTCTCGAGCGGCCAGACCGGATTGGCGGCATAGCCATAGGCGCCCAGCAGCCCCATCTCCTCGGCCGCCATATGGGCGAAGACGAAGGAGCGTTTCGGCCGCGGCGCGGCGCTCAGCTGACGGGCCATCTCGACCACGCCGATGGTGCCCGAGGCATTGTCCCAGGCGCCGTTCCAGATCTGGTCGCCGGTCACCGTCGGATGCTGCTCGACGCCACCGACGTGATCCCAGTGGGCCGAATAGATGATGGTCTCGTCCGGATGCTCGGTCCCCGGGATGCGGGCCAGCAGGTTGTGGGTGACCAGGGTCTCGATGGTCTCGGACGCCTCGACCGACAGGGTGACGCCGTCCAGCGCCACGGCCTTGAAGGTGCCGTCGGCGATGTTGGGCAGGCGGGCGATGTCGAGGCCCGCCGCCGCCGCCCAGAGACCCGCCACGTCGTGATTGATGGCACCCGAGAACTCCAGGTTGGCCGCGCCGGGCGTCAGGGTCCGGGTCCGGCCGTTGCCGCGCAGCGCGCCCTGCCACATGGGCGAGGCGGCGTCGCCCATGACCAGGGTGATGACGCCCACGGCACCGCGGCGGAAGGCCTCGTCCGCCTTGTAGGCGCCGGACTGGTAGTTGGTGGCGTACTGGCCGTTGAACAGTTCGCCCTCCGGCTCGCCGCCGACCAGGATGACGACCTTGCCGCGCACATCGAGGTCGCCGTAGTCGTTCCAGTTCCGCTCGGGGGCGTAGATCCCGTGGCCCGCGAAGACCAGGGGGGCGTTCTGGATGGCGGCGCGGCCGTCGTTGGTGACCGCGCGCACGGTGATGTCGGTGCCGACGGTCAGGGTATGGCTCGTCCCGTCCGGGCCGGTCCAGGCGGCGGTGGCACCCGCGACCGGCGAATAGCGTTTGAGCGAGACGGGCTGCAGCCACTGGCCGTTCGGCCCGCCGGGCTCCAGCCCCATGGCCTCGTACTGGGCCTGCAGCCAGGCCAGCACCATCCGCTCGCCCTCGGTGCCGGGATAGCGGCCCTGGTACTCATCGGCGCTGATGGTGCGGATGTTGTCGCTGATCCGCGCGGCGGAGAAGTCCTGCGCCGAAGCCATGCCGGCAGACAGCAGCACGGCGGCGACGGCGACGCCGCCCATCATCTTGCGAAACATACGGAAGGCTCCATCCCCGGATTGATGGCGCGCACTCTAGGGCGGCCCCGCAGGACCGCCCATTAAGTTTTGGTCATGTGGACCCTACCGCCGCTGGCTCGCGCTCGGCGCGCGCGCCGGGCCGAACTCCGAGCCCGGCATCCATTCCGGCCAGTCGCGGCTGTTGGCGAGGTCGCGGCCGATGTTGAAGATCAGCTGCAGGTCCTCGACCTGGCCGCTCAGGTCCCACGACGGCGACCATTCATCGTCGGCCTGGTGATAGCGGCGCGAGCCGTATTCTGAACGGGCGGCATCGCGCGCGGCGATCGGCTCGTCCCGGAAGGCTCCGCCGCCGTCGACATAGGCCATGGGCACGCCGCGCTTGGCGAGCGGGAAATGGTCCGAGCGGAAATAGCTGCCCGAGGCCGGATTGCCGTCGGGCTTGGCGGTCCGGCCCTGCGCCGTCGCCTCGGCGGTGACGCGGGCGTCGAGGTCCGACTGGCCCGAGCCAATGATGTCGACGTCGGCGACGCGGCCATAGACGTTCATGGCGTCGATGTTGAAGCCCGCGACCGTCGTGGCCAGCGGATAGACCGGATTGGCGGCGTAGAATTCCGAGCCCAACAGGCCGCTCTCCTCCGCCGTGAAGCTGATCATGACGATCGACCGCTCGGGACGCGGGCCCGCGCCCCAGACCCGGGCCAGTTCCAGCAGGCCGGCGGTGCCTGTGGCGTTGTCGACCGCGCCGTTGAAGATGGCGTCGCCATTGGCGTCAGGCTCGCCGACGCCAATGTGATCCCAATGGCCGGTGTAGAGGATGGTCTCGTCCGGATGGGTCGAACCCGGCAGGCGGGCGATGACATTGTGGGTGACGACGCGGCTGGTGGCGACGTCGAACATGCCGCTGAACGTCACGCCGGTCAGGGCCACCGGGCGGAAGTCGCGGCTGCGCGCGGCGACCTTCAGGGCCTCGAAATCCAGGCCAGAACGGCGGAACAGGTCGACCGCGACATCGCGCTGCAACCAGGCCTCCATACCAACCCGCTCGGCGGCGGCGTTGGCGCGGACGATGTCGAACTGCGGAGCCGACCAGCTGTTCTGGACCGTGGCCCAGCCGTAGGAGGCCGGAGCCGTCTCGTGGACGATGATCACGCCGGCCGCGCCCTGGCGGGCTGCCTCCTCGTATTTGTAGGTCCAGCGGCCGTAATAGGTCATGGCCCGACCGTTGAAGGTGTTCAGCGCCGGCTCCTCGAAGTCGGCGTCATTGACCAGCACGACGATGACCTTGCCGCGGACGTCGACGTCCTTGAAGTCGTCCCAGTTCCGCTCGGGCGCCTTGATACCGTAGCCGACGAAGACCAGCGGCGCGTCCGTCAGCATGACGTGGTCGCCCGGCAGGCGGGTCGAGATGGTGATCTGCTGGCCCTGGGTCAGCGGGATGGCCTCGCCGCCGACGTTCAGGCGAACGCCCCGGAAATTGGAGGCGGTGAAGCGGTTCAGCGCCACGTCCTGGGTCCAGGAGCCGTTCACGCCGCCCGGCTGGAAGCCCGCTGCGGCGTACTGTTCGCTGAGGTAGCGGATGGTCATGTCCTCGGCCGGGGTGGCGATACCCCGACCCTGGAAGCTGTCATCGGCTAGCACCCGCACATGCTCGGACAGGCGGGCGGCTTCAAACGTCGCGGCCGGGGCGATCGGAGCGGCGTCGCCCCCCATGCCCATGGCGCCGCAGCCGGAAATCAGGGTGCCGGCGGCAAGCACGGCGGCGGTCGAAAACAGACGCATGAACGGAAACACCCTCAGCCGAAATCAGAGGCCCGGACGTTAGGGCGCCGTCCGCCGGGTGTCGATGCGGCGGGCGCAGACGAAAAACCCGCCGGCGCTGGTGCGCCGGCGGGTCATCCATTCAGGTTCGGAGCGGCAGGCCCTAGTGGGCGACGCCCTTCCAGATCCGGCGGTAGCTCAGATAGGTGATCCCCGCGAAGATGAAGAGGAAGATCAGCACACCCAGACCGCTCTGCTTGCGCTGGACCTGACGCGGGTCAGAGGCCCAGGCGATATAGGCGGCCACGTCCTTGGCCATCTGGTCGACCGAGGCGACGGTTTCGTCGTCATAGGTCACCTGACCGGCGGTCAGCGGGTTCGGCATGGCGATGAAGCCACCCGGCGGCACATGGGAACCCTCGGGCATGAACGGCGTCAGGTCGCCGGCCATATAGACGTTGTAGTACTGGCCCGGACGGATCTGCAGGCCCTGCGGCACGGCGGCGTAGCCGGTCAGCAGCGAGTAGATGTAGTTGGCGCCGCCGTGGCGGGCCTTGGCCATGACCGACAGATCGGGCGGAGCCGCCCCGCCGTTCGCAGCCGCCGCGGCGGTGGCGTTCGGATAGGGGTTGGGGAAGCGGTCGGCGGCGGTGCCGTCGCGCATCACCGGCTCACCGGTCTCGGTGTCGATGTCCGCGATCTGGGCCTCTTTGGCGATGGCCTTGACCCAACGGTTCTCGGCCGGGCTGGCCTGATGCGCGTCGAAGAACGGACCGCCCGGCTCGGCCAGGGTGCGGAAATGCATCAGGTCCATGCTGTGGCACGAGGCGCAGACCTCGCGATACACCTTGTAGCCCCGCTGCAGCTGGCCCTGGTTGAAGCTGCCGAACGGCCCTTCGAAGCTGAAGCCGCCGTTGCGCAGGGCGTGGCCCTCGCCGGCCGCCAGCGCGGGCTGGGCCGCGAAGGTGAGGCCGGCGGTAGCGGCGATCAGGACCAGGGTCTTCTTCATGGCGCGGATATTCGTCTTGAGGGTCATGGTCCCGCTCAGCCCTTCGTCTCTTCGGTGCCCGACAGGACCGGCTCCGAGATCGTCGCCGGGATCGTTTGCGGCGTCTCGCGCAGGCCCACCAGGGGCATGATGATGAGGAAGAAGGCGAAATAGTAGGCCGTCGCGAACCGGGTCAGCCACAGATAGCTGTTCAGGTCCCCGTCGATCAGGATGAAGGTCTTGAAGTCGCCGATCACCGGCGCGTCGGGCAGTTGGGCACCGCACCAGCCGAGGATCAGACCCACGATCACGAACAGGATGAAGAAGGTCCGCATCGTCGGGCGGTAGCGCATCGAGCGCACCTTGGACGTATCCAGCCAGGGCAGGACGAACAGCACGCCGATGGCGCCGAACATCGCCATCACGCCGCCGAACTTGTCCGGGATGGCGCGAAGGATCGCGTAGAACGGCAGCATGTACCACTCGGGCACGATGTGCGCCGGCGTGACCAGCGGATTGGCCGGGATGTAGTTGTCGGCGTGACCCAGGGCGTTCGGCATGAAGAAGACGAACACGGCGAACAGGATCAGGAACAGGATGATCGCGAAGCCGTCCTTGACCGTATAGTACGGGTGGAACGGCACCGTGTCCTTGGCCTGACGGTCCTTCGGGATCAGGATCCCGACCGGATTGTTCTGGCCCGCCGTGTGCAGGGCCCACAGGTGCAACACCACGCAGCCGGCGATAACGAACGGCAGCAGATAGTGAAGCGAGAAGAAGCGGTTCAGGGTGGCGTTGTCGATCGCCGGACCGCCGCGCAGCCAGATCAGGATCGGCTCGCCGACGACCGGGATGGCCCCGATCAGATTGGTGATCACCTCTGCGCCCCAGTAGGACATCTGGCCCCAGGGCAGGACGTAGCCGAGGAAGGCGGTGGCGATCATCAGGAAGAAGATCAGGCAGCCGACGATCCAGATCATCTCGCGCGGCGCCTTGTAGGAGCCGTAGTAGAGGCCGCGCAGCATGTGCAGATAGACCGCGATGAAGAACATCGAGGCGCCGTTGGCGTGGGTGTAGCGGATCAGGTCGCCGCCGTTGACGTCGCGCATGATCCGCTCGACCGAGGCGAAGGCCATTTCCGTGTTGGGCACATAGTGCATGGCCAGGATGACGCCGGTGGCGATCTGGATCACCAGGCAGAGGGCCAGGATGGCACCGAAGGTGTACCAGTAGTTCAGATTCCGGGGCGTCGGCAGCGCCAGATAGTCAGCGCCGAAGCGGACGATCGGCAGACGGGTGTCGAGCCATTTCTCGATGCCGGTCTTCGGGACGTAGGTGGATTCGTGGTCGCTCATCGGTCTCGCCCTCAGCCGATCTTGATGCGGGTGTCGGAGAGGTAGGCGTACTCCGGCACGACAAGGTTCTTGGGTGCCGGACCCTTACGGATGCGGCCCGAGGTGTCGTAGTGCGAGCCGTGGCAGGGGCAGAACCAGCCGCCGAAATCGCCCGAGCCGAAGGTCGGGATACAGCCGAGGTGGGTGCAGTTGCCCAGAACGACCAGATACTGCGAATGGCCGTCCTTGACGCGGTCGGCGTCGGCCTGGGGGTCCTTCAGCGCCGACAGCGGCGTCGAAGTGGCCTCCTGAAGCTCGCGCGGGGTGCGGTAGCGCACGAACACCGGCTTGCCCTGCCATTTGATGACGATCTGCTGGCCTTCCTGGACCTTGGTCATGTCGAATTCGATCGACGCCAGCGCCAGCGTATCGGCGGCCGGGTTCATCGAATTGATCAAAGGCCAGGCCAGCATGGCCCCGGCGCCCACAGCCGCGGCACCGGCCGCGATATGGATGAAGTCCCGACGGGTGGCGTCGCCGCCTTCACCGTTCTCAGTCACGACCGATTCGGCCACGTCTTACTCCTCGTACGCCGCAGCCCGGGACCGTGAGGGCCCGATCAATCGCGGCATGGATGCTTTAGCGCCTTCCCGTTGGTCTGACCCGGCCCGGCGTTGCGGCTCATCGCCGCAAACAGTACCGCCCCTTTGAGAAACGGTCGCATTTCGAGCCGCGACAAGCCCCCGGGCCGCGCGTATGAGGGCCTTAGAATGCGTCTCGCCCTTTTTCAACCGGCCATTCCCCAGAACGTCGGCGCCTGCATCCGATTGAGCGCCTGTTTCGGGATGGAATTGCACATCATCGAGCCCGCCGGCTTCCGTTTCGACGACCGGGCGATGAAGCGCGCCGCGCTGGATTACGGCCCGCTGGGCCATATGACGCGGCACGCCGACTGGGACGCCTTCCAGCGCAACCGCGAGCCGGGTCGGCTGGTCCTGTTCACGACGAAGGGCGCGACGCCGCTGAACGAATTCGTCTTCCGCCCCGACGACGTCCTGCTGTTCGGCAGCGAACCGTCCGGCGCACCGGACTTCGTGCACGAAGCCGCGGACGCCCGCGTGGTGATTCCCATCCAGCCGGAAGCGCGGTCGCTGAATCTGTCAGTCAGCGCGGGGATCGCCCTGTGGGAGGGGTTGCGGCAGCAACCCTGATCCTTCTCCCGGTGGGGCGGTTCCTATTCCGGTGCCGCAGCCGCCGGCAGCTGCGCGAGGCCCGGCCGCTCGCCCCGCTTGCTCGCCGCCACCGCCTCCACCGCCCGCATGACGCGCAGCACATTCTCGCCGGCCAGTTTGCGGATGTCTGCCTCGGTCCAGCCATTGGCCATCAGGGCGGCCAGCAGGCGGGGATAGGCGTCCACCCCCTCCAGCCCGACCGGCAGGGAATCGACGCCGTCATAGTCGCCGCCGAGGCCGACATGGTCGACGCCCGCCACGTCGCGGACATGCTGGACGTGGGCGACCACGTCAGCGATCGTGGCGACCGGCTGCGGATGCGCCGTCGTCCAGGCCGCCAGACCGGCCGTCACCGCCGCGGGATCGCCGGGGTTCAGCGATTTCAGCCGCGCGTCCTCGGCCGAGCGGGCGCTGTTCCAGGTCCGCACCGCTTCCGAGACAAAGCCCGGCACGAAGGTCACCATCACCACTCCGCCGTCGGCGGGCATCTGCCGCAGGACGCTGTCGGGCACATTGCGCGGATGGGCGGTCACGGCCCGGGCCGAGGAGTGGGAGAAGATCACCGGCGCGTCGGAGACCCGCATGGCGTCGAGCATGGTCTCTTCCGAGACATGGCTCAGATCGACCATCATCCCCAGCCGGTTCATCTCGCGGACCACGTCCTCGCCGAAGGACGACAGCCCGCCCCATTTCGGCGCGTCGGTGGCGCTGTCCGCCCAGGTGGTCGTCTTCGAGTGGGTCAGGGTGATGTAGCGGGCACCGGAGTCATAGAACTCGCGCAGCAGGCCGAGCGAGTCGTCGATCGAATAGCCGCCTTCCATGCCGATCAGGCTGGCGATCCGGCCGCGACGGTGGATGCGCTGGATGTCGTCGGCGGTGGTGGCCAGCTCGAACACCTCGGGGTGGGCAGCGACCAGCCGCTTGACCGTATCGATCTGTTCAAAGGTCGCCACGGCCGCATCGGGCGGGGTCATCGAGGCCGGCACATAGACCGACCAGAACTGCCCGCCCATGCCGCCGGCGCGCAGCCGGGGAATGTCGGTGTGCAAAGGGGTCGAGGCGTCGAGGTTGGTCGTCAGGTCCACCGCATGGGGATCATTGCCGTGGTTCTGGCGCAGCGCCCAGGGCAGGTCATTGTGCCCGTCGATCAACGGCGTCCGCTCCAGAATCCGCCGTACCTGCGCCTCGCCCGCGGCGTCTGCGCTCTGCGCGAGAACGGGCCCGGCCATGAGGGCGGCGGCGACGGTGGTCAGAAGGACGGTGCGGATCATGGCGGGCTCCCGGAGATGCGACGGCGGACAGTGGCAGAGGCGGCGGCGAAGGCAAGGCCGGCGACCGGGGTCGCTCCCACTGCTATCGCCATTCCGGGCGAAGCGCAGCGAAGACCCGGAACCCGGCGGCGCGCGAGAGCGCGAACCTGTCGGGAGCGCAGTCCTCTGGAATGACGCACACACGTCCACCGCCGGTGTTTCGCCGCCGTCGCGGCGCCGCTGGGTTCCGGGTCTCCGAGCCGCTGCGCGACTCTCCGCCCGGAATGACGAAAGCAGAAAAGCCAACTACAGGACGCCCCATGACCACCTCCGACGACCTGACCCTCGATCAGAAGAAGTCCGAAGCGCGCGCCTGGTTCGAGACCCTGCGCGACCGCATCCACGCCGGTTTCGAGGCGCTGGAGGATGCGGCCCCCGCCGACCTGTTCCCGGGCGAGCCGGGCCGTTTCGTCCGCACGCCCTGGGAGCGGCCCGAGGGCGGCGGCGGCGTCATGGGGATGATGCACGGCCGGCTGTTCGAAAAGGTCGGGGTCCATGTCTCGACCGTCCACGGCACCTTCCCGGCCGACTATGCGAAGTCGGTGCCCGGTGCCGCCGAGGACCCGCGCTTCTTCGCCACCGGCATCAGCCTGATCGCCCATCCGGTCAGCCCGCGCGTGCCGGCGGTGCATATGAACACCCGCTTCATCGCCACGACGAAAAGCTGGTTCGGCGGCGGCGGCGATCTGACGCCTGTCCTCGACGTCGACCGGCGGCAGGACCACCCGGACACCCTCGCCTTCCACGCCGCCATGAAGGCCGCCTGCGACGCCCATGACCCGGCGTGGCACGGGAAGTTCAAGGCATGGTGCGACGAGTATTTCTTCCTGCCCCACCGCAATGAGCCGCGCGGCACGGGCGGCATCTTCTACGACCACCACGACAGCGGCGACTGGAGCCGCGACTTCACCTTTACCCGCGACGTCGGCGTGAATTTCCTCGACGCCTATTCAGCCATCGTGCGCGGGCGGATGAGCGAGCCGTGGACCGCCGACGAACGCGAGGAACAGCTGATCCGCCGCGGCCGCTATGTCGAGTTCAACCTGCTCTACGACCGCGGCACCATGTTCGGGCTCAAGACCGGCGGCAACGTCGAGTCCATCCTCAGCTCGATGCCGCCGATGGTGAAGTGGCCCTAGGCCTTCCGCTTCAGGAATTTCAGGCCGGACCAGTCGGCGCTGACCGCGCAGACCTTCACATCGACCCAGCCCGTCGGCAGCAGGACCTCGCGCAGCCCGTCCTCGGTCAGGTCGCGGAACAGGGGCGAGGTCTTCTTCGGCCAGGACACCCACAGCATGCCGCCCGGCCTGACCGCCGCCAGCGCCGGGGCGGCGCCGCGCTCCAGACCGTCGCGGTCACTGACGAACAGATGCACGAGGTCGGCCACGGCGGCATCGACATCGACCACCGCGCCCAGCGGTAGCGGCTCGATCCATTCGGCATAGGCCGCCGGTGCCCCGACCGGCTTCAGGGTTTGACCGTCCTTCAGACCCAGCTTCTGGATCAGCGGCTTGCCGGAATAGCCGACGGGAGCAGGCATGGCGGGAATTCCTCAGGCCGTCAGGAAATGGCGGATCCAGCCGCCGACGACACCACGATCATCCGCCGCCTTCAGACTGTCCACCGCCCGCGCCACCAGCGCCGGATCGATCCGGTCGTGCCGTCCCGCCGTCAGTTCGGTCGCGAAGACCGGGGTGAACTCGGGGTGCGGCTGCATCGAAATGGCGTCCTCGCCCCAGGCCAGTCCGGCGAACGGCGTGAAGTCGCTGCGCAGGATGACGCGCGCGTCCGCCGGTGCCTCGACCACCTGATCCTGATGCGAGGCGGGGATGGCGACCGTCGCGGCCGCCGGGGTCATCCACGGCTCGGGCGAGGCGACCTGATAGCGGTGCAGGCCCACGCCCCAGCCCTTGTCCGACTTCTCGACCCGTCCGCCCAGGGCCTGGGCCATGGCCTGATGACCGAAACAGACGCCGACCAGCTTCGTCCGGCCCTTCGCGGCCCTGATCCAGTCCAGCAGGCCGGCGATCCAGCCGTCGGTCTCATAGACCCCCGCGGAAGACCCCGTGATGATCGCCGCGTCGAAGGCCGCCGGGTCCGGCGTCTCTCCCGCCTGTACGTCGAAGACCTCGAAGTCGAAGCCGTCGCCGAGCAGGTCCCGGAACATCGCCGGATAGTCGCCGTGCGCCGCCTTCAGGGCGGGCGGCGGGGCACCGGTCTCCAGAATTGCGATGCGGGTCATTCGGGGCTCCTCGACACAAAAGATATGGGCGATGGCGCAAGACGGGGGAAGAGCGGTCGGCTATGGGCGCGCCATGACCGAAGCTGCTCCCGTCGTCCTGATCAATGTCTACCGCTGCGAGCCGGAGCGGATGGACACGCTGATGGAGCTGATCGGCGTCATGGTGCGGGCCCAGCGCGACGCGGACGGCTTCATCTCGGCCACCGTGCACCGCGGTCTGAACGGCAAGGTGGCGGCGGTGCACGCCGTCTGGCGCTCGGCCGGCGACTGGAAGGTCATGGCCCGAAGCGCCGCCGTCAATGCGGCCATGGAGCCGATCATGGCCATCGCCACCTTCGAGCCCCACCTCTATGAGGCGGGCGAGGTCATCGAATAGCGGTCAGCCCGTCATCCAGACCTCGGACCGGGCTGCATCGCCGCCCAGCGTCGCGGCGACCCAGCCGCAGATCTCGTCCGCCGCCGCCTCGGCACCGGACGGCGGGTTCAGCACCACCACCGCGCAGCCGTTCATCTTCATCGGGTCGGTCAGCGGCTTCAGCCGGGCCTCAGCCACCAGCATCCGCTTGATGCCGGCCTGATCCAGCCGGCGCAGGAAGCCGTCGAAGGTCTCCATGTCCTTGAGGGGCGTCCAGATCGCCACCGTCGCCCGCGGATCGGCCCGGGCGATGGCGGCGGCCGTGTCGGCGGCGCGGTTGTAGTCGTCGGGCTGTTCGAACGGTGGATCGATGAGGACGAAGGCCCCCGTCGCCTCCGCCGCCCAGGTCCGTGCCTGGTCGAAGCCGTCGCCGCCCTGGGCCATGGCCTGCGGAAACGCCTCCAGCGCCCCGGTCAGCAGGTCCAGCACCGGCGGGTTCAGCTCGAAGCCGACATAGCGGTCCTCCTCCCCCAGTCGCCCGGCGATCAGCAGGGGCGAGCCCGGATAGAAGGTCACGCCACCCGCCGGATTGAGCCGGGCCACCTCGGCCGCGAGCGCCTCGATCAGCGGCGGCCGGTCCGCGGCGGCCATCAGCCGGGCGATGCCGGCCTCGGCTTCCTTCGACCGGGCGGCGTCGCCGGTCAGGTCGTACAGGCCGGCCCCGGCGTGGGTGTCGATCACGCTCACCGGTCCCTGCGCCCGCCGCCGCTCCAGCAGCCAGAGCAGCAGGGCGTGTTTGACGATGTCGGCGAAATTTCCGGCGTGGAAGCTGTGGCGATAGTTCATCGCCCTGCCCTCTCGCGGCCCGGCGCGCGGGTCAAGGGGAACCGCCCCCTCTCGCCCCGTTTGCGCCCCGGAACTGGATGGGATGTAACTTGATCCCCGGGGAGAACGACGGTTTACGACCGCCTTTTTCGGAGGATTCCGCGATGTTCGTATCCAATAATTTCCTGCGCCTCGGCGCGCTGTCGGCGCTTGTCGGGATGGCGCTGGGCGTCTGGATGGGAGCCAACCAGGACTTCGTACTGAGGCCGGTGCACGCCCACATCAACCTGCTGGGCTTTGCCTCGATGATGCTGTTCGGCCTGTTCTACCGCGCCTTCCCGGCCGCCGGTCGGGGCTGGCTGCCGATGGGGCATTTCATCCTGTCGGTCATCGGCTTCCTGATCCTGATGCCGTCCCTGACCCTGATGCTGCTGGCCAGGCCGCTGTTCATTCCGGGCATGATCGCGTCGGAGATCATGCTGGTGGCGTCGATGGCCCTGTTCGTCATCATCGTGTTCAAGGCGACGATGGCGAAGGAGCCGGTCGCCTGATCGCTCAGGCCGTCGCCCAGTAGCCGCGGCTGCGGGCGCTGATCGGCGCTCGCGTCGCCTCGACCCGCTCCAGGATAAGGGCATGGAAGGCGTCCGCCTCGAGGTCGCCGACCAGCAACCGCAGTGAGCGGATGATCCGGGTGATGCGCCGATGGTGGTGGTCGTTCGGCATCAGCCACTCGTGGGTCGTCTGGTAGAAGGCGGCCATGCGATCGGTGGCACCGGCGAGGGCGATCGGCGCCAGCTCGGAGACACGAATGTCCTGGATGTCCTGCGGCGTCAGCACCGGCGAGTCCGGTATGGCGGCCGACGGCTCGGGCAGGGGAAACAGCCACTGGATGAAATCGTGCGTGCGCTCGATGGCCACGTCGTTCATCGAGATGACGTCGAACACCGAGCGACCGCGGGCGTCCGTGCCCTCGCCTTCCAGAAACATCACGACAGGGCGGGCGGCCAAGGTCGTGGCCCTCAGGCCGCCTTGTCCCAGTTGAGCACGACCTTGCCCGACTGGCCGGAGCGCATCGCCTCGAAGCCTTCCTCGAAGCGCTCATAGCCCATCTGGTGGGTGATCAACGGGGTCAGGTCGAGACCCGCCTTGAGCAGGCCCAGCATCTTGCGCCAGGTCGTGAACATCTCGCGGCCGTAGACGCCCTTGATGGTCAGGGCCTTGAGGATGATCGCGCCCCAGTCGGTCTCCATCGGCTTCGACGGAATGCCCAGCATGGCCATGCCGCCGCCCATGATCAGGGTGTCGACGCACTGTTTGAAGGCGATCGGCGAGCCCGACATCTCCAGCGCCACGTCGAAGCCAACCTTGAGGCCGAGCTCGTGCATGACGTCCTTCAGGTCCTCACGGGTCGTGTTCACCGTGCGAACGCCCGGCGCGACCTTCTGGGCCAGCTCGAGACGGAAGTCGTTGATGTCGGTCAGGACGACGGTGCGGGCACCGGCATGGCGGGCGACCGCGGCGGCCATCATGCCGATCGGACCGGCACCCGTGACCAGCACATCCTCGCCCAGCAGGTCGAATTGCTGCGCCGTGTGCACGGCGTTGCCGAACGGGTCGAGGATCGAACCGATCTCCCACGGCACGTCGTCCGGCAGCTCGATGACGTTGAAGGCCGGGGCCACGACGAATTCGGCGAAGGCCCCCTGACGGTTTACACCGATGCCGCGGGTGTCGGGGTCGAGGTGGAAGTGGCCGGCGCGGGCCGCTTCGGAATTCAGGTCGATGACGTGACCCTCGGCCGAGACGCGCTGGCCGACCTTCAGGCGGCGATCGACGTCCTTGCCGATGGCGACGATCTCGCCCGAGAACTCATGACCGGTGATCATCGGCACCGGCACGTTCTTCTGGCTCCACTCGTCCCAGTTCCAGATGTGGATGTCGGTGCCGCAGACGGCCGTACGTTTGACCCGGATCAGCACGTCCTCGGGACCGGCGACCGGAATCGGCGCGTCGATCAGCTCAAGGCCGATTTCGGGCCGGGTCTTGGCCAGGGCCTTCATGGTGTCAGCCATCAGATAACTCCCAATTCCTTGCCGGCCGTCGTGAATGCCGCGACCGTTTGATCAATCTGTTCGAAGGTGTGCGCCGCCGACATCTGGGTGCGGATGCGGGCCTGGCCGCGCGGCACGACGGGGAAGCTGAAGCCGATGACATAGACGCCGAGTTCCAGGGCCCGGGCGGCGAAGTCCTGGGCCAGTCTGGCGTCGCCCAGCATCACCGGAATGATCGGATGCTCGCCGGGCAGCAGGGTGAAGCCGGCCTCGGTCATGGCGGCGCGATAGCGGACGGCGTTGGCAAACAACTGCTTGCGCAGGGCGTCGCCCTCGTCGCCGGCGGCAATGCGGATCGCCTCAAGGCTGGAGCCGCAGACCGCGGGGGCCAGGGCGTTTGAGAACAGATAGGGCCTGGCGCGCTGCTTCAGCAGGGACACCACTTCGGCGGTCGCGCAGATGAAGCCGCCCATGGCCCCGCCCAGCGCCTTGCCGAAGGTGCCGGTCAGGAAGTCGATCTCGACCCCGTGGTGGGCATAGGAGCCTCGGCCCTGCGGACCGAGGAAGCCCGTGGCGTGGCAATCGTCGACCATGATCAGGGCGCTGTATTTGTCGGCCAGCGCCCGCATGTCCTTCAGCTTCGCGATATAGCCGTCCATCGAGAAGGCACCGTCGGTGGCGATGACGATTTCCCGCGCGCCGTCCGCCCGGGCCTGTTTCAGCTGGGTCTCAAGGTCGTCCATGTCCGAGGTGGCGAAGCGATAGCGTTTGGCCTTGCACAGCCGGACGCCGTCGATGATCGAGGCATGGTTCAGGCTGTCCGAGACAATGGCGTCCTCGGCCCCGAACAAGGGCTCGAAGATACCGCCGTTGGCGTCGAAGGCCGCGGCGAACAGGATGGTGTCCTCGAAGCCGAGATAGTCGGCGACGGCGCGCTCCAGCTCCTTGTGGATTTCCAGCGTGCCGCAGATGAAGCGGACCGAGGCGGTGCCGGCCCCCCATTTCTGCTGCGCCGCGATCCCCGCCTGGGTCACCCGCTCGTCGCCGGCGAGGCCGAGATAGTTGTTGGCGCAGAAATTGAGGACGTCGCGGCCACCGACCTTGATCACCGGTCCCTGACGGGAGGCGATGATGCGTTCGGGCTTGGTCAGGCCCTGGGCGTCGATATCGGCGAGTTCCGCGCGGACGCGGTCGTGGAAACTGGCTGTCATGCGCGCTCCGCTACGCCGTTTCAGGCCCCGTTTGAACCCCCCGGCGTCAAGTCGTAGCGGCAGGGGCCGGTTCCGGGGCGGGCTCGGCGACCGGCCGGAACGGGCTGACCCGGATGCGACCACCGCAGGGCGTGAAGGCCTGGGCCAGCGTCACCGGCGAGGTATCGCCGGGGGCCGTCATTCGAATGCGCGTCGCGGACGGGCAGGTTGTCTCGCCATTTCCTTCGTTCGGAACCACATTCCAGGCGATATCGAAGAAGGCCTTGCCCTGCGGCGCCAGTTCGACCGGCGTCGGTGCCTGACCCTGCCGGAAATAGCTGCCCAGGGTCTGGTCGGCGCGAACCGCCGTCAGATTGCGACCCTGCCGGTCCTGGAGCACCACCGTCGGATAGCCCGTCAGACTGCAGGCCTGGGTCCCGACATTCTGGACGCCAAGGATGGAGACCCGGTTCCCCGCCCCCGCGTCGCCGCCGTCGGCGGACAGTTTCAGCTGCGGTCCGCGGCAGGGCGCGGCGACGGGCAGCACGCCGCCCGGCGCGGGCTGCGGTCCGGGGAGCGGACCGGGCGCGACAGGACCGGATGACGGTCGGCTGCAGCGTTCCAGCACGGCCACGCCCACATCCTCATTGGGGCCGAGACGGCTGAGGGTGGCGCTCTCCGAGCCGTCGCGGGTGGCACTCCACCACTCCAGACCCGTCCCGGCGTACCGGGCGCCGGACGCCGACTGTACCGTGCGCAGGGTGTAGCTCTGGCCCTTGTAGGTCAGCTGGGCCGTCGCGGTGTCGGGATAGGCGACGGTGACCGACTGGCCGCTTTCGCACGCATAGCTCACCGGTGGTGCCGACGCTGTGGCCGGTGCCGGCGACGGGGTGACGGGCGCCGGCGGTGCCTCGGCTTCGGGCGAACAGGCCGCCGCTGCGAACAGGGCGAAGGCCGAAACGGAGGCGAAGACAGGGCGAATGCGGCGCATGGAGAGGTCCCGGGGTGAGCAGCTTCAACGCCAGCGAACGGCAAAGGCTCCGCTTGCGCAACCCTGCTGATTCAGGCGGTCAGGACACGCGGCAATTTGAAGGTCACGGTTTCACGCTCGCCCGCGTCCTCGATCACCTCGGCGTCGAAACGCGACCGTACGGCGTCGACCAGTTCCTCGATCAGCCGCTCCGGCGCAGAGGCCCCGGCGGTGATCCCGAGCGTCGAGACGCCGTCCAGCCACGACCAGTCGACCTGACCGGCATCGTCCACCAGTCGCGCATCTTTCGCCCCGGCCCGCATCGCCACCTCGACCAGCCGCACCGAGTTCGAGGAGTTCTTCGATCCGACGACGAGCACCAGGTCGCAGCCGTCGCCCAGCCGCTTGACCGCCTCCTGGCGGTTGGTGGTGGCGTAGCAGATGTCTTCCTTGTGGGGGTCCGGCAGTTCGGGGAAGCGGCGCTTCAGGGTGGCGAGCACCTCGGCCGTATCGTCGACCGAGAGGGTGGTCTGGGTGGCGTAGGCCAGCGGCGTATCGCCCGGCCGCTGAAAGGCCTCGGCGTCGGCGACCGTCTCGATCAGGCTGATGGCTCCCGCCGGCAACTGACCCATGGTGCCGACCACCTCGGGGTGACCGGCATGGCCGATGAGGACGATGTGGCGGCCGGCGGCATGATGGCGCTCCGCCTCCACATGAACCTTGGAGACCAGCGGGCAGGTGGCGTCGAGATAGAGCATCTCGCGCGCCCGGGCCGTCGCCGGCACCGACTTGGGCACGCCATGGGCGGAAAAAACCACCGGACGGTCGTCGGGGCAGTCGTCCAGTTCCTTGACGAAGATCGCGCCCATCGCCTTGAGCCGTTCGACCACATGGCGGTTGTGGACGATCTCGTGCCGCACATAGACGGGCGCGCCGTATTTCTCGATCGCCCGTTCGACGATCTGGATCGCCCGGTCGACGCCGGCACAGAAGCCGCGCGGCGTAGCCAGACGGACGGTGAGAGGGGGCTTCGCGGTCGGCCGGACGGGCGCGTGGACGGTCATGGGCGGAACCTAGTCGTTCGGGGGCGTCATCGCTACCGCGCTTTAGGTTCGCGCGGGTTTGCCGCGCCTCTGTTTAGCCGCTATCAGCAACCAGCGTGCGCCCCGCGTCGGGCTGTCGCCGCACCTCCTCGTTTCCGGAAGAATATTCGATGCGTCGCGTCCTCAAGGTTTCCCTGGCCTCGGCCCTCGCCGCCGCAGCTGTCTCGGTGATGGTCGTCCCGACCGCCGCCAGCGCCCAGTATCCGCAGGGCCAGCAGGGTCGCCCCGGCCAGAGCCCCGGGCAGCGGGAACAGGAAGACGGCTCGACCTCGGACCGCCCGCGTCCGCCCCGCATCGCGCCGCTGCGCCGCAACGCCGCCGCCGGTCCCTGCCCCTATGTGAAGGTGCTGTACGACGCCGCCCGCTATGTCGAACTGACCGGCGACCGGGTGACCATGGCCAACGTCGGCTTCACCGGCGAAATCGAGGGCCTCGTTTCGGACTGCGCCTACCAGTCTGACCAGCCGATCACGGTTCACACCCGGGTCCAATTCAACCTCGGCCGCGGCCCGCAGGCGCAGGGCGACGGCCGCACCTATCGCTACTGGATCGCCGTGACGGAGCGGAACCGCGCCGTCCTCGCCAAGGAATATTTCGACCTGCCCGTCGACTTTGACGGCGCGACCAGCACGACCGTCACCCAGGACCAGACCATCGTCATCCCGCGCGCCGAAGCGACCACCAGCGGCGACCATTTTGAAGTCCTGGTCGGCTTCGACGTCACGCCCGCGATGGCCGAGTTCAATCGCAACGGCAACCGCTTCCGCGCCAACGCCGGAACCGGTGCCGCCCAGCCGCCGGCGCAGTAAATGACCGATCTCAGGACTGTTCTGGGCGAAGCGGTCGGAGCCGCCTTCGCCGCCGAAGGCGTGGACGCCGCGCTGGCCCGCGTGACCACCTCAGACCGTCCAGACCTGGCCGACTTCCAGTCCAACGGGGCGCTGGCCGCCGCCAAGGCGCTGAAGGCCAACCCACGCGAACTGGCGACCCGTGTCGCTGAACGGCTGACGAACGATCCGCGTCTGGCTTCGGTCGAGGTGGCCGGGCCGGGTTTCATCAACCTCAAGCTGGCCGACAGCGCCCTGTCGAGCCGCGCCGCCGAAGTCGCCGCGGACAGCGCCCACGCCGGGGCCTCGATGGTCGATGCGCCGCGCAAGGTGGTGATCGACTTCGCCGGCCCGAACGTGGCCAAGCCGATGCACGTCGGCCATCTGCGCAGCTCGATCATCGGCGAGAGCCTGAAGCGCATCTTCCGCTTCCGGGGCGACACTGTCTGGGGCGACGCCCATTTCGGCGACTGGGGCTTCCAGATGGGTCTGCTGATCGTCGCCGTCGGCGACGAGGGCAAGGCCGACGGCTTCCTGATCGAGGGCGACGGCCCCTTCCCGGCCGAAAGCCCGGTGTCGCTCGAGGATCTTGAGCGCCTCTATCCGGCCGCCGCCGCCATGGCCAAGGAAGACCCTGTGTTCCGCGACCGCGCCCGCAAGGCGACGGCGGAGCTGCAGGGCGGCCGCCCCGGCTACCGCGCGCTGTGGGCCCATTTCGTCGCCGTGAGCCGCACCGCGCTGGAACGCGAGTTCGGTGCCCTCGGCGTGACCTTCGACCTGTGGAACGGCGAGAGCGATGCCGATCCGGTGATGGCCGAGATGATCGCTCATCTGGAAGCGAAGGGCCTGCTGGTCGAGGATGACGGCGCCCGGGTGGTCCACGTCGCCCGCCCCGGTGAGACACGGAAGAAGAAGCTGGCCGATGGCTCGGTCATCGAGGCACCCAGCCCGCCGCCGCTGCTGGTCATCTCGTCGGAAGGCTCGGCCATGTACGGCACGACCGACCTCGCCACGATCCTGGACCGCCGCAAGGCCATCGATCCCGACCTGATCCTCTATGTCGTCGACGAGCGGCAGGCCGAGCATTTCGAACAGGTGTTCCGCGCGGCCTGCCTGGCGGGCTACGCCGCCGAAGGGTCGCTGGATCACCTCGGCTTCGGCACCATGAACGGCCCGGACGGCAAGCCCTTCAAGACCCGGGCGGGCGGCGTCCTGAAGCTGCACGACCTGATCACCATGGCCGTCGACAAGGCGCGTGAGCGGCTTCACGAGGCGAAACTGGGCGACGACCTGCCCGAGGCCGAGTTCGAGGCCATCGCCCACAAGGTCGCGGTCGCGGCGCTGAAATTCGCCGACCTGTCGAACAGCCGGACCACCAGCTACGTCTTCGACCTCGATCGCTTCATGAGCTTCGAGGGCAAGACGGGCCCGTATCTGCTGTACCAGGCCGTCCGCATCAAATCCCTGCTGCGCAAGGGCGCGGACCAGGGCGTGATGGCGGGCCCGATCGTCATCGTCGAAGCGGCCGAACGCGATCTGGCCCTGACGCTGGACGCCTTCTCCCAGGCCGTGACCGAGGCCTATGACAAGCGGATGCCGCACGTCATCGCCGAGCACGCCTATCGGCTGGCGCAGGGCTTCTCGAAATTCTACGCCGCCTGCCCGGTGCTCATCGCCCCGGACGAGGCGACCCGGGGTTCCCGCATGGCCCTGTCGAAGGCTGCGCTGGATCAGCTGGAAACAGCGCTGACCCTGCTCGGGATCGACACGCCGGAGCGGATGTAGCGCGTCAGGCCAGCGCTATCATCAGATAAGCCGTCACATTCCCGCCCGCGTGGGCGCCCCACCCTGGCAAGATAGAGCCGCGACCGGGGTTTTCGTTGAGCCAACCGCAGACCCAACCCACGACCGTCGTAAAGGCTACCAGTCCCAGAACGGTGGTCAGGCTCGCGCCGGGAACAAGAAGCAACACCAGGTGGACGGCACCGAACAACAGAGCCTGGACTGCATTTCCGGCCTGAAAGCCGAAGGCCGCGATCAGACGTTTGCCGATCAGTCCCCGGAACAACAATTCTTCAGCAAAGGCGGTCTTGACCGCGCCGAGCAATATCAGACTGAAGATCAGCTCCGGTCCGGAACCAGTCGCTCCAGCGGCCACCGTCCCTTCTCCGGAAGCCAGTTCCTGCGCGGCGGGCAGTTGTAGCAAGGCGACCGCCACCGCAGCGCCGCCAGCCGCCGCAGCCGCAATCAGCCAGAACCGTGCGCCGGTGAGGCCGACGTAAGGTGCGAAGCGAGATGACTTCCGGCCCCATATCGCCCAGACGATAAGGCCAGCGAGAAAGACAATCCCGACCTGCAGGACCGTATTCAGAACGGTGTTGATCACGCGCGCTCCCCCGGGTTCCAAAACGTAACGCATCAAATCGGCGCGTCGCAAGACGGTGGACATTCCAGCCGGGATGGAGAACTTCCAACTTGCCCAGCCCTCGTTTCAAAGATTCATGATGTCCCTCGACGCCTTTATCGCCGGCCTGCCCAAGGCGGAGCTTCATCTTCATATCGAGGGCAGCCTCGAGCCCGAGCTGATGTTCGAACTGGCGCAGCGAAACGGCGTGGCCATCCCCTTCGACAGCGTCGAGGCCGTGCGCGCAGCCTATGATTTCTCCAACCTGCAGGACTTCCTCGACATCTATTACGCCGGGGCCAATGTCCTGCTGACGCGCCGCGATTTCGAGGACCTGGCCTTCGCCTATTTCCAGCGCGCCGCGGCGGACAACGTCCGGCACGCCGAGATCTTCTTCGACCCACAGACCCATACCGACCGGGGCGTGCCCTTCGCCGTGGTAGTCGAGGGCCTGATCGCCGGCATGGAGCGGGCCAGGGCGGAGCTCGGCGTCAGCTCGGGCCTGATCCTCAGCTTCCTGCGCCACCTCAGCGAGGCGGAGGCCTTCGCCACGCTCGAGGCCGCGAAGCCGTACCGGCATCATTTCATCGGCGTCGGCCTGGATTCGTCCGAGGTCGGCCACCCGCCGTCCAAATTCGAGAGAGTTTTCGCCGCCGCCGGCGAACTGGGCCTCAAGCTCTGCGCCCACGCCGGCGAGGAGGGGCCGCCCGCCTATGTCTATGAGGCGCTGGACCTGCTGCATATCGACCGGATGGACCACGGCAACCGGTCCATGGAGGACGAGGCCCTGATCGAGCGGCTGGCCGCGTCGCAGATGACCCTGACCGTCTGCCCGCTGTCGAACCTGAAACTCTGCGTGGTCAAGGACCTGAAAGATCACCCCGTGCCCGAGATGCTGCGCCGCGGCCTGCACGTGACCCTGAACTCGGACGATCCGGCCTATTTCGGTGGCTATGTGAACGAGAACTACCGCCAGCTGGCGGCGGCGGTCGGCCTGACGCGCGAGCAGCTGACGCAGTTGGCCCGCAACAGTTTCGAGGGATCGTTCCTGGCCGAAGTCGACAAGGCCGCCCGGATCGCCGAAGTCGAGGCCTGGGCCGCCCGTTCCGCTTGACTCACGGCCAGAGTCGGGGCCTAGGTCCGATCGCTCTCGCGGGAGAGATCGGAGCCCTTTCGGGGGGTCCGGAGCCGAAGGCGCAACCGCCCCGGAAACGCTCAGGCAAACGGACCGCGAGGACACACGGACGCTGGAAAGTCGCTCCCCGTTTTCGGGATCCATGAGCGCGCCGACGGAGCAAGCGGGGAACCGCGGAATCTCTCAGGCTTCAGGACAGCGGGGGCGCGAGGACGGCGGAGCTTTCCGCCCCAGTACGCGACTCTGAAGGCCGACATGACCGACGAAATCCTCAAGACCACCCCCCTCAACGCTGCGCACCGCGCCCTCGGCGCCCGCATGGTCGGCTTCGGCGGCTATGACATGCCGGTGCAGTACGAAGGCGTGCTGGCCGAGCACCGCTGGACCCGCGAGCACGCCGGCCTGTTCGACGTCTCGCACATGGGCCAGTGCCGGATCACCGGTGAGGACGCCACGGCGCAGTTCGAGCGCTTCGTTCCCGGCGACTATGCCATCCTCAAGGCCGGCCGCCAGAAATACAGCCTGCTGCTGAACGCCGAGGGCGGCATCATGGACGACCTGATGGCCGGCCGCCCCGACCATGACGGCCTCTACGTCGTGGTCAACGCCGGCAACAAGGACGCCGACTTCGCCTTCCTCGAAGCGAACCTTGCCGGCGACGCGAAACTGAACGTCCTGGTCGACCGCGCCCTGATCGCCATCCAGGGCCCCGAGGCCGCCGAGGTCATGGCCGCGCATGAACCGCTGCTGGCCGAGATGGGCTTCATGGATTGCGCGCGCCTGATCCTGTTCGGCTGCGACTGTTTCATCTCCCGCTCGGGCTACACCGGCGAGGACGGCTACGAGATTTCCGTGCCCGCCGACCAGGCCGAGCGCGTCTGGACCACCATCCTCAAGGACGCCCGCGTCAAGCCGATCGGCCTCGGCGCGCGCGACAGCCTGCGTCTCGAAGCCGGCCTGCCGCTGCACGGCCACGACATCGACCCCTCGACCAGCCCGGTCGAGGGTGCCCTGACCTTTGCCCTGTCGAAGTCGCGCAAGGAGCGCGCCGATTTCAATGGTGCCGCCCGCATCCTGAAGGAACTGGCCGAAGGCCCGTCGCGCGTTCGCGTCGGCCTCAGCGTCAAGGAAGGCGCCCCGGCCCGTGAAGGCGCCGAGATCGCCGACATGGACGGAAACGTCATCGGCAATGTCACCTCGGGCGGGCCCTCGCCGACGCTGGGCCGCAACATCGCCATGGGCTATGTCCCGCCGAAATTCGCCGATCTGGGCACGGAACTGAAGGTCATTGTGCGCGGCAAGCCTGCCGCCGCCGAGGTCGTCGCCATGCCCTTCGTCGCCCAACGCTACTATCGCAAACCGAAAGCCTGAGGATCGGACCGATGCATTTCTCCAAGGATCATGAGTGGGTTCGCTTCGAGGGCGACGTCGCCACCGTCGGAATCACCAAACACGCCGCTGACGCCCTCGGCGACGTGGTGTTCGTCGAGACGCCGGACGCCGGCAAGACCGTCTCGAAGGGCGACAGCTTCGCCGTCGTGGAAAGCGTCAAGGCGGCTTCGGACGTCTACGCCCCGGTCTCGGGTGAAGTGATCGAAGGCAATGCCGCCCTCGCCTCCGCTCCGGAAACCGTCAACGCCGACCCTGAAGGCGAAGGCTGGTTCGCGAAGATCAAGGTGTCGGACACCTCGACCGACGGCCTGATGGACCGAGCCGCCTACGACGCCTTCCTCGCCTCTCTCTAAGCCCTTCCCTCCCGCACGGATCTCCCCGCCATGCGCTACCTGCCGCTGACGCCCGACGACCGCTCCGCCATGCTGGCGGCTATCGGGGCCAAATCCATCGACGACCTCTTCGTGGACGTGCCCGAAGCGGCGCGGCGCGACGGCTTCGTCGACCTGCCGCGCGTGGCGGGTGAACTGGAGGTCGAGCGGGCGCTGGGGGCCATGGCGGCGAAGAACGCCTCGGCCGGTTCCGTGCCCTTCTTCTGCGGCGCGGGTGCCTACAAGCACCATGTGCCGGCGACGGTGGACCATGTGATCCAGCGGTCGGAGTTCCTGACCAGCTACACGCCCTACCAGCCGGAAATCGCACAGGGCACGCTGCAGTATCTGTACGAGTTCCAGACCCAGGTCGCGAACCTGACCGGCATGCCGGTGGCCAACGCCAGCCTCTATGACGGCTCGACCGCCATGGCCGAGGGCGTGCTGATGGCGACCCGCGTGACCCGCCGGAACAAGGCGGTGATCTCGGGCGGGGTGCATCCCCACTATGTCCGGGCGACCGAGACCGTGGTCCACGCCGTCGGCGTCGAGACCGAGGTCCTGCCCGCGGCGGTGGACGCCGAAGCGGCCGTCATCGCGCAGATCGGGCCGGACACCGCCTGCGTCGTGGTCCAGACGCCCAACGTTTTCGGTACGGCGACCGACGTGACGAAGATCGCCGAGGCGGCCCATGCCGCCGGTGCCCTGCTGATCGTCGTGGTCACCGAGGCCGTGTCGATGGGCCTGCTGAAATCGCCGGGCGAAATGGGGGCCGACATCGTCGCCGCCGAGGGCCAGTCGATCGGCAATGCCCTGAATTTCGGCGGCCCCTACGTCGGCCTGTTTGCCACGCGCGACAAACTGGTGCGCCAGATGCCGGGCCGCCTGTGCGGTGAAACGGTGGATGCCGACGGGACGCGCGGCTTTGTCCTGACCCTGTCGACCCGCGAGCAGCACATCCGCCGCGACAAGGCGACGTCGAACATCTGCACCAACTCGGGCCTCTGCACCCTGGCCTTCACCATCCACATGAGCCTGCTGGGCGAGACGGGGCTGCGCAAGATGGCCCTGCTGAACCACGAAAAGGCGCTGGCGACGCGCGACGCCCTTGCGGCCATCCCCGGCGTGGAAGTGTTGACCCCGCGCTTCTTCAACGAGTTCGCGGTCAAGCTGCCGAAACCCGCGGCCGAGGTGGTCGAGCAACTGGCGCAACACCGCATCCTCGCGGGCGTGCCCTACAGCCGCCTCGCCCCCGACGCCGGTATGGATGACGTCCTGCTCGTTGCAGCGACCGAGATGACCATGGACGGCGACATCAAAATCCTGGCGAGCGCGCTCGCCAAGGTCTGCGCGTAAGGAGCCGGCACCATGAGCACGATGAACACCGTCGGCCGCCCGACCACTCCGAACCGCGTCGAGAGCAAGCCCGCCACCCTGACGGGCGGCCGCGGCCTGCTGCAGAACGAGCACCTGATCTTCGAGGGTGACGGCTGGGGCAAGACCGGCGTCGACCTGCCGGAGCCGAAGTCCGACGGCTCCGATCTCGGCGATCTGGTCCGCCGCGATCCGATCGGCCTGCCGGGCCTGAGCGAGCCCGAGACGATGCGCCACTATGTGCGGCTGTCGCAGAAGAACCACGCCATCGACCTGGCCATCTATCCGCTGGGTTCGTGCACGATGAAGCACAACCCGCGCCTCAACGAGAAGATGGCGCGCCTGCCGGGCTTCTCGGACATCCACCCGCTGCAGCCGACCTCGACGGTGCAGGGCGCGCTGGAGCTGATGGATACGCTGGCGCACTGGCTCAAGACCCTGACCGGCATGCCCGCCGTCGCCCTGTCGCCGAAAGCCGGTGCCCATGGCGAACTGTGCGGCCTGATGGCCATTCGCGCCGCCCACGAGGCCTCGGGCCAGCACGAGAAGCGCCGCAAGGTGCTGGTGCCGACCTCGGCCCACGGCACCAATCCGGCCACCGCCGCCTTCGTCGGCTACACGGTCGTGGAAGTGGCCCAGACGGACGACGGTCGCGTCGACGTGGCTGATCTGGCGTCCAAGCTGGGCGACGACGTCGCCGCCATCATGGTGACCAATCCGAACACCTGCGGCCTGTTCGAGCGCGACATCCTCGAGATCAGCCGGCTGACGCACGAGGCCGGCGCGTATTTCTACTGCGACGGCGCCAACTTCAACGCCATCGTCGGGCGCGTGCGGCCGGGTGATCTCGGCGTCGACGCCATGCACATCAACCTGCACAAGACCTTCTCGACGCCCCACGGCGGCGGCGGTCCCGGCTCGGGTCCGGTCGTGCTGTCAGCCGCCCTGGCCCCGTTCGCCCCGGCCCCCTGGGTCGTGCATGACGCGGATGGCTATCGCCTCATCGAGCGCGAGGAAGACGAGGCGGCCCAGGCCTTCGGCCGGATGTGCGCCTTCCAGGGCCAGATGGGGATGTACACCCGCGCCCTCAGCTACATGATGAGCCACGGCTCCGACGGCCTGCGCCAGGTCGCCGAGGACGCCGTGCTCAACGCCAACTACATCAAGGCCCGACTGTCGGACGTCATGTCTGCGGCCTTCCCGGACGGCCCCTGCATGCACGAGGCCCTGTTCGACGACGAATGGCTGAAAGGCACGGAGATCACGACGCTCGACTTCGCCAAGGCGATGATCGACGAGGGCTTCCACCCGATGACCATGTATTTCCCGCTGGTCGTCCACGGTGCCATGCTGATCGAGCCGACCGAGACGGAGTCCAAGCAGGAGCTGGATCGCTTCATCCACGCCATGCGGGCGCTGGCAGAAGCGGCCAAGGCCGGCGACGTCGACCGGTTCAAAGGCGCGCCGTTCCATGCGCCGATGAAGCGTCTGGACGAGACCCGTGCCGCCCGCTCGCCGGTGCTGCGCTGGACGGCACCGGAAGGGTCGAACATCGCCGCCGAATAGGCGACGCCCTCCCGCACCTGCGAAGCACGGCAAAGTGAACCCCGCCTGTTCCAGCAGGCGTATGCTCCTCCCTGCGTAGTCTGAGCCACAACAAGCGTTGGGAGGCGCTGCGGTCATGATGTCACGCGTACAAAAGGGTCTGGTCGCCGGTTTCGCGGCCACGGCCGTCGTCTCGATTGTTGAGGCGATCAATATGTCGATCGGCCACTGGGCCGTCGCTTTTCCCCAGCTTCTCGCGGTGATTCTGCAAAACCCCGAGCAGTCACCGATCGGGTGGGTCGCCCACATTGTGGCCGGCGTGGCGCTCGGGGCACTGTTCGGGGTCCTGTGTCCAAGGCTGCCGACGGATACGCCCGAGTCGAAGGGCATCCTGTTCGCCGTCGGTGCCTTCATCCTGATGGGGCTGTTCATTGCACCCATCGGCGGGGCGGGCATGTTCTTCATGCGGGCCGGGTTCGGCACCCTCGCCTGGATGGTCGCCAGCCATGCGGTCTTCGGCATTGTGCTGGGGAGCGTCTACGGGCGTCTGGTGGAGCGCGAGAAACGCCTCCGTGTTCCGGTCGACGGCGCTCCGGCGCACTGAAATGAAAAAGCCCCGCTTCGCAGCGGGGCTTTTTTGATTCCGGGCTGACGAAGCCCGGCCTAGTTCAGGCGCGTGCTGATCTGGGCGATGGCGGCGTCGAGCAGGGGGTCGGAGGTCTGGCCGGCCAAGCGGGCGGCGAGGATCTGTTCGGCGGCGCGGGCGGCGAGGTCGGCGGCGGCGGTCTTCACTTCCGCGGTGGCCTGGGCCTCGGCCTGGGCGATGCGGCGCTCGGCGAGGGCCTCACGGCGGGCCAGGGTCTCTTCCAGCTTGGCCTTGGCCTCGACTTCCATGAGGCGGGCATCGGCTTCGGCGGCGGCGAGCATTTCAGCGGCCTGGGCCTCGGCTTCGGCCTTTTCGGCGCGGATCTGGGCCAGCAGGGCCTCGGCTTCGGCGCGCAGGCGGGCGGCCTCGTCGAGCTCGGACTGGATCTTTGCAGCCTTGGCGTCGAGCTGACCGGCGATCAGCTTGGGCACGCCGACGAAGACGCACAGGCCGAGGAACAGGAACAGGCCGGCGGCGACCCATAGTTCCGGGTTGGCCAGGTCGTAGAGGTGCGGGTTGAAGAATTCCATCAGGCGGCGCCCTTCACGGCGGCAGCGGCTTCGGCGGCGGTCGGCGCCTTGCCGGTGAGACGTTCGACGATGGCGGCGGCGGTGTCCGACGCGATCGAGGCGACATTGGTCATGGCGGCGTCACGGGTCTTGCCGATGGCGGTCTCGGCCTCGGCGATGCGGGCGTTGACGACGGCTTCTTCCTCAGCGGCGCGGGCGTTGGCGGCGTCGGTGACGCGCGCCTTGGCGGCAGCGGCCGTCGCGCGGGACGAGGCACGGGCGGCCTCGACCTCGGCCTTGGCGGCGGCAGCCTGACCGGCGGCTTCGGCCTGGACCTGACGGGCGGTCTGGACGGCGTCCGCGATGGTGGCGGCGCGCTGATCGATGACGCCGCGCAGACGCGGCACGAAGACCTTGGCCATCAGCCAGTAGAGGACGGCGAACAGGAAGATCAGATAGACGATCTGACCGAACCAGTGCTGGAACTCGAACTGCGGCAGGCCGCCCCCGCCTTCGCCGTGCGCGGCTTCGGTCGAGGCGTGCGTGTCCGCAACGGCCACCGAGGGGGGCGCGTCGTGAGTCACTGCGGGTTGAGCGGATACGGTCATCTGTCGCCTGATGTTTGAGCGGTCGATACGTCAGTCAGAAACGAGGCGGCGACCCGGCCGGAACCGGGCCGCCCCATCGATCAGAAGGACGAAATCAGCTCGCCGACGTCCAGAGCAGGATGCCGATGACGAACGACAGGATGCCCAGGGCTTCGGCCAGGGCCGCGCCGACGAACAGGTTGCCGATTTGCGAGCCGGCAGCCGACGGGTTGCGCAGGGCACCCGAGAGGAAGTTGCCGAAGATGTTGCCCACGCCGATGCCGGCGCCGATCATGCCGGTCATGGCCAGGCCGGCGCCGATGGCGTTGCCGGCCGAGACGATGGCGGCGGCGTTGGCGGCGGCGATTTGCGGATCAACCATGGTGTTCAGTCCTGTGAGAGTTGGTTGGTTGGAAGAAGAAGGGGTGGTTAGTGATGGTCGCCCAGATTGACCACGTCATTCAGGTAGACGCAGGTCAGGACGGCGAAGACGAAGGCCTGGAGGAAGGCCACGAGGAACTCCAGGGCGGTCAGGGCGGTGACCAGGCTCAGCGAGAGGGCGGCACCCGGCAGGCCGAGGTAGCCCCAGCCGCCGGCGGCGGCCATGCCGCCCAGCGACACCACGAAGCCGGCGAAGACCTTCAGGGCGACGTGGCCGCCCATCATGTTGCCGAACAGACGAAGGGTGAGCGTCAGGGGGCGCAGCAGGAAGGAGAAGAACTCGATCAGGCCGACCACCGGGCGCATCAGCAGCGGCGCGCCGGTCGGCCAGAACAGGCCGAGGAATTTGAAGCCGTTCTTCCAGATCCCGACCACGACGACCAGGGCGAAGGTGATGACGCCGAAGGTGGCGGTCACGGCCAGCTGGGAGGTGGCGGTGAAGCTGAGGAACAGGCCCAGCAGGTTCATGGCCAGAACGAAGGTGAAGACCGTGAAGACGAACGGGAAATATTTCTTGCCGTCATGGCCGATGATCGACTCGGCGATGCCGTCGATCATGCCGAACAGGGTCTCGCCGGCGGCCTGGCCGCGGCCCGGAACGACCTTGGCGCCCGAGGTGACGAGCTGGAAGAAGCCGACGACCAGCAGGAAGGCGATGGTCATCGCCAGGTGCGAGTTGGTGAAGGCCAGGTGCACCGTGCCGACGACGGGCAGAGTCACTTCGCCGAAGTCGAGACCCGGAAGGGGCGTAACCTGGAACTGGTGTAGCGGATCGGCCATCGGGCGATCAGACTCCCTGGTCTTCGTCGTCGAAAGGAACCGACTCAGGTTCCCCATACTGTTTGGCTTCGGCCATCAGACGTTGCGCCGTGCGCCACGCCATCCACACCGAAACGGCGAAGCCCAGAAGGACGCCGCCGATAATTCCTGCCGGCGAGGTGCCAGCGAAGTGGTCGACCCCGAAACCGATCCCGAGGCCAACGAAGACGCCGCCGAACAGGTCAGCGAGAATCTTCCAAGCCTGTCCCGCCGCCGCCTGACCGGCAGCCTCGTGAGAGATCTGACGGGCGGTGCGCGCCTCCAGATCGGATGCGCTGGTGTGGAGGCGTTTGATCGCCTCTTCGCGCGATTCCGGAGGAAGGGACATAGGGGCCTCAGCGCCTCTCCGCTGACGTCGAAAGACGGGCGTCGAGGAGGGTCTGAATTCGGCGCGGAACCTATAGGGGCGACCCCCGCAGGTCAAGGCGGTGCGACATTCTGTTAAGGCGTTGTATCGGCTGGAAAAACCGAACGGCCTTAGCCGCCGGGAACGACCGGCACCGATGCCGGGGCGGCGGGGGCCGTCGCAGCGGGCAGCACGGCGGGTGCGTTCATGCAGTCGCGCCCTGCATACAGGCCATTGAGGTAGTACCAGCGGTGCCGGACGGCGGCAGCCTCGGCTTCCTTGCGCTCACGCTCCGGCGCGGTGAGGGCGTCGGTTCCCGCCATGACGAGCCCGGCACCGGGAATCACCATGGACGCACCGGCGCGGGCGACACCGCCCAGACGACCGAAGAGTCCGCCCCCGGGCGCGGCCCCCATGGTCTCGCTCAGCCGGGCGGCTTCATCCGCCATGGCGGCGCAGGTCAGGGCCGTGTCGCCGGCCTGGATGACGGCAGGCGTTCGGGGCGGCTCAGCGGCCGGTGCGTCCTGGGCGATGGCGGAAGGGGCGGCGCAAAGCCCCAGTGCGAAGGCGACGGCGATGGCGGTCTTCATGGTGGTCCTCCCGGCAGCCCCCGGAAAGAACGGCGTCCTGTTCCCGAAGTTGCGTCCGGCGGCCGTTGGGAGCGTCCAGAGGGTCGAAAAGACACCTTTGCCGCCGGAAAATTGGCGGTGCCTTTCAGGATGTCCGCCCCGGGGCCTGGGCAGTCCCGAAGCCGGCCCTTTGGCGGGTCCGGCGATGGGTGGTTGATTGTCAAAGACCCCGTCCCGTGGGGACACGACCATCAACCACAGGCCTGCGTCAAAAGCGGACGTGTGCGGCCGGATGAGGCCCCGGACTGGTCAGGACAGGGGTTGAAAGGGCTCGATCGGGGTCGCGAAGGGGCGAGAAGACACGGGGCGAGAAGGAACGGCTTCAGGCGCGGACGGCGCGGGTCGCCTCGACCCCGAGCGCCTGAAGGGCGGCGGCGGCGATGTGGTCGGCGTTGAGGCCGGCGGTGGCGTACATGGCGGCCGGATTGTCCTGGTCCTGGAAGACGTCGGGCAGGCACAGGGTGCGGATCTTCAGGCCGGCGTCGAGCGCGCCCTTGTCCGACAGGAGCTGGAGCACGAAGGCACCGAAGCCGCCCATGGCCCCCTCCTCCACCGTGATCAGGCACTCGTGCTCGCGGGCGAGGCGCAGGATCATGTCGGCGTCCAGCGGCTTGGCAAAGCGGGCGTCAGCGACGGTGGCCGAGACGCCGCGGGCTGCCAGGACGTCGGCGGCCTTGAGCGACTCCTGCAGGCGGGTGCCGAGCGAGAGGATGGCGACGGTCGTGCCTTCGCGGACGATGCGGCCCTTGCCGATCTCCAGCGGGGCGGCGAGTTCCGGGATCTCGATCCCGACGCCGTCGCCGCGCGGATAGCGGAAGGCGGACGGGCGGTCGTCGATCTCGAGGCTGGTGGCGATCATGGCGGCCAGATCGGCCTCGTCCGCGGCGGCCATCAGCACCATGCCGGGAAGCGCGCCCATGAAGCCGATGTCGAACGAACCGGCATGGGTGCAGCCGTCGGCGCCGACGAGACCGGCGCGGTCCATGGCGAAGCGAACGGGCAGCGACTGGATGGCCACGTCGTGGACAACCTGGTCATAGCCGCGCTGCAGGAAGGTCGAATAGATGGCGCACACCGGCTTCATGCCGTCGGCGGCGAGGCCGGCGGCGAAGGTGACGGCGTGCTGTTCGGCGATGCCGACGTCATAGGTGCGCGTCGGGAAAGCCTGACCGAACAGGTCCAGTCCGGTGCCCGAAGGCATGGCGGCGGTAATGGCCACGATGGTCGGATCGAGATGCGCCCGCTTGATCAGCTCGGTCCCGAAGACCTTGGTGTAGCTGGGGGCGTTGGACGCGGCCTTGGCCTGTTTGCCCGAGATCACATCGAATTTGGCGACGGCGTGCAGCTTGTCGGCGCTGGATTCAGCGGGGGCGTAGCCCTTGCCCTTCTGGGTCACGACATGGACCACCACCGGGCGGTCGGTGATGGCGGCGGCGTTCCGGAGGATGGGGACCAGATTGTCCATGTCATGCCCGTCGACCGGCCCGACATAGTAGAAGCCCAGCTCCTCAAAGAAGGTGCCGCCGACGATCATGCCGCGGGCATATTCCTCGGCCTTGCGGGCGGCGTTGCGGAACGGGCGCGGCAGGTGTTCGGCGACCGACTTTCCGAAGCGGCGGAAATTGCGATAGGCGCCGCCCGAGACCTGTTTGGCCAGATAGGCGCTCATGCCGCCGACCGGCGGGGCGATCGACATGTCATTGTCGTTGAGGATGACCATCAGCTGGCCATTGGTCGTCTCGGCCGCGTTGTTCATGGCCTCATAGGCCATGCCGGCGGACATGGAGCCGTCGCCAATGACGGCCACGACGCGGTTCTTCTCGCCCTTCTGGTCGCGGGCGGCCGCGAAGCCGAGCGCGGCGCTGATCGAGGTGGAGGCGTGGGCGGCGCCGAAGGGGTCGTATTCGCTCTCGCTGCGCTTGGTGAAGCCCGACAGGCCGCCGGGCTGGCGCAGGGTGCGGATGCGGTCGCGGCGACCGGTCAGGATCTTGTGCGGATAGCACTGGTGGCCGACGTCCCAGATCAGGATGTCCTTCGGCGTCTCGAACACATGGTGCAGGGCGACGGTCAGTTCGACCACGCCCAGACCGGCCCCGAGGTGGCCGCCAGTGACGGAGACCGCGTCGATAGTCTCGGCCCGCACCTCGTCAGCCAGCTGACGCAGCTGGGGGATATCGAACCCACGCGTGTCAGCGGGGATATGGACCTGGTCGAGGAGCGGGGTGTCGGGCATGCGGGCGGTTTGTACCTAAGCCTTTGGTCTTCCAACATGCTGTAGCGCATTTCGCTGCAATGCGGGCCGACGTGATCTGATTTTTCGCAGCGGAACCGGTCCAGGCTGCCGTAGCGACTCAGGACCGGCGCTGCAGGACATAATCCACACTGGCCTTGAGGATATCAGCGTCGGGCCCGAACAGATCGAGGTGGCCGCGGGCCTGATCGGCCAGATGCGCGACCCTGTGCCGCGCCTGGTCGACGCCCAGCAGGGTGACGAAATTGGTCTTGCCGCGGGCGGCGTCCTTGTTGGCCGCCTTGCCGAGAAGGTCCTCGTCGCCCTCGACGTCCAGCAGGTCGTCGACGATCTGGTAGGCCAGGCCGATATCGTGGGCGAAGCTGGTCAGGGCCTGACGGTGGACCTCGCGGGCCCCGGCGATGATCAGGGGAATCTCGAAGGCATAGGTGAACAGGGCGCCGGTCTTGAGCCGCTGCATGCGGGCCACGCCGCCGAGGTCGTCGCGGACGCCGAGCAGGTCGATCATCTGGCCGCCGGCCATGCCGCGCGCGCCGCTGGCCAGCGACAGCCGGGCCGCCAGTTCGCAGCGGACGGCGGGATCGTCGTGGGTGTCCTCGTGCAGCAGGATGTCGAAGGCGGCGGTCTGCAGTGCGTCGCCGGCGAGGACCGCGGTGGCCTCGTCATAGGCCTTGTGGACCGTGGGCCGGCCGCGGCGGACGTCGTCGTCATCCATACAGGGCAGGTCGTCGTGGACCAGGCTGTAGGCGTGGACGCATTCCAGGGCACAGGCGGCGCGCAGCACCGGCCGTTCCTCGATGTCGAACAGATTGGCCGCTTCCAGCGCAAAGAAGGGCCGCAGCCGCTTGCCGGGACCGAGGGCGGCGTAGCGCATGGCCTCAGTCAGGCGCGATTCGGGGCCATCGGCGCGCGGCAGGAGTTCGTCGAGGGCGACGGTGACCAGATCAGCGATCTCGGCCACCCGGTCGATGACGCCCTGCTCCGGCGAATTGGCGGCGAGCACCGTCTCGGGAGGGGGGGCGGTCAGAGCAGCCTCCCGCCGAGGGGGACGTCGCGGTCGACGCCGATCAGGACGACCTCGCCCGCCGCATCGGGAAAGCCGAGGGTCAGGACTTCGGACATGAAGGGACCGATCTGGCGCGGCGGGAAGTTGACGACGGCGGCGACCTTGCGGCCGAGCAGTTGCTCGCGCGTGTAGTGGATAGTGATCTGGGCCGAGGACTTCTTCACCCCGATGTCGGGGCCGAAGTCGATGGTCAGCTTCCAGGCCGGCTTGCGCGCCTCGGGGAAGGGGTCGACGGCGAGGACCTCACCCACGCGGACATCGACCTTCATGAAGTCATCGAAGGCGATCTGCGCGGCGGGCGCCGGCATCAGCTGAACTCGGCCGGTTCGGCGCCCTTCGCCTGGCCGTCGGGACCGACCACGATCTTCTCGACGCGCAGCTGGGCCGCCTTGAGGCGGTTCTCGCAATGGGCCTTCAGACGCGCGCCCTCCTCATAGAGGGCAATCGACTCCTCCAGCGGGGCCTGGCCGGACTCGAGTTTGGAGACGATGGCCTCGAGACGCTGGAGGGCGTCCTCGAAGCTGAGGTCGGCGGGGATGGCAGCTGTGTCGGTCATGGCGCGCGACCCTAGAGGGGGTGGAGGCGGGTCTCAAGCGCCGAGCGGCAATTGCTAGCCGGCCGGTTCGACGCGGCGAGCCGAGACGATGCGGACGCGGGGGTCGAGCATCTGGCCGCGCATGAAGCCTTCGCCCTCAGTGGGTGATTTGGGAGCGGCGAGGATGGCGCGCACGACCTCCATGCCCTCGATGACCCGGCCGAAGACGGCGAAGCCGGGATCGGGCGGGGCGGCCCGGGCGTCGAAGCCGGGCAGATTGCCGACGATGATGAAGAAGTCGCCGTCGGCGGTGCCGGGGTCGAAGCGGGCCATGGACAGGGCACCGTCGACGTGGCGCAGGCCGGTCTGGCTGGTCGGCTCATGGGCGATGGGCGGCAGGATGCGGTCGGGCGCATTGGCGGTCCCGCCCTGGACGACGCCCGTTCCGGCCCCCAGTTCCATGCCGCGGTAGAAGTCGGTGCCGTTGAACCGGCCCTCGTCGACATAGCGCAGGAAGTTGGCGGCCGTGATCGGGGCGCGGGGGTCGGTCTCGACGAGGATGGTCCCCGCGGAGGTTTCGAACTGGACCCGAACCGCGGCGGCAGGGGCCGGCGCGGCATCCTGGGCGAGGGCGGGGGCCGACAGGGTGGCGGCGAGGCAGAGGGCGAGCAGGGAGCGTCGGATCATGGTCCTCTCCTCGCGGTCAGCGCTTCTCGTAGCGGCGCTGGGACCAGTATTTGAAGCCCTGGTTGTGGACCAGCGACCAGCCGTCGGCGCGCAGGCGGCGGCCGACCATGTGGTTGAAATAGCCGTGGGCGAGGACCAGCACGTCCTGGCCGCTCTCGGCGCGGGCGATCAGGGCCCGGGCGGCGGTCTCGGAGCGGGCCTCCGCCTCGCGCCGCGTCTCCTGCCCCTCGTGGTGGTTGAAAACGTGCCACCAGAAACGGGCGACGGCGCCCCAGTATTTGGGCGGCAGCTTGAACCAGCTGGGGAAGTGCGGCGGCGGCAGGGGCGCCTCGATGAACAGGGCGTCCGACATGACCTCGCGGCCGGCGGCGATGGCGGCGGCGGTTTCCTGGGCGCGGGGACGGGTCGAGGCGTAGATGGCCCCGGCGCCCTCGGCGGTGGCCAGCAGTTCGGGCGGCGGGGTCTGGCCGGCGCGCAGGCCGCCGACCTCATATTTGGCCCACCAGTCCCGGTACTGGTCCGAGGTCAGGTAGCATTTGCGTGACAGGGCCGGCTCGCCGTGACGGGCCAGGACGATGGCACCCGGACGCACCGAGACCAGGGCGGCGCGCGACGGCGCGGGCTCTGCCTTCGACGGCGCAGGGGCGTCAGCCATCAGTGAGTCTCTGGCGGGGGCGGGCATGATTTCCGGACGTAAGCGATTGGCGAAACGTCCTTTATTCCTCCCCCAAGGCCTGAACGTGGGCGACGGCCGAACGGCCCAGCCCTTCTAGGTCGTAACCGCCCTCGAGCGAGGACACAACCTTGCCGCCACAGCACGATCGCGCGATCTCGAGCACGGCGCGGGTCGCCCAGGCGAAATCCTCCGCCTCCAGTGACTGGTGGGCGAGCGGATCGCGGCGATGGGCGTCGAAGCCGGCGGAGATCAGGATCAGGTCGGGATTGAAGCTCTGCAGCGCCGGCATCAGCCCGCCGGCGAAGGCACCGCGCCAGGCCTCGCGGGCGGCGTGGGGCGGGACGGGGACGTTGACGATATTGCCCACGCCGGTCTCGGACGCCGCGCCCGTGCCCGGATAGAGGGGCGACTGATGGATGGAGCCGAGGAACAGGCTGTCGTCGGACTCAAAGGCGGCCTGGGTGCCGTTGCCGTGGTGGACGTCGAAATCGATGACGGCGACGCGGGCCATGCCCTCGGCCTGGGCCACGCGGGCGGCGACGGCGACGTTGGAGAACAGGCAGAAGCCCATGCTCTGGTCCGGCTCGGCATGGTGGCCGGGTGGGCGGACGGCAGCGAAGGCCCGGGCCGTCTCGCCGCGGACCACGGCGCGGACGGCATCGACCACGGCCCCGGCGGCGAGACGGGCGGCGCGGATGCTGCCCGGCGACAGGACGGTGTCGGCATCAAGCTGGCGGAAGCCGCTCTCGGGCGCAGCGGCGAGCAGGCGGGCGACGTGATCGGCGGGGTGCAGGCGTTCGAGGTCGACCACGGCGGCCTCGGTCGCGGCGCGACGGTCGAGCCCGAGGCGGGCGGCGTCGAGCGCGTCCAGCACGGCCTGCAGCCTTTCGGGGCTTTCCGGGTGGCCGACACCGGGGCGGTGGGCCAGCATGTCGGGGTGGGTGAAGAGGGCAACGCTCATCGGATGAGTTCTAGCGAGTAAGATCACAAACATCATCCGCTCATCCCGGCGAAAGCCGGGACCCAGTTCTGTCCAGCTTGACGCCGACATTTCAGGACAACCCGGCGAGCCTGACCGGAACCGCATCATCACCCACAGCACTGGGTCCCGGCTTTCGCCGGGATGAGCGGAATTGAGGGGTTGAGTCGCCCGGGCCGCCGGGCGAAAGCGATCTTATGACCAACGCCGTGATCCGCCCCGCCGTAGACGCCGACGCCGCCGCCCTGGGCGTGCTGGGACGGCAGACCTTCCTCGATACCTTCGTGGAGGGGTTCGGCATCCCCTATCCGGCCGACGATCTGACGGCCTTCCTCGACGAGAGTTTCAGCCCGGAGACGATCCGCGCGAAGCTGAAAGAGCCCGGCGCGGCCTGGTGGGTGGCCGAGCGGGACGGCGAGCTGCTGGCCTTCGCCAACACGGGGCCGAACACCCTGCCCCACCCGGATGGCCGAGCCAGCCATGCCGAGCTCCGCCGGCTCTATGTGTCGAAGGCGGCGCAGGGCCTGGGGCTGGGCACGAAGCTGCTGGCCGTGGCGCTGGACTGGATGGAGGCCAACACCGACGGGCCGCTGTGGATCGGGGTCTGGAGCGGGAACCTGAAGGCGCAGAAACTGTACGCGGCCTACGGGTTCGAGATCGCGGGCGAGTACCAGTATCCCGTCGGGGCCTGGCTGGATGACGAGTTCATCCTGCGGCGGGGGTAGGCAGGGCGGCGATCCGCCTCAGGACCAGACCGCGACCGTAGGCGAATAGGCGTCCATCGCCTCAAGGGCCGCGGTGACCAGCACCCGCTCCTCGTCATTGAGTTCCGGCCGCCAGATATCGAAGATCAGCACGACGCGCGTCCGGTCGCTGGTGTTGATCGCCTCATGTTCGATGGTGTCGTCGAATACCCAGGCCTTGCCCTTTTCCCAGCTGCGGACATCGTTGCCCACGCGGAATTTGCAGCCCGGCGGGGTGATCAGCGGCAGGTGGCAGACGAGCCGGGTGTTGACGAAGCCTGTGTGGGACAGGATGTGCGCCCCGGCCTTGAGCTGCGAGAACATGATCTGCGGCGAGCGGGCAGCGATCTGGCACAGGGGCGCGTCGGCAAGGGCCGCCATCGTCTGTGGGCAGCGGTCGGCGTTCGGCGTGGCCTGACCGTCCTTCCACAGGAAGCTGGTGCTCCAGTCCATGCTGTCGACCAACGGATAGTCGGTCCGGCTGGGGAGGTGTGGCACAGTCTGGAGATAGGGACTGAAGCCGCGGTCCTGTTCCAGCAGGGCCTCCAGTTCGCCGGTGATGGCGTCGGTTGCCGCCTCGACCCTGTCCATCCACGGAAACATCTCGCGCGGATAGAACTGCGCGTTCGGGAGCTCCGGAAAATAGAAGGCCTTGGGCTGCTGGAAATAGGCCTGTTTGCGGCCCGTCGCGAGATCGAGGGCGTGGGTGAACCGGGCGCTGGACCGGCCCTCGACATAGCCGGCCCGGTCGAGTTCCTCGCGGACGTGGTCGAAGATGCCCGCGGCGAGCCGGTCGCGGAGCGCGCGGGCGCGGGCGACGCCCGGGGCGAGATCGGCCGGCACTGCGGCACCGGACTCGGCGAGACTGACGAGCGCCCGGTAGTAGAGGTTGGCCTCCCGCTTTGCGCCAAGGGCGGAGAGCATGTCGCCCTTCACCAGCAAGGTTCTCGCATCCTGACCGTCCAGCTCCAGGGCGCGATTGATGACGACTTCCGCCGACCGGTCGTCCTCCAGCTTGTGATGGCTCCATGCCAGCATGGCGAGGTGGGCGGGCCCGGCCGCGCCGGCGGCATCAACGCGCGCCAGCGCCTCGCGGGCCTCTTGCCAGCGCCCCGCGAGGAAGGCGATGACCGCCGCTGGAGCATCGACGGGAACGGACTGGGACGCAGGCACTGGGAACTCGGACATCCGGCTGGATTGCCCCTGCCCGGTGGCCGAAACGGGGCAGGGGCGTTACGTGAATTTCATGTCCACGGGCCGGCTGGTATTCTCCCCGCCAGGGCGGGATAATCGCTCCCATGCTCCTCCCCTTCTTCACCGCCCTGCGCGACGCCAAGGTTCCCGTGTCGATGAAGGAATGGCTCCATCTGATGGAGGCCATGGATCGCGATGTGGCCGGTCGGAAGGTCGATGACTTCTACCATCTGTCGCGCGCGGTGCTGGTCAAGGACGAGAAACACTACGACCGGTTCGACCAGGTGTTCGGCAAGGTGTTCGCCGGGATCGAGAGCCTCGGCGCGGGCGAGGAGCCCTCGCTGGACGTGCCCGAGGACTGGCTGAAGCTGCTCAACGAGAAATATCTGACCGACGAGGAGAAGGCGCAGATCGAGGCGCTGGGCGGGTTCGACAAGCTGATGGAGACGCTGAAACAGCGGCTCGAGGAACAGCAGGGTCGGCACGAGGGCGGTAACAAATGGGTCGGCACGGGGGGCACCAGCCCGTTCGGGCACGGCGGCTATAATCCCGAGGGCGTGCGCATCGGCGGGCCCGGCAAGCACGGCCGGGCGGTCAAGGTCTGGGAGAAGCGCGAATACCGGAACCTGGACGACCAGGTCGAACTGGGCACCCGCAACATCAAGGTCGCCCTGCGCCGCCTGCGCCGGTTCGCCCGGCAGGGCGCGCTCGACGAGCTGGACATGGACGCCACCATCGACGGCACGGCGCGTCAGGGCTGGCTGGACATCCACATGCGGGCGGAGCGGCGCAATACGATCAAGGTGCTGCTGTTCCTCGACATCGGCGGCTCGATGGATGCCCATGTGAAGATGTGCGAGGAGCTGTTCTCGGCCGCGAAGACCGAGTTCAAACACCTCGAATTCTTCTACTTCCATAACTGCCTCTACGAGGGCGTGTGGAAGGACAACCGGCGTCGGCACGAGCAGAAGATCCCGACCTGGGAGGTGCTGAACAAATACCCCGGCGACTGGCGCGCCATCTTCGTCGGCGACGCCACCATGAGCCCCTATGAGGTGACCATGCCGGGCGGCTCGGTCGAGCACTGGAACGAGGAGGCGGGGGCCGTCTGGATGAAGCGGGCCACGCAGCAGTGGGACAAGGTGGCGTGGCTGAACCCGTCGCCGGAACGCTACTGGAGCTATTCCGCCTCGGTCGGGATGGTGCGCGAACTCGTCGATGAGCGGATGTATCCGCTGACGCTGGAAGGGCTGGAGAAGGCGATGCGGGCGCTGGCCAAATAGGCTAGGGTTTCCGGGTCGTCCGAGGAGTACCCCCATGCTCGCCGTCGTCTTCGCCGCCATGCTGCAACAGGCCGCCCCCCTCCCCGTCGCCGCGGGTCAGGTGGTGTGGGAGACGCCGGTGCCCGTCGAGGCCGCCCAGCCCGTCCCGGTCGTCGAACTCCCACCCATTCCCGATTCCGCCCGCACCGACCCGTATGGCTATGAGCGGGCCGAATGCAGCCCGCTGATCCGGTCCCGTGCGGAGACGCTGGAAGCCTGTCAGGCGCGGGTTCGGGTCACGCTCGCCGCCCATCTGGGGGCCGCCCTGCCGGCGGGCCTGGCCCCGGCCGGTGCCCTGGACGCCTGCCGGCAGGAAGCCGCCGGCGATCGCTACGCCCTTCAATGCGGTGCCCCCGCCCGCGCGGATCGCCCGACCGCCGTGCTGGAAGAGCGGAACTGCGAGACCCGCCCCCGCGCCCAAGCCCAGGGCGGTGTCGCCTGGACCGAGGAATGCCGTCCGGCCAGCGGCCGCCGCGAGGACGACGGATTGCGCATCCGGGTGGGCGGCAACGACTAGAAACCGGCGGCCGTCAGGTCCCGAAAGGTGACCGCCGGTTCGTCGTCTGCGCCTTCTGCTTGCGGGAGGACAGGCGATGCTTCTGACGATGATGGCGATGGCGATCCAGCTGGCGACGCCGGCGGGCGATCCACAGATCGAGATCCCGGATTCCGCGCTGCGCGACCCCTATGGCTTCGTGCTGTCGCATTGCAGCCCGCTGGTGCGGCGGTCGAGCGAGTCGCTGGAAGCCTGTGAAAACCGGGTCGGCACCGCGCTGCGGGCGCGCCTGCCGGACTTCCGCCCCCGACCGCTGGCAACGACTGTGGCCTCGGCCTCTGACGATCCGCCGACCGCGGCGACCGGCAGCGCCTTCGGCGGGCGGTGTACGACCCGGCAGGAAAGCCAGCAGGGTGAGGACAGCTCGTCCTCGTCCGGTACGATCGTCTGCGGCGACCGGTCCGGCGCGGCGGCGCGGGCGCTGGAAGACGTGCTGCGACCTCGCTGAGCCGATACGTTCCGACATGACAGCGCCGCGCCCGGTGTGCGGACGCGGCGCCGGGTCGGATCGCAGACCCTAGTTACGCTTGTCGTCGCGCAGGGTGTCCTTCAGGCCGCCGACGGCGTTCTGGACCTTGCCCTCGACCTGCTCGGCGCGGCCTTCGGCCTTGAGTTTTTCATCGCCGGTCACCTTGCCGACGGCTTCCTTGATGTTGCCGCCGAGGTTTTTGGCGGCGCCTTCGACTCGATCATGATCGGGCATGGGACTCTCCTTGCAGGGACGTCGCCGGATTGACGACGCCTTGTGCGAGAAGAGCGAACCAGTGCCGGTTCGCGTTCCGTATTGTGCCGCTAGGCGTTTCGCCGCAGCCAGGTCGCCACGGCCCAGGCATGGGCCTCGTGGCGGAGCAGGGTCAGTGCCTCGGCCGGCGCGAGCCAGACCAGTTCGTGATCGGCCTCGACCCTGGCACCGGGGTCCAGCGCCAGCTGTTCGGCGATCCAGAAGCCGCCGATGTTGTTGAGCGGCTCGCCGTCGGACTTGTGGAAATACTGGGCGGCGTGGGCGATGCGGGCCAGCGGGCGCACCGTCATGCCGGTCTCCTCGAGGAACTCGCGGACGACGGCCTGTTCCTCGGTCTCGTCCCCGTCAACGGCTCCGCCCGGCAGGTCGAAATAGCTGCCTTCGCCGCGGTCGACGCGGACGCAGGCAAGTCGGCCGTCCTCGACGACCAGACCGAAGGCGGTGACGCGCAGGCGGTAGTCGAGGCCGGGCCGGGCGGTGCCGAACTGGAGGGCGGCCGACATGGTCAGAGGTCGAACGCCAGGCGGGCGCGGACGCCCTTGTGCGCCTTGTCGATCTCGACCGCCGACCGCAGGCCCGAGGCCATGGCGGAGATGATCTTGCCGCCCAGACCGGTGCCCCTGACCGCGCCGTCGCCCATGCCGGGGCCGTCGTCCTCGACCGTCAGTATGGCGCGTCCCATGGGGTCCCGGCCCAGGCTGACGCGAATCTGGCCCGGCTTGCCCGGCTCATAGGCGTATTTGACGGCGTTGGTGACCAGTTCGGTGACCACCACGCCGAGCGACACCGCCTGATCAGTCGTGACCCGCATGGGCGTCGCCTCGAGATGGATGGTGCAGCCGTCCTTGTCGGGGCAGAGCGACTGGGACAGTTCGCCGATCAGGCCCTCGAGATATTCGTCCATGGCCACCGAGGACATGTCGCCCGAGGTGTAGAGGCGGCGGTGAACATGGGCGACGGCCTCGATCCGGGCCTGGGATTCCTTGAGCGCGGCGCGGGCGCCTTCATCGGCCAGATGGCGCAGTTGCAGCGACATGAAGCTGGAGACCAGCTGCAGGGAGTTTCCGACCCGGTGATTGACCTCGCGCAGCATGGCCTCGGCGCGGTCGCGGGCGATGCGGACCTCTTCCTGGGAGGCGTCGTGTTCGCGCTGCAGCCGGCGGCGATGCAGGGCGTCCTCGAGGGCATTGCGCAGCAGGGCGGTGAAGTCCTCGGACACGTCCTTGATGACATAGTCGGCGGCACCCGCGCGCAGGGCGGCGACGGCGATCCGGCCTTCCTGGGCCCCGGTCACATAGACCACCGGCGGGGGGTTCGGCAGGGCGATGATCTCGGGCAGGACGTCCAGACCTTCACGGCCCGGCATGTAGTGGTCGAGGGCCACGACGTCGAAATCGCCAGGCCGGGTCACGAGGGTGTCGAGACCGGCATCGCCGTCCAGCGCGCAGGTGACGGCATAGCCGTGCCGGCCCAGCTCCTTTTCGACCAGCCGCGAGAGGCCGCGGTCATCGTCGATGTAGAGCAGGCGAATAACGTCGCCTTCGGGCGTCCGGGAGACGGTCACTCGATGTCCGGAGCCTGCATGACCGACAGGAACAGCCCGAGCTGGCGAATGGCGCCCGCGAAGCTTTCATAGTCGACAGGCTTGGTGATGTAGACGTTGCAGCCGAGGTCGTAGCAGCGCTGGATTTCCTGCTTGTCGTCCGTCGTGGTCAGGATCACCACGGGCGCGCGCCGGAGCCGCTCGTCATTCTTGACCCGGACCAGGATGTCGGTGCCCGACATGTCCGGCAGATTGAGGTCCAGCAGGATAAGCATCGGCCCGTTGAGACGAACCTCCTCGCTGAACAGATAGTCCATGGCCGAGCCGCCGTCGGCGAAATGCGCGATCTCGTTGGAGATGTTGGCGCGGCGGATGTTCTTTTCGATCAGCTTGGCGTGACCGAGGTCATCCTCGACCATCACGATCTTGACGGCGTGGCTCATGGGTACTCTCCGGCGTCCGGCAGGATGAGGCGTGTGGGGAATTTCAGGATAAATGTCGAGCCCTTGCCAAGCTCTGACTCGACGCTGATGTCGCCGCCGAGGCGGCGAACGCTGTTCCGGACAAAGGCCAGTCCCAGCCCCTCGCCGGGTCGGTCCTGCCGGCCCGCGCGGCGGAACAGTTCGAAGATCCGCTCATGGTCGCGGTCGGAGATGCCGCGGCCGTTGTCGGCGATGCGGTAGACGATCCAGCCGCCCGGAGCCGCCTCTCCGGTGACGACGATCCGGCCGGGGCGGCCAGCGTCGAGGTATTTGACGGCGTTGTCGATCAGATTGCCGAAAATCTGTTCGACCGAGAGCCGGTCGCTGTCGAGCCCCGGCAACGGCTCGACCACGATTTCGGACCCTGAGGCCTGGGTCTGGTGACGGACGCTGTCGGCGATGTTCCGGACCATGGCGGTCATGTCGAGTTGTTCGGGGACCAGGTTTCGCCGGCCCTCGCGCGACAGTTTGAGGATGGCGTTGATCAGCCGGTCCATCTTTTCGGTAGAGGCCCGGATGAAGCCGATGGCCTCGGGCACGTCGTCGCGCACGGCGGTGAGGGCGTCCTGTTCGACCAGTTTTGGGGCCTTGGTCTCGACGGCCGTCATCTGTTTGTCGATGATCCGCCCGGCCTGTTCCAGCTCGGCGGTGTAGCCCATGACATTGACCAGGGGCGCGCGCAGGTCGTGGCTGACGATATAGGCAAAGCGCTGGATTTCCTCATTGGCCCGGGTGAGTTCGAACGTCCGGACGCGAACCTGGTTCTCCAGACCGGCATTGAGGCTGTCGAGGGCGTCCCGCGCGCCCTGGATCTCGAGGACGTAGCGACGGATCAGCCAGGCGCTGACACCGGCGAGCACCAGGATCATCACCGCCCCGAGGGCGTTGGCCGTGACCGTGATATTGCCCGCCCATTCCGACTGGCGGGTGCGGAACTGCAGGCGCGTGGCCTGGATTTCGTCGATCGCGGCGATTTCGACCCGCATGGCGTCCATGAGCCGCTTGCCCTCGCCGCTGCGCAGGAGGGCGATGCCCTCGTCGACGCGGCCCATCCGGGCGAGGGCAACGCTGCGTTTCATGAAGGCAAGGCGCTGGTCTGAAAGTTCCGAGAGGCGTTCGACCCTCGGCGCGAGGTCGGGATCTCCAAGCGTCAGGGCATTCAACTCCTCCAACAGTTCGGGGAGCCGCTGGATCGCCTCGTCGTGGACGGAGAGGTACTCCGGCAGGGTCGTGAGCAGGAAGCCGCGCTGGCCGGTTTCGGCGTCAACGAGCCGGGTCAGGACCTCGCGCGAGACCAGGCGGACCTGCTGGGCCTCCTCGACCGTGTCGTTGAACGAGACCGTGCGTTGGATGAGGACGAAGACCGAGAGGTTGAGCACCAGCATGAGCACGAGCGCCAGCGCCAGCAGGCCGGCCACGCGCCGTCCGAGCGTCGGGGTGCGGACGAAGCGGCTGAAGGCCAACAGCGTGGGTCGAAGAGCCAGGTTCATCGCGCGCGAGCATTAGCGGGGGGTTTGGCCCTGTCCAGTCGCGTAACGGGAGAAACCCTCGCGGTTCTGCGGATTTAGGGTATTCATTGCCGCCCGTCGGGATCGGTGGAGTGTGACATGGTTTGGTGGTGGTGGATCGCTCCGGCGGTCGTTGGCCTGATCGGCGTCATCCTGCTGATCCGCGGCCTGATGGCCCTGTTCAGCGGGCGGGTTTTCAGTGGCCTGCTGGTCGGCGTGGGCGGCGCCGGCTTCATGGCGGCGGCGGCGATCGCGGGCCTGCTGGCGCTGGACGTCCAGACCTATGGCCGGCTGACCTATGAGCGCCCCGTGGCGACGATCCAGACCCGCCAGCTGGGACCGCAGTATTTCGAGGCCACGGTGATGCAGCCCGGCATGGGCGAGGACGCGCCCGGGGTCAGCAACCTGTATCCGCTGCACGGCGACGAATGGCGCATCGAGGCGCAGGTGCTGAAGTGGAAGCCGTGGGCCAATGTCCTCGGGCTGGACACCCAGTACCGGCTGGACCGGCTGTCGGGCCGCTATCATTCGATCGAGCAGGAAATCAACGCGACCCGCAGCGTGCATCCGCTGACCGGCGGCGACGCCGGTCCGGACTGGCTGCCCTGGCGGATCAGCGCCTGGGACACGGCGCGGAAATACCGGAAATACGTCGATGCGGTCGACACCCTGTACGGCGGCGGTGCCTATATGCCGATGGCCGACGGCGCGAAATACGAGGTCTGGATCACCCAGTCCGGACTGGTGGCCCGCCCGGCCAATGACGCGGCGCGGAATGCGTCGGCGGGGGGCTGGACGGAAGTGGAGTAGTCAGTCGGCCGCGAAACTGTTCCGCAGGGCCTCCAGCGTCATCCCGTTGCCCTGCAGGAAGAAGCCGTAGAGCGTGTCAAAGGCCGGCTCCGGTGCAAAGCCGGTGGCCGTCAGGGTGATGCGGGTGCGCCCGCCGTCAGCGGGTTCGAGTTCCATCACCGTGGCTGTTTCGCCGAACTCGACGGCGTGCGGAAATCCCGGCGGAGCCTGGACATTCCGGATGGCGAGCATGCGCCCCGGCACATAGGCCGTGATCTGGTTGCGGATGTTGCCCGCTGCCCCCGCGACGGCATCGGCCGCGTAGCCGGTCTCGATGATCCCGCCGGTCCGGAAGTCGACGCTGGCGAAACTGACCCCCAGACGACGCCAGCCCTCCGATGTCGTCAGGGCCGTCCAGACCTCTGACGGCGGTGCCGGTATCTCGAGCGAGAGCTGGATGATCCGGTGGCCGTTGGCCTCGACGCTCGAGGTGTCGTGAAGCTGACTTGCTGACTGGGCCGCTGCGGGTCCCCCCGACAGCAAGGCCGCGACGGCGACGATAACCAGAATGCGCATGGGCCCCTCTCCTTGAGTGCGGCAAACCTTTTAGCGCCGACGGAGCCTTTGCCCTAGACCGTCCCGATCGTCCGCAGGCGGGCCCGCGGGTGGACCTCGTTCTGGCTCATGACGACCGTCTGGCCGCGGAAGCGTTCGATGATCGAGCGGACATAGGGGCGGATCTGCGGGCCGGTCAGCAGGACAGCGGTCTCGCCGGCCATGGCGGCGCGTTCGAAGACGTCGCGGACGGCCCGGATGAAGTCCTGCAACCGTGACGGGGCCATGGCCAACTGGCGGTCCTCGCCCTGGCCGACCAGGGCATCGGCAAAGGCGGCTTCCCACTCGGGCGACAGGGTGACGATGGGCAGGGCACCGTCGTCGCCCTTGTGCTGCCAGCACAGCTGACGGGCCAGACGGCCGCGGACGTGTTCGACCAGGGTGGTGACAGAGCTGGTATGCGGCGCGGCCTCGGCGAGGCCTTCAAGGATGGCACCGAGATCGCGGATCGAAACCTTCTCGCGCAGCAGGGTCTGGAGCACTCTTTGCAGGGTGGTGACGGTGACGACGGACGGGATCAGTTCGTCGACCAGCTTCTTCTCTTCGGTGCCCAGCTCCTTCAGCAGCTTCTGCACCTCGGCATAGGAGAGCAGGTCGGCCATGTTCTCCTTGAGGATCTCGGTCAGGTGGGTGGTCAGCACCGTCGAGGGGTCGACGATGGTGTAGCCGCGGAAGGTCGCCTCCTCGCGCAGGCTTTCATCGATCCAGGTGGCGGGCAGGCCGAAGGCGGGTTCCTTGGTGTGCTCGCCCGGCAGTTCGACCTGACGGCCGGCGGGGTCCATGGCCATCAGCGAGCCGAGGCGGACCTCGCCCTGCCCGGCCTCCATCTCCTTGATGCGGATGGCATAGCCCTGGGTGCCCAGGCGCATGTTGTCGAGGATGCGCACCGACGGCATGACGAAGCCGTACTCCTGCGCCAGCGAGCGGCGCAGGGCGCGGACCTGGTCGGTCAGGCGGCGGCCCTCCAGATCGTTGATCAGGGACAGCAGCGAATAGCCCAGCTCGATCTTGACCTCGTCGATGGTCAGGGCGGTGCTGATGGGCTCCTCGACATCCTCCTTGGGACCGGAGGCGGTGGCGGCCATCTCGGCCTCGGTCGGCTTCGGTTTGAGCCGCTGGCGGCCCAGGCGCCAGGCCATGAAGCCGGTGCCGAGGGCGAGGGCCGCGAAGGGGAGCAGCGGCATGCCGGGGATCAGACCGATCAGGCCGGCGGCGGCCGAGACGACGCCGAGGCTGACGGGGTTGGTGGCCAGCTGGGCGACCAGGGCCTTGTCGGCCGTGCCCTCGACGCCCGCCTTGGAGACGAGGAAGCCGGCGGCGATCGAGATGATGATGGCGGGGACCTGGGTCACCAGACCGTCACCGATGGTCAGGGCGACATAGGAGTTGGCCGCGTCGCCAATGCCCATGCCGTGCTGGAGCGTCCCGATCAGGATGCCGCCGATGGCGTTGATGAAGACGATGATCAGGCCGGCCACGGCGTCGCCGCGGACGAATTTCGAGGCACCGTCCATGGCCCCGAAGAAGGTCGATTCCTGCTCCAGTTCCTTGCGGCGCAGCTTGGCCTGGTCCTCGGTGATCAGGCCGGACGACAGGTCGGCGTCGATGGCCATCTGCTTGCCCGGCATGGAGTCCAGGGTGAAGCGGGCCGAGACCTCGGCGATGCGGGTCGAGCCCTTGGTGATGACGACAAAGTTCACCACCAGGATGATGGCGAAGATGATGATGCCGATAATGAAGCTGCCGCCCATCATCAGGGCGCCGAAGGCCTCGATGACCTGACCGGCGCCGCCCGGACCCTCGTGGCCGTGGCTCAGAACCAGTCGCGTCGAGGCCAGGTTCAGGCCCAGCCGGAACAGAGTGGAGACCAGCAACACGGTCGGGAAGATGGCGAAGTCCAGCGGCCGCTTCATCATTACGGCGGTCATCAGGATCAGCACGCTGGAGACGAGCGAAACCGCCAGCAGCACATCCATCAGGAAGACCGGGATCGGCAGGATCAGCAGCAGGATGACGCCAATAACGCCGATGGCCATGGCCACCTCGCCGCGCGCGATCCAGCCCAGCATGTCGCGACCGGTCGGACGGGCCATGCCGTCGCGCATCATGGTCGAGGCGGGGATGTCGGTCATGCGTAGCCCAGCGCCGAAAGGGTCTGGCGTGTGGCGTCGGCGATGACAGCCTCATTCTCGGCGTCCGAGGAAGTACGGACGCCGTGGTAGTAGACGGCGAGCGTGATCGGGGCACCCGTTGGCGGATAAAGCAGACCGATGTCGTTCGTGGGTCCGTAGCCGCCTGTGCCGGTCTTGTGCGCCACCCGCCATCCTGCCGGGACGCCTGCCTTGATCCGTGCGGTCCCGGTCGGCGACGCAAACATCCAGCCGAGAAGTTTTTCCTTTGAGGAGGGAGACAAGGGCGTCCCGGAATCCTCGAACAGCCGGTGCAGATTGATCCGGGACTGCGCCGGCTGAATGGTGTCCTTGTCGCCGTCGAGACGGTTCATCTCGGGCTCGAAGCGGTCAGCGGTTGTCGTCTGGTCACCGATGCCCCGATAGAAGGCCTGCATCGGGGCGATGCCGCCCATGGCCTTGAGCAGAAGGTTGGCGGCGGGATTGTCGGAGACCTCGACCACCGCCTGCATCAAGCGCTCGACCGACAGGCTCGAACCAACAGAGGGCTCGGTCACCGGGGCGTGGTTGACCATATCGTCGCGGGTGATGGGGACCTGGCGATCCAGGCTCTCCTCGCCGCCCTGCACCCTCAGGAAGGTCGCGGCGGCCAGGTACATTTTGAACGTCGAGCAGTAGACGAAGCGTTCGCGGCCCCGCCAGGAGACGGCTCCCTGTTCGCTCCACGCGTCGATGCCGATACGGCCGCCATGACGGGCTTCGAGGCCGCTGAAATCAACCCTGAGCGTCGGCACGACCTTCAACGGTGGCGTCCGTTGAGGCGTCTGCTGGTCGCAGCCCATCACCCCCAGCGCGCCGAGGCCGGTCAGGACGCTTCTGCGGTCCGTCCCCATGGTCATGATCAGGCGGCCGCGTAGCCGCTGGCGGCGACGCCCGACTGCGGGGCGATGATCTGGACGCCCTCGTCGGCGTATTCGTTCAGCTTGTTGCGCAGGGTGCGGATCGAGATGCCGAGGATGTTGGCCGCATGGGTGCGGTTGCCGAGGCAGTGCGACAGGGTGTCGAGGATCAGCGTCTTCTCCATCTGCGCCACCGTCTGACCGACGTGGGCGCGGGTGACGGCGTCGGCGGTCTGGGCGGCGCGGGCGGCCGGGTTGTCATAGCCGGCGGCACCGTGGGAGCCGGCGCTGAGCGGCTGGCCGTCCGGCAGGCGGATGGCCTCGACGTCGATCTCGGCACCGACCGCCAGCAGCACGGCGCGGTGCATGGCGTTTTCCAGCTCGCGGACGTTGCCGTTCCAGCGATGCGAAACCAGGGCCCGGCGGGCTTCGAGCGAGATCGGACGCACCGGCACGCCGTTGGCGGCGGCGTATTTCTTGACGAAATGGTCGGCCAGAACGGAGATGTCGCCGGGCCGTTCGCGCAGGGCGGGCAGGCGCAGGTTCACGACGTTCAGGCGGTAGAGCAGGTCTTCGCGGAACGTGCCCTCGGCCACCGACTTGGCGAGGTCGCGGTTCGAGGTCGCGATGATGCGGATGTTGACCGGCACCGGCTTGGTCCCGCCCACGCGGTCGATGACCCGCTCCTGGATGGCGCGCAGCAGCTTGGCCTGCAGGCGGACGTCCATCTCGGAGATTTCGTCCAGCAGCAGGGTGCCGCCGTCGGCCTCCTCGAACTTGCCGATACGGCGGGCCATGGCGCCGGTGAAGGCCCCCTTCTCGTGGCCGAACAGCTCGGATTCCAGCAGGTTGTCGGGGATGGCCGCGCAGTTGACGCTGATGAAGGGGCGCTCGGCGCGCTTGGAGCCGGCGTGGAGGTAACGGGCCATCACCTCCTTACCGACGCCGCTTTCCCCGGTGATCAGGATGGAGGCCTCGGACCGGGCGACCTGGTCGGCCAGCATGATGACCGCCTTCATCGACGGGTCGGCGGAGATCAGCGGGCGATCGTCGTCGGCGACGGCGGACAGGACCGCGGCGATCAGATCGGCTTCCGGCGGCAGGGGGATGAATTCCTTCGCGCCGGCCCGGATCGCGGCGGCGGCGTCATTGGCGTCGGCGTCGACGCCGCAGGCCACCACTGTCACATGGATCCGCTCGGCCTCATTGGCCGCGATCAGGGCGGCGATGTCGATGCGATAATCGACCATCAGCAGGTCGGCACCCTGCCCTCGACGGAGCTGTTCCGTCGCCTGATCGCCGCGCTCGACATGGCTGACCTTGGCGCCGTGCGCCATGGCCATCTTCACCGCCGTCGCCAGCTGTCCGCTGAGCCTGCCCACTACCAGAAGCCGCATCGGTCTTCTCCTCTAATCTCTACGCACGAACCGGCCGCCGATCAGGCGCCGGAGTCCTCGGTCTTGATGATTTCCGTCATGGTCACGCCGAGCCGGTCCTCGACGACGACGACCTCCCCGCGGGCGACCAGACGGTTGTTGACGAAGATGTCGATGGCCTCGCCGACCTTGCGGTCCAGCTCCAGCACGCTGCCGCGGTTGAGCTTGAGCAGCTGGGCCACGGACATGTGGGCCTTGCCCAGAACGGCCGAGATGTTCACCGGCACGTCGAAGACGGGCGTCAGATCGTGCGCCGTCTTGTCGTTCGGGTCATCGCTGACAGTGATCGCGACGGAGTCCGGAAACTCCTCCAGGGCCATGGTGTCGGACGCCATTACGGCCTCCCTTCCATCGAGGTTTCGGGGGTGAGGTTTTCGGCATGCCCGGCCTCGGCGGCGAGGGCGGAGTTCAGGGCCTCGCTCATGCGGGCGAAGGCTTCTTCGGGATCAAAGGCGGCGCGGCCATCCGACCATTCCAGCTGGAAGGCGGCCGCGGCCATGGTCGGGTCCGTGCGGAAGGCGACGATGCCGGAGAAGCCGGCGTCGGCGCACAGCTGCTGGATACGCGCATGGGTCGCCTCGGTGAGATCACCGGTGCGGATGACCAGCCGCGGCGAAGCGTCGATCTCCTGCCCCAGGGCTTCCAGCGCGGCCTGCAGCGGCGCTTCGGGATAGCGGTCGAGGGCGGAGGCGCTGACCACCCGGGCGGCGGTCAGGGCCAGCTCGGCCGCCTGCTGGCGGTGCTGCTGGGCGACCTGGGCCAGGGTGGGAGCGGCGGCGGTCAGGGCCTGGGCGATGGCGGACAGGGCCATGGCCTGGATGCTTTCGACCTCGGACAAGGCCTCGTTGCGGGCGTCGAGACGCGCCTGGGCAACCATGGCCTCGACCTCGGCCGGGCCGTAGGCGCGCTTCATCGGGCGGAAGGCAGCGGCCGCGTTCACGACGACGCCCGCGGCGTCGAACTCGGTGTCGAAAGCGAAGGGGGTGCTGAGGGGCTGATGGGTCATGTCAGTAGATCAACTCGTCGTCGCCGCCCTGGCCGACCAGCATGATCTCGCCCTTGGCGGCGAGATCCTTGGCGACCTGGACCATGGCCATCTGGGCCTGGTCGACGTCCTTGAGGCGGACCGGCCCCATCGACTCCATGTCCTCGCGCATGATCTTGGCGGCACGTTCGGACATGTTGGAGAAGAACAGCTCGCGCAGGGACTCCGACGAGCCCTTGAGGGCCAGGCCGAGGGAGTCCTTCTCGACCGCGCGCAGCAGGGTCTGGATACCGCCGGGGTCCAGCTTGGCCAGATCCTCGAACACGAACATCAGGGCGCGGATACGCTCGGCGGCCTCACGGTTGCGCTCTTCGAGGGCACCGATGAAGCGGGCCTCGGTCTGGCGGTCGAAGCTGTTGAAGATGTCAGCCATCATCTCGTGGCTGTCGCGCTTGGACGTGCGCGCCAGGTTGGACATGAATTCGGTGCGCAGGGTCTGTTCGATCTTGTCGAGGATCTCTCGCTGCACCGGCTCCATACGCAGCATCCGCTGGACGCATTCGAGCGCGAAGTCCTCGGGCAGGCTGGTCAGGACGCGGGAGGCGTGATCCGGCTTCACCTTGGACAGGACCACGGCGACGGTCTGGGGGTATTCGTTCTTCAGATAGTTGGCGAGGACGGCCTCGTTCACATTGCCGAGCTTGTCCCACATGGTGCGACCGGCGGGGCCGCGGATTTCCTCCATCAGGCCTTCGACGCGATCGCCGGGCATGAAGGCGGCCAGCAGGCGCTGGGTCTGTTCGAAGCTGCCCATGACCGAGCCGGAGCCGGTCATGCCCGAGACAAACTCGATCAGCAGTTCCTCGACGACCTGGGCGCTGACCGTGCCCAGGGAGGCCATGGCCTGGGAGATCTCCTTGATCTCGTCCTCGTCCAGCCCCTGCCACAGGCGGGTGTGATCCTCGCCCAGGGACAGCAGAATGACGGCGGCCTTTTCAGGCCCCGTCAGCTTCCTGGCGTCCTCGACCGCCGGCTTTTTGTTGGTCAGGCGTGCCATCAGTCCTGATGGACCCAGCTGCGCAGGATGGCGGTGGATTCGTCAGGATGTTTCTCGACGAACTCCGCGACCTTCTTGACCGAGGAGGCCTTCACCTGACCCTCGATGCGGGCGATGTCGAGCCGCTGGTCCATCTCGGACGGACCGGACAGCTGGGGCATGACGCCGCCGGCACCGCCCATGATGGTGGTCTGCAGCGAGGTCACGCCGCCGCCGCCGCCCGCGCCGGCGAGCTGCAACTGGCCCGCGCCGCCGCCGCCTCCGCCGGTCGCCGTCTTCAGCAGCGGGCGCAGCACGAAGAAGATCAGCAGCAGGCCGGTGACCAGCAGCACCAGCAGCTCGACGCCGCGCATGATGTCGTTCTTGGTGAAGTCCAGCAGGGGCGAGGCCGCCTCCTCGCCGCCGACCACGGCCAGGTCGCGGTTGAAGCGGACGTTCAGGACCTCGATCTTGTCGCCGCGCGCGGCGTCGATGCCGACGGCGGCGGCGACCAGCGCCTTGATCTGCTCAATCTCCGCCGGCGTGCGCGCGGCATAGGTCGGGGCCGCGCCATTGGCGCCGGGCGTCCATTTGCCGTCGACGGCGACCGAGACGGCCAGTCGCTTGATCTCGCCGGCCTCTTTCACCGTGGTCGTGGTGGTGTTGGAGATTTCGTAGTTGGTGGTTTCCGTGCTGTCGGTCGTGCGCGAGCCGGCCGGGGTCGTCGCGGGTGCCTCGCCGCCGGGGATGTTGTTGGTCGCGGTCGCTCCGCCGTCGGCGACCCCGGTGGTATCGGCGCTTTCCGAGCCGTTGGTCGAGGTCGAACGCACCACCTGGCCGTCCGGATCATAGCGCTGCTCCTGGGTGGTGGAGCGGCTGTGGTCGATGTCGGCCGTGACCTGGACGCGCGCGCCGCCGACGCCGACGACGCCCTCGACGATGTCCATGATGCGGGCCTGCAGCTGGGCCTCGGTGGAGTCGCGCGCCTCCTGCGCCGAGGCGGCGCTGAAGCCTTCGGAGTCCGAGCCGGCCGCGAGGGTGCGGTTGGAGGTGTCGGTCAGGGTGACCTTCTCGGGCTTCAGGTTCGGCACCGAGGAGGCGATGACGTTGCGGATGGCCTGGACCTGGGCGCCCGACAGCTGACCGCCGGTGACGCCGACGACCACCGAGGCGGTGGGCTCGGCGGCGTCGGCCTGGAACAGCTCGCGGCGCGGCAGGGCGATCATGACGCGGGCGGAGGTGATGCCGCGCATGGACAGGATGGTGCGGGCCAGTTCGCCCTCGAGGGCGCGCTTTTCGTTGAGGTTCTGCTGGAACTCGGTCTGGCCCAGCACCGACTGGTTGTCGAAGATCTCGTAGCCGACCGAGCCGGAGGTCACGAGGCCCTTGCCGGCGACCAGCATGCGCGCCTCACCGACCTCGTCGCGGCTGACGAAGATGGTCGAGCCGTCGCCCTTCGAGGAATATTTGATGCCGGCGCTGTCCAGCGCCGTGGTGACCTCGGAGGCTTCCTGCAGGTCGAGGTTGGAATACAGCAGGGCGTCCGGGGCCTGGCCGATGCGCAGCATGACGGCGACCAGCACGGCCGCGACGCCGGCGGCAACGCCCAGCACCACGGTCAGCCGACCGATTCCGAATCTCTGCAACGCCGCCGTGAAGCCGCCCACGCGTCCTGCCCCGAATACTCACGGGTCCTTACAGACGCCCGCTAGGCAGAAACTGCCGCCTTCGTGGTAAATGCGGAGTTAAGACCTTTGGTGGATCAACGTTTTTTGCGCTTCTGGAGCACAAAGCCGATGACCTTGGCGGCCGCCTCGAAATGCTCGCGGGGGATGGTCTCGTCGATGTCGACCGCGGCGTAGAGGGCCCGGGCCAGGGGCACGTTCTCGACGATCGGGACATTGTGTTCGCGCCCCACCTCCCGGATGCGCATGGCCAAGGCGTCGACGCCCTTGGCGACGCAGATCGGTGCCGCATCGCCCTCGCCGGGTTCATAGCGAAGCGCGACGGAATAGTGGGTCGGGTTGGTGACGATGACCGTGGCCTTCGGCACGTTCTGCATCATCCGCTGGCGGCTGCGCTGGGCCCGGATCTGCCGGAGCTTGGCCTTGACGTGCGGATCACCCTCGGACTGTTTGTAGTCCTCCTTCAGCTCTTCCTTGGTCATCTTCATCCGCTCGGCGAAGCGGTAGCGCTGCCAGAGGAAATCGGCGCCGGCAGTAAAGGCGAGGAAGATGATGGTCGCCATCATCAGGGCCAGGGCCAGATCCCGCGCCATGGGCAGGATCATCGCCGGCGGCATGGCGGCCATGTTCTCGAGTTCGCGCAGGTGCGGCTTCAGCACCAGCCAGCAGATGACGCCGACCGCGATCAGCTTGAGAAAGGTCTTGATGAACTGAACCAGGCCGTCGGGGCCGAAGATGCGCTTGAACCCCGCCATGGGATTCACCTTCGACCAGTCGGGCTTCAGCTTCTCGGCGGTGAAGATCAGGCCGGACTGGGCGACATTGCCGCCGACGCCGCCGAGAATGGTGGCCAGCATGACCACGCCGAGGAAGGGCGCAACCGCCCACAGGGCGATGGCCCCGATCTCGACACCGGCTCCGGTCTCGAGGCCGCCGAGCATGGTGTGGGGCGCCGCGATGAAGGGCAGAAGCTGCTCGGCCATCGAGTTGGCGAACCAGCCGCCCGACATCAGCACCACGGCGGCGGCACCCGCCAGGGACAGGGCCGCCGCGACATCCGGAGACTTGGCGACGTCGCCCTTCTTGCGTGCTTCCGCAAGTTTTCGCGGTGTTGCCTCTTCTGTCTTCGACTCGGGATCGGTGCCTTCAGCCACCGGCGCCTCCCACGAAGAGTCGGGCCAGGGTGCGGTAGCGGTCGATGAAGACCGTACCGACCACGCCGAGACTGAGGGCAAAGACCGACAGGCCCAGCAGGATGCTGAGCGGGGCGGCGGCGAAGAAGACCTGGAAGGACGGCATCACCCGGCCGACGAGGCCCGAGGCGAGGTTGAAGATCAGGGAGAAGACGAGCAGCGGCGCCGACAGCTGGACGCCCAGCATGAAGGCGTCGCCGAGGGTGCGGATGGCCAGTTCGACGAAGTCGCCCGTGACCAAGGGGGCCATGGGACTGATCAGCTCATAGGAGCCGACCAGGCCCGCGATGAACAGGTGATGGGTGTTGGTCGCGAAGATCAGGGTGGTGCCCAGCAGCATCAGAAAGGCACCGATGGTCGAGCCCGGCTGCGTCTGCATCGGATTGGCGGTCTGGGCGAAGGCCAGGGTGGTCTGCAGGGCGACGATCTCACCCGCGGTGGCCAGGGCGGTCAGGAAGGACCGGAGCAGGCCACCGATCATCAGGCCGACGATCACCTCGCGGATGATCCAGCCCGTCATGCCGCCGATGGTCGCGGGCAGGGCCGGCAGGACGCCGGCGATCACCGGCCAGAGGGCCAGGCTGACGACCAGGGCCAGCGACAGTCGGATGCGCGGCGAGACATAGCTTTCGCCGATGCCCGGCAGCATCAGCAGCACAGCGCCGATCCGCGCGAAGATCAGCGCCCCCTGCCAGACCTGGTCCGATGTCGCCCAGGGCTCCACCTAACGACGTCCCATGCCGGTCACATACCGGCGATGCGCGCCGCGATCGTCCGCATGAAACCGCCCAGCAGCGCTCCCATCAGCGGCAGGAACAGCAGCAGGCTGATGAAGATGGCGATGATCTTGGGGGCGTAGATCAGGGTCTGCTCCTGGATCTGGGTCAGGGCCTGGAACAGGCCGATGACCACGCCGACGACCAGGCCGACCAGCAGAACCGGCGCGCACAGCTGGATCGTCAGCCAAAGGGCGTCGCGCCCCACATCCATCACTTCCGCGCCGTTCATTCTACGCTCCACACTATTCGGTGGCCTGACGGCCTTCGGCCTGCTTGAGGCCGCACCGGGCAGAAAATGCCGGGAGCGTGGTTAACGAGGGGTTAGTGCGGTGGCGGGTGGTTGGTGATGGGTGGCTGGTGCAAGGCCGGACGGACGCCGATCGACCGCGAGGTGGCTTGCGACGGAGCGCTATCGGCATGTGCGACCATCAACCACCAGTCGCCAACCACCCCTCCGCTCGACCCCCGACCATCGACCTTCTATGTCAGGCCTCATGACCAAGCCCCCCGTCTCCCAGTCCGACGCCGAAGCCGCCGTGCGCACCCTGATCGAATGGGCCGGGGACAACCCCGACCGGGAGGGTCTGCTGGACACGCCGGCGCGGGTGGTCCGTAGCTACAAGGAGCTGTTCGCCGGCTATGAGGTCGAACCGCGCCAGTATCTGGAGCGGACCTTCGAGGAGGTCGGCGGCTACAACCAGTTGGTCGTGCTGAAGGACATCCGGTTCGTCAGCTTCTGCGAACACCATATGCTGCCGGTCGTGGGCGTGGCCCATGTCGGCTATCTGCCGACGGACCGGGTGGTCGGCATCTCCAAACTGGCGCGGGTGGTGCGCGGCTATGCCCGCCGTCTGCAGATCCAGGAGAAGATGACCTCCGAGATCGCCAACGCCATCGACGAGGTTCTGAAGCCCCAGGGCGTCGGCGTGGTCATCGAGGCCGAGCACAGCTGCATGACGCTGCGCGGGGTCGACGTGCCGGGTGCCAGCCTGACCACCAGTGCCCTGCTGGGCGTGGTGCGCGACGACGCCCGGACACGGGAAGAGTTTCTCCGGCTGGTCAGGGGCTGAGATGGGTCGGCTGATCGAGGAACTGGACTATCGCGCCACCGCCATGGGGCCGTTGATCCTGCGGCGACGCTGGGTGGCGGCGATCGACGCGGATGTGGTCGAGGTCATCCTCGGTGAAGAGCATCTGATGTCGAGCCTGTTCACGGTCGGCGAGACAGAACTGGCCGTGCGCGGTCTGGCCGCAGCGAAAGGCACGTCGCTCAAGGTTCTCGTGGGCGGGCTGGGGCTGGGCTATACGGCGCGCGCCGCGCTGGCCGATGATCGGGTGACGTCGGTGGACGTCGTCGACGCCCTGGCACCGGTGATCGAATGGCATGAAGCCGGGCTGGTGCCGCTGGGCGAAAGCCTGGGGCAGGAGCCGCGCTGCCATCTGAAGCACGGCGACTTCTTCGGCTGGTTCGACGCGGCCCGGGCGGTGGCGGATCGATACGACGTCGTGCTGCTCGACATCGACCACTCCCCCCGCGCCCTGCTTCACCCCGAACACGCGCGCTTCTATTCGGTCGAGGGGCTGGGGCGACTGCGCGACGGGATCGCCGCCGGCGGAGTTTTCGCCATGTGGTCGGACGAGGGGCCGGACGAGGCCTTCATCGCCGTGCTCGAGGCCGTGTTCGTGAACATCCGGGCCGAGGTGGTCGCCTTCGACAATCCCCTGACCGGCGGGGCCTCGACCTGCACGATCTACCTCTGCGACCGGGACTGAAGCCCAGCGGAAATTAACGGGAGATTCTTTTTCTAGGCGTAGGCCCCCGCCTGAAGGGACCGCCGTTGAGCCGCTCGAAACCCGCCAAGCACCGCCTGCTGTTGAGTCCGGACGCACTGGCCGCGAGTCTGCAGAAGCACCAGCGCTATGTGCGCCGGCAGTCCGGCGGCATGCGCGCCTTCCTGCGGTTCGCCGAACTGCCCGGCCAAGTCCTGACGGCCCGGATCCTCGACGAGATCGACCTGACCGGTGCCAATCTGCGGGGTGCCAACCTGCGACAGGCCAGCGCCGCCAACGCCTCCTTCTTCGCGGCTGACCTGTCCGGCGCGGACCTGACGCTGATCCGGGCCCCGCAGGCCGACTTCCGCGGGGCGGTCCTGTCCGGCGCGCGGCTGAACAGCGCCGTGCTGGACGGCGCAGACATGCGCCGGGCGGTCCTCGCCACGGCGCATGAAGGCTTCCAGCTGGTCCGTGTGAACGGAGCCGCCGCCAGCCTGAACGGCACGGACCTCTCCGAGGCCAAGGCCGGCAAGGTCGACTTTTCAAACTGCTCCCTCAAGGGCGCCAAGCTGCGGGGCACCAACCTGCGGGGCGCCGTCTTCGCCGACGCGATCATGACCGGCGCTGACCTGGCCGGCGCCCAGCTGGGCGGGGCAACCTTCCATGGTGCCGTCCTGACCGGAATCGATGTGACCAAGCTGGGCCTGCCGCCCGAGAGCCTGGCCGGCTGCCTGCTCGATCCAGGCCCGGAGGCGCTGGCCGCGCGTGACGAAATGCTCGAGATGCTGGACCTGGCCGAGCGCTGGGCGGAGACCAATGGCCGCGAGGGCCAGCCCGCCAATCTCGATGGTCGGGACCTTCGGGTGCTGGACGGCCGGCTGAGCGGGCGGACCCTGCCCGCGCTCTCGGCGCGCGGAGCCATCGCGGCGGGTGTCAGCTTCCAGGGCAGCCAGCTTCAGGGTGCCGTGTTCGACTCTGCCGACCTGCGCGACGTCAGCTTCGCCGACGCCGACCTGCGCGGGGCCGGGTTCCGGGCGGCGCGACTGGCCTATGCCGACCTCGACACCGCCGATCTGGCCCCGCTCTCGCTGGCGGGAGGCGGGGGCAAGCCGGTCGATTTCGGGGAGGCCGAGCTGACCAACGTCCGCCGCTTCCAGCGCCGGCCGGTCATGACCGCCGCCTGATACGGCCCGCTCCTTGCGGAATTCGCCTCAGACGAGGTGAATTCCATGGCCTGGACCGCAATTTCGACCCGAAACGAGACACCGCCCATCGTGCGCGGTGGATGGCTGGACGCGCTGCGCTTCATTGTCGCCGCCCTGATCATCCTGCATCACTTCCAGGGGGCCGGGCCGATCGCCCTGGCCGAGGGTCTGCATCCGGTGTTCGAGCGGGGCGGCTTCCTGCTCACCAACTTCTTCCTGATCGACAGCGGCTATGTGCTGATGCGGGTCTACGGCGGCTCGCTCGCCGGAGGGCGGATGTCGGCCGGCGACTTCTTCGCCAAGCGGTTCCTGCGGGTCTGGCCCGCGCACATCATCATGGGACTGAGCCTGGTTGCCCTCGTCGTCGGGGGGACGGCGATCGGGGTCGGGCCGCGGGCCCCGGAATGGTTCGCCTGGGACCAGCTCTGGGCCCAGCTGGGCCTGGTGCAGGCGTTCGGGGTTCCCGGCGGCTACGGCTGGAACGCGCCGAGCTGGTCGATCTCGGCCCTGATCGGCTGCTACCTGGCCTTCCCGTGGATCCTGAAGGGTCTGGTCCGGCTGGGGCCGTGGAGCGTGCTGGCCCTCGGCGTCGGCCTGTATCTGGTCGCCAACCAGCTGACCTGGAGCCTGTTGGGCTATCCCGTCTACCAGATGCCGATGGGCTACGGCTTTTTCCGCGCCCTGCCGCTGTTCTTCCTCGGCATGGCCCTGGCCTGGTTCGCCCAGAAGGTCTGGATCGCGCCGAAGCTGGCGGGCTGGGCCGGGATCGTTGCGGCCGTGGCGCTGGCCTTCGTGCAGTATTTCGACAAACACGCGCTGATCTCGCTGGTCTGTATCTCGACCATCATCCTCGCGGCCGGCGCCACGCCGACGCCGCGCCCCTCGAAATGGGTGGAGAAGGCCGCGCAGGTCTCGTTCTCGATGTTCATCACCAATGAGGTGGTGCGGATCGCCTGGTTCGGCGTGGCCAATGTGATGATCGCGAAACTCGCCCTGCCCGTCGCCGCCCAGTGGGCGCTGTGGGGGATGGGCGTGACGGCGGCCTTCGTCTTCGCCTGGCTGTTCCACGTCCTGATCGACACCCCGATCCAGGACCGCATCCGCGCCTGGCTGAAGGGCCGGTCGAGGTCGCGGCCGCGGGTGGTCGCCCGGCCGGTCGTCTCGCTGGAAGGATAGGGCCTCGCACCGGGCCGGAATTGGGCTAGAACAGGCGGGTGAGCATGCCTGACCCCCACGATCCTGACGCCCTCGCCAGGGCGGCCGACGCCGGCGACCCCGAGTCCGCGCATCGGCTGGCGGTTCTGGCCGCCATGGGACTGGGCCTGCCACAGGACTGGCGGGTCGCCATGGAGCGGCTGACGCAGGCGGCGAGGCTGGGACACCCTACCGCGGCGCGGCAACTGGCCCTGCTGTCGAACGGCGCGGGGATCGACCTGGCCGCCTGGCTGACCCCGCCCCCGCCCCGCAGGCTGAGTCAGGGACCGGCCATCTTCGCCATCGACGGCTTCCTGCCGGAGGCGGTCTGCGACTGGGTGAAGGCGCAGGCCGGGGCCGTGACCGAGCCGGCGCTGGTCTATGATCCCGAGACCGGAGAAGGCCGGCGCGAGAGCGTCCGCACCAATGACGCCGCCCTGTTCGATCTGACCCGGATGGACGTGGTGCTGACTGTGGTGCGCGAGCGGATCGCGCGGGCGGCGGGGCTGCCCGTTCCGGGTCTCGAGTGGACGCAGGTGCTGCACTATGCGGTCGGTCAGACCTTCGACTGGCACGTCGACTGGCTGGACCCCGCCACGCCCGGCCATGCCGGCGACCTGGTCGAGCGAGGCCAGCGGATCGCCACCTGTCTGGTGTTTCTCAATGATGATTTCGAGGGCGGGGAGACGGCGTTCGAGGCCGGCGGTCTGAGGCACCGCGGCCGCAAGGGCGACGCCCTGTTGTGGGCCAACACCCTGCCCGACGGTTCCATCGACCGGCGCACGCGCCATGCCGGCCTGCCGCCGACCTCAGGGGAAAAATGGGTGCTGTCGCAGTGGCTGCGCGCACGGGCACCGAACAGCTGAGGCCTGGCGGCCGGGAGCCGTCAGATCGGCATCCGCATGATCTCCTGATAGGCCTGGATCACCTGGTCGCGCACGGCCATGACGGTTTCCAGCGAGGCCTCGGCCGAGGAGACGGCGGTGACCACGTCGATCAGACTGCCCTGCCCCTGGACGGCGGACGCCATCTGGGTTTCGGCGGCGCGCGAGGCCTGGGTCATATCGCCCATGACGCTGGTGAGCATGTCGGCGAAGCCGGACTGGCCCGCGCCGCCGACGGGCGACGCCGGCATCTCCGTGCCCTGGATCGCCGAATAGGCACGCGCCGCGGCCAAGGGGTTCATCGCTCAGATCCTATTTCTTCAGCAGATCGAGGGTGCGGGCGTCCATGGCCCGCGCGGTCTCGATGATGTTCAGGTTGGCCTCGTAGGCGCGCTGGGCCTCGCGCATGTCCATGGCCTCGACGAGGGTGTCGACGTTGGGCCGCAGCACATAGCCCTCGGCGTTGGCCGCCGGATGCGTCGGGTCGTACTCGGTCTTGAAGTCGCCCATGTCGGGCCGGACCTCAGCGAGGACGACGCCGGTGGAGCCGTTGATCTCGCGCGCCTGGAAGACCGGGATCTGGCGGCGATAGGGCTGGCCGCCCGCGGTCGGGGCGGTCGACTGGGCGTTGGCGATGTTCTCGGCGATGATCCGCATGCGCGACTGCTGCGCCTGCAGGGCGCTGGCCGCGACGGCCATGGCGGAGTTACGGGGCGGGATCGGGTCAGGCATGGGCTATTCCTCGATCAGCGGCCGGGCGGCCGGGCGGCCGTGCGCAGCATCTGCATGGACTTCTGGTAGAAGCCGATGGCCGCGTCATAGGCCATGCGGCTCTCGGCCATCTTGAGCATCTGTTCCTCGACGACGACCGAATTGCCGTCGAGCGTGGTTTCCGAATCGGGCGCGGCCCGGGTGTCGAACCGGGCCGTCTGGCCGGCCGGAGCGATATGCATGGCGCTGGTCCGGACCATGCGAACGCCGCCGCCGCCTTCAGCCAGGGCGCGGGCGAAATCGGTCGGCTGGTTGAGGTCACGACTGGCGTAGCCGGGCGTATCCGCATTGGCGACATTCTGGGCGATGACGCGCTGGCGCTCGTCCAGCCAGGACAGGCGGCCCTTGATCTGGCTGAGCAGCGGCAGGTCGGTGAAGCCCACGGGAGCCTCCCAGTTCTAAACGTCAGAGCGCGGATCGCCCGCATTGAGATGGGCAGAAACTGCCGCCTGCATGGTTAACGGGGGGTTATCTCAATGCGGCGTTAACCATGATCACCGAAGGCTGGGGGCATGAATTTTTTCCTCGACCTCGCCAGGGGGATATTCGCCCTCGCCTTTACCCTCGGCATCATCGGCCTCGCCGCCTGGGCGTCACGGCGATACCTGCCGCAGCTGCTGGCCCGGCTCAGCGCCGAGCGGGGCGAGCGGCGCATGACCGTGGTCGAGACCCTGGTGCTGGATCCCGCGCGCCGGCTGGTGCTGGTCCGCATCGATGACGAGGAGCGGCTGCTGATTCTCGGCGAGGGCCGCGAACTGATCGAGCCGCGCGGACCGGAGGCCGGGAAGTGACTCTCAAGGGCGTCTTCGTCATGCCCACCCGCGCCGAGCTGAAGCGCGCGGCATTCCTCTCTCTGATCACCACCGGCTTCTGCCTGCTGTGGCCGTTGGCGGCCCTGGCCCAGGACATCGCGGCGGCGGGCGGCCCCGGCGCGGCGATCAATGTCGACCTCGGCACCGGCTCTGGCCTGACCGAACGGGTCGTGCAGCTGGTCGGACTGATGACCGTGCTGTCGCTGGCGCCGTCGATCGTGATCATGACGACCAGCTTCGTCCGGATCATCGTGGTGCTGTCGTTGTTGCGCACCGCGCTGGGCATGCAGCAGTCGCCGCCGAACGCCGTGCTGGTGTCGCTGGCCCTGTTCCTGAGCGCCATCGTCATGGCCCCGACCTGGCAGGACGCCTATGATTCGGGCATCCGCCCCCTGCTGGATCAGCAGATGGAGCTGCCCCAGGCCTTCGATGCGGCCTCGGAACCTGTGAAGACTTTCATGCTGGGTCAGGTGGACAGGGACGACCTCGCGCTGTTCGTCCGCCTGTCCAATCTGGAGGCCCCGACGGCCGCCGCAGACCTGCCCCTGAGAGTGGTCACTCCGGCCTTCATGATCAGTGAGTTGAAGCGGGCCTTCGAAATCGGATTTCTCCTTTTCGTTCCGTTCCTTGTGATCGATCTGGTGGTCGCCAGCGTGCTCATGTCCATGGGTATGATGATGCTGCCTCCGGTGGTGATTTCACTGCCGTTCAAGCTGATCTTTTTCGTGCTCGTGGACGGCTGGAGACTGGTCGCCGGAAGCCTGGTCGAGAGCTTCCAGCGAGCGTCCGGTACCGGATAAATCCCCACGCCGTGGGGGTTACAGCGGCGAAGTCGCTTGCCAAGGGAAGAAAAAGCGGCGTCAATCCGCCCGTCATCGTCCCTGAATCGGGACGAGCTTTCATCGGGAAACGACCCATATGACCACCCAAGCAGAACTCATTGCCGCCGTCGCCAAGGACGCCGGTGTCAGCCAGGCTGACGCTGGCCGGATGCTCGACGCCCTCGTCAAGAACATCCACAAGTCGCTGATCGGCGGCGGCGACGTGCGCATCTCGAACCTCGGCGTGTTCGACACCGCCGCCCGCGCTGCCCGTGAAGGCCGCAACCCGGCCACCGGCGCGACGATCAAGATCGCCGCCTCCAAGGCCGTGCGCTTCCGCGTGTCGAAGCCGCTCAAGGATGCGGTGAACAAGTAAGAACCGGTCCCCTCTGACGGGGGGATGGCTTACGCAGGACGGGCGGGCGCCGCGGGTCGGTTCCCGCCCGTTTTCGTTCTGAGATCGGCCTTCATGGCCGCGACCCAGCCGGCGAAGGTGTCGGCCGAGGCGGCCAGGCCGGCGAAATCGCCGGGCGAGGCACCGCCGCTGACGCCGTCGTCGAGGGCGATCGAGAGGGCGGTCTTCGCCCGCGCTCCGGCCACGAACGGTCGATAGTTGCGTGACAGCCGGCTCAGGGCCGCAGCGTCATTGCCCAGGGAATAGCCGACGCCGGCGCGGATCAGCCGGGCCTCCTCAACGACCGACAAGGCCGCCGGATTGCGGTTGCGGTCGCCCAGCAGGCTCTCGTAGAGGGCGGCGGCCGACGCCCAGTTGCTCTGCTTCCAGAAGATCTCGGCGCGGACCTCACGTGCCTCAGGCGTGGTGTCGGCACCCAGCACCTCCAGCGCATGGTCGAAGCGGCCGAGATCCATCAGGGCGCGGGCCTCGAGCGCACGACGCTCGGTGTTCAGGGCCATCGGCAGGATGGTAGTGCGCGAGTTCCAGATGGCCTGCAGCGCCGGCTCGGGCTGGCGGTCCATCAGATAGACAGTGGCGAGGTCGGTCGCGACCTGGGCCTTGGCCACGCCCTCCAGCCGGTTCTCGACCTGGTATTTGAGCAGTTCGGCGGCCTGGTCGAGCAGGTCGACATCCACCAGACGGCGCGACAGGCGGCGGACCATTTCGTCGCCGTCAGCGCCGATGGGGGTCAGCTCGCGGAAGTCATAGAAGAGGCCGAGCGCCTGCACGGGCTGGAGCCCATCGGCCCCGCCCTCGAGGAACAACATGCGGAAGGCGGCGCCCAGATCGGCCTGGATTTCGGCGGCACCCTCGAGGCGGTGCATATTGGGGCCGGCCCCCTTCAGGGCGGTCAGGGCCTCGCGGTAGAGGCCCTGCGACAGATAGAGCTGGCCCAGCTGGCGGATGACCGCCAGTTCGGTGGCGTCGCCGCGCCAACGCCAGCGCAGGCCTTCCAGTTCACTGGCCGCCGCATCCGCCTTCATCGTGCCCTTGGCGAGAGACAGGCGAACGACACCCAGTTTGGCGGGCACGGAGACGGCGTCCAGCGGCGCGCGGCCGATGGCGGTGTAGACCGCCAGCGCGCGGTCGGACTGGCCGTCCAGCTCGAACAATCTGGCCTGCACCAGCCGGGCGGTCAGCTGGTCGGCGGCGGGGGCGTTCTGGCTGAAGCTGTAGGCCAGCAGGGCGCGGGCGGCGTCGAGGTCGCCGGTCTCCAGTGCGGCCATGGCGTGGGCGGCGCCGAAGCGCGCGCGCCAGGGGGCCGGGAACTCGTCCACCGCCGAGGCGCCGGCGGCGAAGGCCTGACGGGCGGATTCCCAGTCGCCCTGGGTCGAGGCGATATAGCCGCGCCAGACAGCCGAAGCCGGATCCGATGCAACGGCCGCCGAGGCGAAGTCGCCCTGGGCCTCCGCCATCCGGCCGATCGAGGCGCGGGCCGCGCCGCGCAGGCCACGCAGCTCCGGCTCGCCGGCCATACTGGGGGCCTGGGCGACGATACTGTTGAGCACGCCGACAGCCTCATAGCCGAGGCTGGAGCCGACCAGGAAACGGGCCAGGGCGAAGCGGGCCTCGGCGGGGGCGCGCGGGTCGTCGCCGGCCGCCATGGACTCCCGGGCGGCCGCGTCCTGGAGCGCCCGGTAGCGGGCCGAGAAGCCGTCGTGGCCGGGCTCGCCCCATTCGGCCAGGATCAGGCCCGGGTGTTTGGCGCGGCGGGGCGCGCCGTCCTCGGCCGAGGCAGCGTCGAGGGCGGCCGACGGCGGCGACAGGGTCAGGCCACCGGGCCGGCTGAGGGTGACCAGATCGCCGTCGGCCTGGATGGCAAGGTCGCTGGCCAGAGTCTCGACCGCCAGGCCGTGGGCGGTCGGCAGCAGGGCGAGGTCGACGGTGCGGCGGCGGTCGGCAAAGCCCTTCCCGGGGGCCAGGGCGGTGACCGCGGCGAAACGGTCGCCGGCCAGGGGGTCGGTCAGCCAGACGGCGCGGGTCGCGCCGGCCATGCGGGCGACGAGCGCCGGTTCGCCGTCGTCCTGACGGTCGATGGCGACGCCCTCGACGGCGATGGGCTGGCCGCCGATGGTGACCGTCCAGGTCGCGCCCTGGGCCGCCGCCGAAACGGCGAGGCCTTCAGGCGCGGCGATGCGGATGGCGACGTGGTCCGGGCCGGCGGTCCAGCGCGCGTCGGAGACGGGACCCAGCTGACCGGTGCCGGGCATCTCCAGGCGGGCGGGGTTGTCGAATACCACCCAGACGGCCTCGCCGCGGCGGAAGACGGCGGCGCCGACCGGGGCGGCCCAGGCGAAGGACAGGCTGACCTTGGCGGGGGTGGCCACCGCCGTGACGGCAACGGACTGAACCGCGGTGGCGGCCGTCTCGACCGGGGCGGCTTCCGGGGGCGTGGCGTAGAGGTTCAGCCAGACCGCGCCATCGGCCGAGCCGGTGCGGGCGTCGGCCCCCTCGGCGAGGGTCAGGACCAGTTCGGTGGCGCCGCGAACAGCCCGGGTCTCGACCTTTTCGACGCCGCGTGGCGGATTGACCTTCAGGCGCGACACATCGGGCGCGGCGGTCGAGCCGATGCGGACGACGACCTCGCGGCCCTCGCGGCGGACCTGCGACCGGGCGCCGATGACGCCCGCGAACTCGATGCGGGTGAATTCGGTGTTGGAGCCGATACGGATCGACACCGGATCGAGGGGCGCGCCGACCTCCTGGGCCAGCGGTGCCAGGGGCGCGAACAGGACGGCCCCCGCCGCGGCGGCGGCCACGGAGGTCTTGAGGATGCGTTTTCTGGCGGAGGCCCCGGACATGCGCGCGCACCCTCGCGCGAACGGCCTTTCAGCGCAGTTAACAGGGCGTGACCGATGACCGGCATCCGGGTGCCTGATCAAAGCGTAGCTGTGGCCGGAATCCGGAGGTCCCATGTCCCTGCTGTCCCTGTTCGCCGCCACCGTTCTGCAAGCCACGGCGCCGACGCCTGAGGCCATGAACGGTGCCTGGTCGGTCGACCTGTCGACCGATCCGGCGCAGCCCTATGTGAAGGCCATGCACCTGACGCTGGCGGCGGACGGCACGGTCAGCGGCGACTTCTACGACAGCACGATCGAGGCCGGGCGCTGGAAGGCCCAGAACGGGCGGGTGTGCGTGTCCTTCCGCACCACCGACGGGGTCGGGCCCTACCACACCGCCGCCTGTCTGACGGACGACCGGATCGAGGGTCAGACCTGGGCGGAGCAGCGGTCATTTGTCTTCGTCTGGAACGCCACGCGGGGCGAGCCGACGCCCTGACGAACGGGCCCGCGACATCACGACCGGTTGCGGGAGCGGTCCCGCGCACCGACATGCGGTGCGGCCTTCCCGTCAGGATTCCGTTGTGACCGAGCCCCAGTATCCCCGTCTGAACACCCTCTCGACCGGCCTTCGCTGCCGCTGTCCGCGCTGCGGCGAGGGGCCTTTGTTGACGGGCTTCCTGACGATCCGCGACGCCTGCCCCGCCTGCGGCCTCGACTACAGTTTCGCCGAGCCTGCCGACGGCCCCGCCTTCTTCGGCATGAGCGCGGTGGGGATCGTGGGCATGGCGCTGTTCATGTGGTTCGAGTTCTCCGTCCACCCGCCGATCTGGGTGCATCTGGTCGTGACCATGCCCCTGCTGGTGATCGGCTGTCTGGCCGTGCTGCGGCCGCTGAAGGGCTGGCTGGTGTCGGAGCAGTTCATCCACAAGGCCGCGCCGCCGGTGTTCGAAAGCAACGGCAAACACGGCGAAGGCTCGAAATGGCGCTGAACAGCGCCGTTTGACTTCCGGGCCGGGGACGCGCCCCTTGCGCCCGTCCCGGGGAGGGGCGCGCCATGGACATCGAACGTATTCTGTCGTGGCTGCTGATCCTCGTGCCCGCCGTCATCCTGACGATGGCGGCGGTGATGATCTTCAAACGCAAGCGGTGAGTGGCGACCCCGGAGGGACTCGAACCCCCGACCTCTGCTTTAGGAAACCTTCAAGGCCCCGTCCGAGGTGGTCCAGATAGGTACAGTTTTTGCAACCTTATCAGAAACTTGGTGGACAAGCCCGTCCGAGGCGCTACATCGAAATCCAGCCAAATCCTGGCATTTTGTGCCCCATGGGCGGTCTGGGGCACAGGGAGAATCGATGCCGAAACTGCTTCTCACCGACAAGCTTGTGGCCGGCGCAAAAGCACTACCCGGCCAACGTCTCGAGCTCTGGGATCTGAAGGCCCCGGGCCTTTGCCTGCGCGTAACCGACCGCGGGCTGAAAACGTTTGTCATCCGATATCGGGGGGTCGATGGCGCTCAGCCAAGGTTGAAGCTGGGTCAGTTTCCTCAGTTGTCATTGAGGTCGGCCAGGATCGAAGCGGGACGTATCCGCAGCGAGGTTGAGGCCGGGAATGACCCAGCTGCGCTGAAGCGTCAGGCCAAGAAGCCGGTCGAGGCGCCGCTCACCTTTACCCAGCTGTACGACCAGTATGTCCAGGCGAGCCGTGCCGGGGAGTGGAAGCCGAAAGGCAAGAGAAAGCGCGAAGTCACCTTTGACTACGAAGAGGGCATCATAAGACGCCACATAAAGCCCGTTCTGGGCGACCTGCCCCTTGTTTCGATCACTCGGAAGACGATCAAGGAACTGCTCAGGGGAATGGTCGCCAAAGGCATCGGCCCCCAAACGAACCGCTGCCAGGCCGTCATTCGCCAAGTGTTTGCCTATGGCATTTCGGAGGACCTGGTGCAGATCAACCCTGCAACCGGCTTTGCACCGTTTGTGGACCAGGAGCCACGGCGCCGGGTCTGGTCAAACGACGAACTGAGGGCGCTGTGGGTCGCTCTCAACACCGAGGGTCCGCTGACCGACAAGCAGGGACGGAAATGTTTCGTCGGCCGCCAGCCACGCATCGCCATCATGCTCTGCGCCCTGCTTCTGCAACGCAGGTCAGAGATCGCCGGAATGACGTTCGCTGAGGTGAACCTTGACGATGCAGTCTGGCTGATCCCTGGACCCCGAATGAAAGCCGGCCGGCCGCACACCGTGCCCCTGCCGCCTCAGTCGATCGCACTGATCAAAGAGGCGATGGAACTGTCGAAAAAGGTCGGTGGCGAAGATGCAAGTCTGGTCTTCCCCAACGCGCGCCATAAGGAGGTCGCCATCGATCCGATGAGCCTGTCTCGCGCCCTTGCCCGACTTTGCGCCAGCGCGGGCGTAGAGGGAGCCACGCTGCATGATCTGCGGCGAACCGGTGCTACGGCGCTGACCAGCGAGCGGTTGGGCATCAGCCCTTTCATCCGGTCAAAGGTCCTGGGACACACGACCGACGCCGGTGGAGGCGCGGCGGTATCGATGGTTCACTACGACACCAACGAGTACCTTGGCGAAAGGCGAAAGGCGCTCGAGTTGTGGGAAAAGCGCTTGATCGAAATCGTAGGGTAGACCGTCCAGGCGCCGAGGCTAACTTGATTGCCACAAGATCATTCCGCGAATTTGTTCGTGACGCGAGTTGTTAGATGAGCGAGCGCAAAACACTTCTCTCGTTCTTGCAGAGCGGGGCAGTTAGAGACGTTGAGGCAGATCTGCCACGCCGTTACGACCCTGCGTGCGACTTGCTCCGAGACCCAAGATGCAGGGAACGGATCGACCGCGCGATGGTCGCCGAGACCTGGTCGGCTGCCTTTGCAGCGCTGCTGCTCCATGGATTCCTGCTTGAAGGCCCACAAGCGGAACGGGCGATTGAGAGGTTCACCCTTGACCAGTTCTATCTCGGGGATGAACTGCCTGAGCTTGCAAGCATAGTCAGACTGCACAAAGCTTTAGCCTCTGACCGGAGGACATTGCGTCAGGGTAAACACTGCTCGTTGAAGCCGAAAGTCGTGTTCGAAATCGCCGAAAGTACCGGAACTTCAGGCGCAACATTAGTTCAAGGCCTCTTCATTCACCGATACGAGGCGCTCACCCTGCTGGTAGGCAAGCAGGCAACTCGCATAGGTGATCTCGAGCTCGAACTTCAGGCGCTGAGAGAAAGCCGTGAACGTGTCTCGCCTAAGCAGGTCAATGCTCTCAAGTCCTTGCTATATTTGGTTGCGAGGCGACAGTCATTGCGGCCGAAATCCGCCATATCGCAGCCGGAAAACAAATCGGATGAAGCCTTGGCAAATTGGCTGCACACAGAGAGCCTAGCAGCCCTAGAGGGTACGACTATTCGTCCTCCAGCGCAGTTCGAAGCCATCAAGAACTACGTTGGAAGCGGACGAAATTTCCTCGGATTCAGAAAACCCTCGTCAAGTCAAGGCGAATAGAGTCGAAAAGTCGGGTCCAGGACAATTTTGATGAATCCTTCTGGTCGCGCGGGATGCCTTCCACCACTCGGGGCCTCCCCCAACCGCACTCGAGGTTTTCATGTCGCCTTCTCACCACCCCTTTGTCACCCGCAATCCCTACATGCGCCTAGCCGACCTGATGGCTTGGCTCCGCATCTCCCGCTCGACCGCTTATTCCTGGATCGCGCAGGGTCGCATTCCGCGGGGCATCCGCATCGGTGGCGTCACCCTGTACGATCCGCGCGCCGTTAGCGAAGCGCTCGGTCTCGACCTGGAGGCCCGCTAGTGTCGAAGCAAAGCCTCGACAGCTTGCTGACCTCAAGCCTCGACAAGCGCCCCGGCGCAGACCGCCGTCACCAGCTTCAGCTGGCTGCCAGCCACTCAGTCATCTCCCAGCAGTTCGCATGCGATCGTCGTCCGGGCGCGGGGCCCGCGCCAGAGTTCTGCCGCGGCTGCCCGCTCGACGATAGCGAGCCGCTGCAGCAGCCTGACCCCGACCGCCTGTTCGGGGAGTTCGTGCTGAGCGGCTACGCCGCGATCGACGAGCTGAAGCACATGCCGCTGCCGGACGAGATCCGGAAAGGGGTCGACTTTCCGGTCGGGCCCCACCGCCTCATCCACCCCTGCTGGCGCGACCTCCACGACGACATTCAGTCGCCGACCGTCCTGTCGACGGCGCTGTACGTTAACGAGATCCGCCCGTCGTGCGCCGGCATTCGTCTGTTTTTCGACCAGGCCGACCGCGAGTTCTTCGCTGGCTTGATGCTGCAGTACCTGGAGACGCCGCCCGTAACCCCGCCGGCGAAGACGCGATGGCGCCGGCCCACGGCACGCACGAAGGTCTCACGCGCGCAGCCGCCGACGCCGCCGCCGGGAGTCGACCTGTTCGGCGCGTTCGACGCCCCGGGCTAGGCGACGATGCGGCCCGCCTCGCGCGCGGCCGCAGCGTAGGCGGACAGGGGCTTGTCGGCTCGAAAGTAGCGATCAAGTTCGACCGGCAAGCCCAAGCCGCCGCGTACCGCGCCGAGTTCGGTCAGGCTGACGTAGCCCAACTCCGGACTGCCGAAGCCGTGGTCAGCCAGACCGAAGGCGATGTCGGTGTTGTCCGGGTCGATCTCCGTCAGCAGCCAGGTCGCCGCACCGTCCGGACTGAACAGCTTCACCACCGGCGTCAGATCCATCGACCGGCCCTCCGACTCCCGCTGCAGACGACCATTGGCCAGCAGGGCCGCACGAACTGCATCGGACATTTTCAGCATCAGCTCGGTTCGCCCGGGCACCGACTTACTCAACCCAAGGAGACGTTCTGTGAAACTCACCCCGACCAAGACCCCGCGGCTGGCCTTCAAGCCGATGGAACACCCGAAAACAGCCGAAGAGCAGCAGAAGTACGCCGAGAGCCTGCCGATGCCGAAGACTCCCGTATGGGTCATTCGGCAATATTACGCCGACTGCCCAGTCAAGGGCACACCCCGCCGCAAACTCCGCCAGCCCAAGAAGGTGGCGCACAAAGGGTTGACCCCTCCGGACTCTGCCAAACCGACGCAGGCCGGGCCCGCCGGGATCACGTGGGACTGGACGAGCGCCGCCTCGCCCGCCGAAGTCGCTCCGACCCCTGTGGCCGCCGACGAAGCCCGCAAGACGGAGGGCTCGTAATGAAGATCAAAGATCTCACCCGCAGCGATCAGCAGCCGGACCGCGACGAGGACGAGGCGCGCTATAGCCGGCACGAAGAACGGGAATTGGACCGCCGCCATCAGCGCGATCGGGAACGTCTGTGTCTGCCGTTCGAGGACTGGCCGGTGGAGTATCAACGCGACCTCGAGAACGAAGCCGAAAAGGCCACCCGCCTGCAGCAGACCGAAGACCAGAGCGCTGGGTCGGTCGTAGGTGCCGTCAACCCGTTCTGGCCGACAGACGCCGTGTCCCAGGAGCCGGCGTGATGAAGGCCATGTTGACCTATGTCTTGTCGGCGTTGAGCGGCCTTGTCGCACGGGCAGCCGGCATCCTGATCAACGCGCCGTCCAAGGCCGCCCCGCCGGCGTTCCCGTCGGCGGGCGGCGAGCCGCCATCGGGCATCGCCGCCCCGTTGTTTGATGCGCACCATGACTGTCTTGTTGCGGCCAACGAGCCCTGCCCGGACTGCGCCAGCACCAGGGCCCTGTGGACCTATTTCCAGCTTGATGACCTGCCGGCCTGGGCCCTGCGCGAAATCGAACAGGGCCTCAGGTGATGACGCCGTCGCATCCTGGCAGCCCCTGCATCGAGGTCGATTTCGACACCTGCTTCCTGAAGCCAGAACGCCTCGCCGGCTCCCTGCCCGGCGAGGTGCTTTTGCCCGGCGAGAAGCTGCATTGTCTGACGCACGGACTGACGGTCGTGCAGCACCAGCCGAGCTACTTCCAGGCCCTGGAAACATGCATGCTGGTGGCTATGGCCAGCCCCGGTCAGCGACCGCGCCGCGCCACGCGTCAGACGACCTGTCTTACCGCCGACGACATCGTGAAGCTGTACCTGGCGGTTCTGCGCGCGAATCTGCTGGGTATGCCGTTGACCTATTTCGCGACCATCTCCTGGACGACCTTGGGCATGGCGAGCGACGCCGAGATCCAGGCGGTTACCCAAGCCCTGTTCGCCCGCCTCAGGGAGTGGTCGCAGCGCAAGCGGGATCCGGCGACCGGCGCCAGCGCACCGATCCCACTCTCGTGGATCTGGTGTCATGAGCGTGGCGCTCACTTGGGCTTGCACACCCATCTGTTGATGCACGCGCCCCAGCGGAACCGCCCACAGCTCGGCAAGATCATCTGCCGGTTTCTGGAGCGACATACCGGCCACGCCCTGGTTCAGCGCAATAAAGAGGGACGGTCGACGTTCAGGGCCATTGAGCCGCGGGCGCCGAGATCGGTACCCGGGCGGGGAGCGGTGGTCCGTTTCCAGCGCCGGCTCACGCGCTATCTGATGAAGGACCTGGACCCCAAGGCTGTTGTACCCGAGGCGGTCGTACGTCAGCGCGGCCAGCACCTCCGCGCGGCCCTGCGGGTCAAAAAGCACGAATCCTCCGGGCCGATTCAAGGCAAGCGGTGCGGCTATTCCGTACATAACCTGGGCAAGGCAGCCTTCTCACAGGCCGCCGGGTCTCTGGGTCCCGCCGCCGATCAGGCGGAACTCATCCTGGCCCGCAGCGGCTTCGCTTTCGACGACGAGGCGCTGGTGATGCATGACGCTTCGCGTCTGCGCCCGCGTTAAAACTGAGACTCCAATAAAGGTCTTGAATCCCGCAAATAGCACCAAGGCAAAAGCGACCAGTACGCGTTGAATATGCAGAATTAATTCTACCTATTTTGGTCCCCTCCTGCCCACGGCCTTCTAACGTCCAGGCACCTGCCCGTCGCTCGAGCAGCGGTAGTAGGTCGTCACCTCGCCGCCGCGCGTCAGCCGAAACGCGTCCGTGCTGATCATCTCGATGAAGCCGCCAAGGTCTTCGAAGGGGCCGGGCAGGTCAGTGTCCATGCCATAGGTCCGCAGCCGCGGGACCAGGCTCGATGCCGTTGCGCCATCTGATCTTCCGCCGCCGCGGTGATCGCCCGCCCGTCTTCGCCCAGAACGTACGTCCCGCAGCCTGTGGTCCGCCATGAGCCGGAGGGTGTCGGATTGAACTCGCCCGTGACGCCCTGGGGAGAGCGCCAAGGTTCGATCTCGCCGATACACCGACGATACCGCGTCATCATTCCATCTGGACCGCTCAGCTGGAACTCGTCCGCGCTGGTGAATCGGACGAACCCGCCGATCTCCTCGAGCGGCCCGAGCACCTCATCCATGCCGATCGATTGAGCCGGACAAAAGGACGTAAACCCCTGTTTGATAACGGCTCGCAACCCAACGCAGGCTAACGGTTCAGGCTGCGGCCCAGGCGCGCACACGCTCCTCCAGCACCGCCAGGGGAAGGGCGCCGGCGCCCAGCACCGCTTCATGGAAGCCCTTGATGTCGAAGCGGTCGCCCATCGTCGCCCGGGCCTCGTCCCGCAGCGCCAAGATTTTCAATTGGCCGACCTTGTAGCTGGTCGCCTGACCTGGGTCGGAGATGTAGCGTTCCACCTCGCGACGGATGTTCAGTTCCGACATCATGGTGTTTTCGGTGAAGTAGCTGATCGCCTGCTCGCGGGTCCAGCGACGGGTGTGGATACCCGTGTCGACCACCATGCGGATTGCCCGCCACAGCTCCAGCGACAGACGGCCGAAGTCCGAATACGGATCGGTATAGAAGCCCATCTCCTTGGCCAGCTTTTCGGCGTACAGGCCCCAGCCCTCGATATAGGCACCGTAGAAGGCGAACTTCCTGAACATCGGCAGGCTCTCCTGCTCCTGCGCCCGCGCCAGCTGGAAGTGATGCCCAGGCGCGCCCTCATGATAGGCGATCGCTTCGGCCTGCGGCTTTGACACCTGGGTCATGTCGGCGAGGTTCACATAGTAGATGCCGGGCCGCGCCCCATCCGCCGAGGGCGGGTTGTAGAAGGCGACCGAGGCCGTGGCCTGCCTCCATTCCTCGACCGCACGGACCTCAAGCGCCGTGCGCGGCAGCTGGCTGAACCACTGCGGCGCGGCTTGCATGGCCTGGGCGATATAGGCACGGCTGTCGGCCAGGAACCGCTCCCGGCCCTCGGCGGTGTTCGGATACTGGTACTGCGGATCGGTGCGCAGATGCTGGAAGAAGTCCTGCAGAGTGCCCGCGAAACCGACCTGATTGCGGATCACGTCCATCTCGCCATGCAGGCGCGTGACTTCGGACAGACCGGTCTCATGGATCCAGTCGGCGGTGTCGTCGGTCGAGTTGTAGAATTTCAGCGACGATTGGTAGAATGCCGCACCGTCCGGCAGGGCCCAGACCCCGTCATTGCGGTCGTGCGTCGCGCCGACGCGCTCGACCTCGGACAGCATACGTTCATAGCCGCGTTTGAAGGGTCCGGTCAGGGCTGCGCGTCCCGCCTCCAGCAGGCGCGTCTTCTCCCCAGCGCTGATTTCGAGCGCATTCACCTTGGCCTGGAAGTCGGCCCAGACAGGCGAGTCCTCACCCTCGCCGAAGGGCGCGCCGGTGATCACGTTGCGCCCGTCGCGCACGACAGGCTCATAAGTGAAGGCCGGCGGCGTCAGCCCATCGGCAACGCGGGCGGCGAATTCGGCCGCGACCTCGTTCATGACCCGCTCGACGGCGTTGAGACGCGAGACGTAGGCCTCGGCATCTTCGACACTCGAGACACCGTGGGCGTTGATCAGCATGACCGGCAGCTGCCCCATCACGCTGCCGTTGGTCGAGACCAGATACTGATGGCGACGCCAGCGGAACATCTCACGCTGCTGGGCGAAGGCGTCGCGATAGAGCCGAAGCGACAGCTGGCCCTGCTCCGACAGTTGAGCCCCGCCGAAGCGCGCCTGGATATTCGCCAGTTGACGCTCGCCCAGCGCCAACCGCGCCGCCGCCGCCCGGGGGGTATAATCGTCCAGCTCGCTGTAGCGTTCCTTCATACCCAGCTGCGTCATGGTTTCGGGCGAAGCGCGCACGCCTTCCATGAAGGCGGCGTCCAGGGCCTCGATCAGCGCGGCGTCGTCAGCGCCCTCGGCGGCTTGTCCAAGGGCCGAGCGGGCGAGTGCAGCAGGCGCGACAGCGGACAGGCCAAGGCCAAGGATTACTGAGCGGCGGTCAAACATGCGGTTTCTCCAGATTGCTCCCGAACCTAGGTCTGCCGTCGCGGGTGTCACGTTACAGATTGATTAGGTTAGGCCGTGGGCAGCCCATCCAGCTGACCACGCAGCATCTGCAGGATGGCCGAGAAGTCGCGACCGCCATAGCCAAGGCCGTTGAACATCTGGAACAGGGCCTCGGTCTGGGCACCCAGGGGCATCGAGGCGCCAACCTTGGCTGCCGCGTCCTGGGCCAGCTTCAAATCCTTGAGCATCATGGCTGTAGCGAAGCCGCCGCCGTAGTTGCGGTTCGACGGCGCGGTCGGCACCGGGCCAGGCCAGGGGTAGTAGGTCGTCGTCGACCAGCTCTGGCCCGACGACTTGGCGACGATGTCGAACATCTTCACCGGATCCAGCCCCAGCCTCTCGGCCAGCCCGACCGCCTCGCAGGTGCCCAGCATGGTGATGCCGAGGATCATGTTGTTGCAGATCTTGGCCGCCTGCCCCGCTCCGTGATCACTGGCGCGAAAGGTCGCGCGGCTCATGGGCTCCAGCGCCGCCTCGATGCGGGCGAAGTCAGGTTCGTCGCAGCCGACCATGCGCGAAGCCGCGGCGACCGCCACGCTTGGCCTGACTACCCGAAGCGATCATGGATCGTGGATCTGCGGGGCTTGGGCGGCCGCCAGTTCCGTATCTGAACTTGAACATCCTGCCGAGTAGACAAGGCCAGCGGTTCTGCCGCTGGCCTTTTTCTTTGCCCGCGCGGGCCGTCTGTAGAATGGCGCTAAGGACGCTCTGAAATGGCGCTAACGCGCAGCTAATATGGCCGCACGACGCCGCCCAGACCGTGCCTCGAATTGATGACTGGGCGTCTGTGGAGGCCGTCCTGCTAAAGCTCTCCGGCCAGATCGCCGTCTTGAATATTGCTTCCGAAGGGGCCGGCATGTTCGCCGGCCCCTCTTGCTTTGTCTTGGCCTCGGAAAGGCGGTTGCCGGACCCATTGAAAGGTGACGAACGGACAGATGGAAGGGGCCGGATGGGAGGTCGTAGGTCCCGCGAGGCAAGGACTGGAGGCGCATACAGGCCTTTCATAGCGTCTATCGGGGCGGACTCTCACGAGTCCCGGTTTGTCATCACCAAGGCTCGGTGCCATCGGCGTTGCACCGCCTGTAGCGTCTCATTGGCCCGTTTCCAGTTAGATGAAACTCGTTGGGACCCACCAGCTGCACCACGCCGGTGTATTCATAAGCCGGACCCACGGGCTGCTCGGTGTCCATGTCGACTTCCTGGGTCGTCATGGTCAGGCTCCCAGCGGACAGCAACCAACTGCCCTGCACCCCGAAGGCTAGCAGGCGTCCGCCCTCCTCCAACTCGAACGCCGCGTCGCTCGCGCAGCCACCGCCTTCATCGACCCAAACACCAACTATGGCTTGCGGCGACTGCAAGGGGATCAACTCACCGCCCGGCGCTGCAGTGGCAACATTCGGTGCGGCGGGCATAGGCGCATTGGCAGCAGGGGTGACCATTGGCCTAGCCGCGAGTTCGTTGTCCCGCGTACTCCACCAGAACCAGATGCCGCCGATCAGGAAGAGCCCGAGCCAGCCCAAGGCGATCCAGCCGATGATCTTGCGGGTCGGCGCAGACGTCGCCCGACCGCGCGCCCAGGCGTCCTTCCAGCTGGGGGCCTCTGCCGGGGCAGGGTTGCCAGCGACAGGTCGCCGGCCCGCCAGCCAGAAGGCACCCCGGGCTACTCCGATCAGATACCAAAGCGCGAGGGCCGCCAAACCGCCGCTGCCGAGCTTCGCCGCTAGCTTCATTGGCTCCGGCGACATGAAGGGCCAGACGACGGCGCTGACTGTCATCACTGCGAGGATGACCACGCCGACACGGCTGGCCCGGCGTGCGATCCAGAGGCTGAGCAAACCCACCACGACGGTGCTCACGCTCAGGCTGAGGGCGCTCGTCAGCAGCTCGTCGCCCATCGACACGGTGGAGGTCCAGGAGCGGCCCGCCAAGCTTTGGTTGACGCGACCGACCTCCGAGACGAACTCCCCCGCGATCAAGAGCGCGGCTGTCGCCCACACGCGCCCAACCTGCTGCGATGCGTCGGGCACGCCATTGATGGGACGAAGGGTCGACGTCAGGTCGTTGGCGACGGCGTTCTCGGGCGTTTCGACGAAGGGTGTGGCGGCGGCATCAGACGCAGTCCGGTCGGGCTGGCCGGTGTGACCGCCAGCAGGCTCGGAAGATGCAGGCGTCGCCGCGTCAGCGGTCGGGGCGGAGTTCGCTTCCTTGCCGGCGAGCAGTAAGGCCTTCTCGCGTGTGAACTCCTCGTCGGTGAGCAGGCCTTGGTCGCGCAGGCGACCCAGACGCTCCAGCCTGTCCAGGCGGTCCGTCATTGGACGAACTCCAGGGTGTAGCCACCCCCGTTCCTGAACGGCGTCCAAATGCCGTCGTGTCGCGTTCCATACATGTGGAGGCCGAACATCTGGGCCTTGAGCGGACCCACAGGCTGCTCCTCACCATCCACGTCCAGAAGCACGGGCTCGTAGTAACCTTGGCAATAGGGCGCCTGCACCACCGGCTGGACCACCGGGGCAAACAACAGCGAGACCACAGTGGTCGTGCCGTTAAGCGGGTTGGCCTTTTCAACACGGAAAATGACGTCCTCGCCGTCGGTGGTCTGCCACGACGTCACGTGGCGGCCCATGAGCGGTTTCACCCACTCAGGCGCGTAAAGCACCTCTTGGCCCGTCGAAACGCAGGCCCGGGCGATCACAGCTGGCGGCTCTGCGGTCGGCTGGTTGCCGCAAGCCGCGAGCGCGAGTGTGAGGGCGGCCGCGATCAGGCCGCCAGCGCGCGTGTGTTTCATGAAGCCTCCCTAGACCGAATAACAATTATAGTTGTTACCGCGAACCCGCGGCGACCGCCACGCTTGGCGGATGGATATTCGCGTTTTGGTGGGTCGAAACGTCCGCCGCGCGCGGATCGAGAAGGGCCTGACTCAGGAAGAGCTGGCCGAGCGCGCGGGCACGAGCCAGTTCTATGTTTCATCGCTCGAGGCCGGCCGTCGAAACCCAACGGTGGTGACGGTCTTCGAGTTGGCCCAGGCTCTCGGCGTCGATCACCTGGACCTGCTGCGGCCCAATGGCGAGTCAGCCGTCATGGACGCCTGAAGCAGTCGCTGCGCCAGGATCCCCAGCTCCTCGTCGTCCTCCCCCGGCGGTAGGCGGCTGAAGGGTTTGAGCCCGTTGAGCGCGCCGAGCAGCATGCCGGTGATGATGAAGGCGGCCGGGCGGGCGTTGACGGCGGCCAAGGCCTGGATGGCGACCGGCCAGCTGACTTCGGCGCATACCGCGGCCCGGGCCTGGTCGAGCGCGGCGGCGAGGCTGTGGCGTTCGGTGAGGCCTAGACTTTCGCCCGAGGCGACACGGGCGACGAAGGAGTCGCCGAGCCAGGCGATAGGCTCGAAGGTGATGCGGCGGCTGTAACCGAGGAGCGCGCGCCCGATGAAGCGGCCGGCGACCTCCAGGGCTTCGACATCGGCGGGCGGCTGCTGGAACACCATGCCCAGCGCATGAAGGTCACGTTGGGCGTCGCCGCTGCGCCCCCGGGCCCGCAGGCAGATGGGGGCGACGGCTGCGATGAAGCCTGACGACTGACGGGGCATGACATGGGTCACGTCGCGCAGGACGCTTTGGCCGGGCCCGTGATGAACGGCCCAATCCGCCACCAGCCTGCGGATCAGGTCCTGGCTAATGAAGCGGCCGTGTTCCATGCAGCCGCGGGCGGCGTGCAGAAGCACCGTCTCCGGGTCCGGCCAGGCGAGGAAGGCGGGATCACCCCTCCCCCGCGCGGCCGCGGCCCCGGCGCTGGCTCCGATGATGAGGCCCTCCGCCCGCTGTGACTGTCGCGGCAGGAAGTCCAACAAAGGAAGGGCCCCCACGTCAGATCAGCTGATGAACGGGCGTCATGTCGATGTATCGCTTGGTCAGCGCGACCGCATGATCTGGCGCGCCGGCCAACGCCAGGGCGGCGATGGCGTCCTCGAGCGGCAAGTTGGCGAAGCTGGCCTGGCCTGACCCAGCTGACGCGAGGTGCTCGCGGTATTGGCTGACGGCGCGCTGAACCTGGTCGTTCAGCCTGGGCGCGACAACGAAGATGCGAGCGGCGTCATAGAGACCGCATGCGACCATGGCTTGGCCGAGCAGATGAAGTCTCCAGCATTGCTGAACCGGGTTTCGACGCAGGGCCGGGTCGTCGGCGTCGATGAAGAGATCGCTCTCGCGGGCGAGGTCATCATAGCGCTCGCGCATGCGGGGCTCGGCCTCAGCGCAGGTCTCGGAGTATTTGGTTTCGACGCCGATGAAGGTGCGTTTGCCGTCGTCCTGTCGGATGGAGATGGCGACGTCGAAGGCCGTGCCGTCGGCCAGGAAATGGGGATCGCCCCGGCCCGGACTGTGTTCGAAAGTCACCGTGCAAACCCGGCCCGCCAAATCCGGCGCGATCTCGCGGACGAAGGCTTCTGCCAGGTCGCGGTCCAGCTTGATGGGGCCGAATAGGTTCAGGGCCATAGGGGTGGATGACAGCATGTTCGAGTACAGCCGCGTCTCGTCCCAGACCGCGCCCGGCTCACGGTAGGCGAGCTCGCGGCGCGCCAGGCGATGAACCTCTGGCGACAGGAAGTTGCCGCCGGCCGCGCCTTCGTAGGTCGCGAGCAGGTGGCCCATCTTGCGCTTCTGGCCCCGTGGATTGACGTGACTGCCCATGGTCCAGCCGGCTGCCTCTCGATGAAGGGCCTGGAGCAGACGGGCGCAGGCGCGGAACCGGCTGTCGTTGGGGCTGTAAACCTTGTGCGCCTTCAGGAGCGCTTCGGGCACGAGGGGCAGTCGGTCAGGCGGGAACAGGTCCAAGGGAGGCTCTCATCTGCATGGTTGATGCAGAGAGATTCACCGGTCCAGCGATCTAGTTGACCTGATCCCTATTCCACCGGTCCCCGGCTCCGGAGCCTTCTGAATATTCCACCCCGGCGGAGCGCAGCTTCAAGGGAGGCGAAGGGGAAGCGAATGACTGTTTGTTGGGGGAAGTGGGGATGGGGGGAGGAAGAATATATGGATGTAGTGCCGACCAGTGGTGTCAGCCATCGGTCTGACACCGACTGGTGCAGGGATCAGCGGTAGCCATCCCGCCCCCTCGTCCAGGAGGAAGTCGCCTTTTGACTCATAGCGGCGGTTTAGAACGTCCGGATTACGGGTCTTGATCTGGCCGGCACGTCGCACGCTAACGCTTGCACGAGCTTCGCCATGTCTGCGCTCATCAACAAAACGTCGATAACCTTTGTTCAGAGGCGGTCGTCTTCACAAGTCCTTTTCGTGCCAGTCGGATCGGCTTCGGGGCCCAAGAAGGGCACACGCTCTACTGGTATTTCCGGTTGTGTTTTGTCGCAAAGCTCAACATAACCGCGATGTTTAGGTGAAAAGAGCGGCCGGAAAGGCCGGGTCGGGACAACGCCCTTGATCGAACCATTGCGTAAGACGACGCTGGACGGGCAGCCCTATGCTCGCCCGACTCTGATACAGAGCCGACTGGGCGACCTTCTCAAGCAGCCGCGCGAAAAGATACTCGAAGTCGCCAGGATCCGTGACCGAAATACGCCCGGCTACGTCCCTAGCGAATGTCTGGTCTATCTCCTCCGGGCCGCACGGAGGGACAATCAGGAACAGTGGTTCAACGTTTTGTATGGCGAGCTGCTCGAACGTATTCTTCGGCGATTGCCGAAGGCCGATAGTTCGGATGGCATCACCCGCTCGCTCAAGAACGAAGCGATCCGGGACGGCGTTCTTGGCAGGATGGGTGAGCTAATCGCCGCGGACAGGTCCGACTACTCCTTGGCGCTGGATTATTTCGAGATCCGCTTCGACAGCGCGCTCGCCAACCTGAAGAAGGACGCCCAGAACAGGGCTTGGCGCCAAGAAAACCGCAATGAAACCTTGGAGTTCGACGATCGTACGGGCGAACTTCCCCACGATGTCGAGCGCGCGGCTGGATCGTTCGATCCGCTGGATACCGACCGTTTGGATGACACGGCTTACCGGTCCCGGCTCTACGAAGCGATTGATGCTTTACCAAAGGAACAAAGCAGGATCATTCACATGTTGCTCGAGGGCTTCCCGATCGACTCCAAAGAACCCGGTGTCGTCACGATTTCCAGTACGCTTGATCGGGTAGAGAAAACGATCAGAACGTATAGAGACAAAGCCTACGCGACGCTGCGGGAATTGTTGGGCGACGGAGCGGATAAATGACCGACGGACAAACGCGGCCTTCGCGCGAAGACGTCACATTTGCCTTCGCGGTAGAGCCGCTCCACGACAGGGCGACCCTTGAACGCTATTTGAGGGATTATCCCGAATACGCCGGGGATCTAGTCGACCTCGGTCGCGAACTAAGCCGTGTCGTGGTGGAGTGGACTGAACCGCTCTCGGCTGACGAGCGTTCCGTGATTGAGGCTGCCGTCGCCGCGCGGAGCCGCGACCTACAGATGGCTCGCGATCTTTTTGCGCCTCTTTCAGTTGCGACGCTGAAGGAGATCGCCGCTCACCTGGCAGTCCCCCGGCAGGTGATCACAGCGTTTCGTGAACGCCGGGTTCGACTGGATACCGTGCCGGGCCATTTCCTGAGCGTGCTGGCTCGCGAGCTAGGCGGCACCTTGCAGGATTTCCGGATTTACTACCTCAACTTGGGCTCCTCGAGCGGAGCCGTGGCGGCATACAAGTCCAAGGTCAAACCTTCGGCGCCTGACCCGGTGAGCTTCGAACAGCTCCTCATAGAGGCAGCCGTGCCGAAGCCTGAACGAGAGCGCCTGCTAGCTGACGATCGCTGACATGGACGCGGTCGAAATCGCTCGTCAGCGAGCTGCGGAACTCCACAGCCAGGCCGTACTCGCGGGTGAGGACCCTTGGCGTCCGTATCTTTTCGCTGTCGCCGAAGCGAAGCGAAGAGGCTTTGATGTGGAAGCCGCTGGCCCGGCTATGCTGGACGGGAGCCAGGCCAAGATCAACTTCCAAGAGGAACTGATCCTGCACGAGCAGGGTGGGACCGACTTCGAGAAGGCCTTTCTGGTCGCCCATGAGATCGGACACCTTGAACTTGGCGATGGCTTTGACCCTATCAACGGCGCTCAGTCCCCGACGTCCAGCGAGCCTTGGGATCCCGCCCGATCAGCCGAGCCTTCTCCCACCGGTTTTGATCTGGTCGTCGACTACGGCCAACGACAGAGACGAGAGGTTCAGATGGACCTCTTCGCGCGCGAGCTCCTTCTTCCGCGCCACGTCGTTCGTGCGCTTCACCTCGAAGATGGCCTGACGGCGTCAGAGATTGCAGGGAAGTTGGGCGCGCCTTTTGCCGTAGTCGCGCAGCAGCTTCTGGATGCCCTGCTGTTGCCTGCGGTCGTCACCGCAGCAGCCGAGGGCAAACCCGACAAGAAGCTCAACGCCCTTCAGCGCGAGGCCGCAGATCATCGCGGATGCGCCTACCTGTTGGAAGCGGGTCCCGGCACAGGCAAGACTCAAACGCTCGTCGCGAGAGTGGAGGGCCTGCTGGATGAAGGCGCCGATCCACGGCGCATTCTCGTGCTGACGTTTTCCAACAAGGCCGCGGCTGAAATGGCCGATCGGATCGCGGACAAGCGAAAGGCTGACGCTGCCGCGATGTGGATCGGCACTTTCCACGCGTTCGGTCTTGATGTGATCCGTCGGTTCCATGCGGAACTGGGGCTTCCGAAGGATCCCAAGATGATGGATCGGACGGAAGCTGTGGAGCTGATCGAGAACGAGTTTCCGCGGCTGGGTCTGCTCCACTATCGAAACATCTTCGATCCGACTCAGGTGATTGCGAACATGCTGAGCGCGATTTCCCGCGCAAAGGACGAAGTGATCGACCAGGCCGAGTACGCTGAGCTGGCGGCCAAGATGGAAGGTGAAGCTGGCGTAAGGGCTGTCGAAGTCGGGCGCGTCTATGCCGTCTACGAACGGTTGAAGCGCGCTAGGGACCGGATCGATTTCGGCGATCTAATTTCACTGCCCGTCCGGCTTCTGGAAACCAACCCCCCGATCAGGGAGCATTTCCAGAGCCAGTACGACCATGTCCTGGTCGACGAGTATCAGGACGTGAACCGCAGCAGCATCCGACTGCTCACGGCGCTCAAACCCAGTGGGATCAACTTCTGGGCCGTGGGCGACGCCAAGCAGTCGATCTACCGCTTTCGGGGCGCGTCGTCGTTCAACATGTCACGTTTCGGCAAGGAGGATTTCGCTGGTGGCAAATGCGGTCGCCTGAAACGGAACTATCGATCAACTGACAATATCGTCCAGGCGTTCTCCGCCTTTGCCGTCGAAATGACCACGGGCGATGCAGAAGCGGGTTTGGAGGCCGACCGTCCCGCCGGTGAGCCGGTAGAACTGCGCAAGATGCTCAGCGCCGAACAGCAATCGGCGGCGGTCGCCGAGGCGATCGAACAAATGCGGGCGACCGGGTGGACGTATCGGGATCAGGCTGTGGTCTGCACCGGGAACGAGAAACTGGCTCGCCTCGGCAGCGATCTGGAGAGGCTGGGCATCCCCGTGCTGTTTCTGGGCAGTCTTTTCGAGCGTCCGGAAGTGAAGGATCTGCTCTCGCTGCTGTCGATCCTCGTGGATCGCAGGGCCATGGGCATATACCGCATCGGCTGTTGGCCGGATTTCCGCATGGCGCTCGCAGACGTCGCCGCCCTGACGGACCATCTCCGCGGCGCGGAGGGTCAGCCTGCAAGCTGGATGGGGGCTGCGGACCGTATCCCGGGGCTTTCCGCGGATGGTCAGACCTCAATCCGCGCACTCGCGACGGCGTTGAACGGCTTCACCGAGAGCGCGGATCCGTGGACCATGCTCGCAGTGCTGCTGCTGGACCGGACGCGCATAGCAGCCCGCGTCAGCGCCTCGGCCGATCCTATCGATCGCACAAGAGGCATTGCGGTGTGGCAGTTCCTGAACTTCGTGAGAGCGCAGCCGGCAGGCAAGGGACTGCCGATCACCCGCCTTCTGGATCGCGTGCGGAGGTTGCTCCGGCTCGGCGACGACCGTGACCTTCGCCAACTGCCGGCGGCCGCGCAGGGGCTCGACGCGGTCCGGCTCATGACCATCCACGGCTCCAAAGGCCTGGAGTTCCCCGTCGTGCATGTCCCGGGCATCAACGCTGATACAATCCCTCGTCGGGTGCCGGACCCGCCCTGTCCGGCCCCTGACGGGATGATCGCGGGTGTGGCGGGGACATTCACGGACGCTTTTCATCGGGGGCAGGCGGATGAGCAGGAGTGTCTGTTCTTCGTCGCGTTGTCCCGCGCGCGCGATCGCCTCTTCTTCTATGCGCCAACCCAGAAATCCAATGGCCACGCTCGACAACTCTCTCCCTTCCTGAGCCGGCTGGGCAACGGCCTGATTTCGAAGGAGGTCGCGCCTGTCCTGCCGATCCCGCCAGCGGAAGGGGCCGAGAGCCTGACGATCAGGTTCGAGACGTCGCTAAGGTTCAGCGCCTCCCAAATCGCCCTGTACGAGCGGTGTCCGCGGCGGTTCCTGTACACCCACATTCTCCAGGTCGGCGGACGCAGGACGATGACCGCCTACATGCAGCTGCATGAGGCGGTGCGCAGCGTTGTGCAGAGCCTCGCGGCGGCGGCCGAGCCCTTGCCATCGAACGAGATGGCGACAATGATCGAAGCGGCGATCACGATGCATGATCTTCATGAGCACGGCTATCGCGACGACTTCATGCAACTGGCCGAGACACTGGTCGGCTATTTCGCGGCCAGCCGTTCGGGACTCGAGCCAGAGCCCGCAACGCCGATCTGTGTGCAGGTGGTTGGAGGCGAGGTCTTCGCTCTGCCGGATGACGTGCTGGTCGGACCGGACGGACAGAGGATCGTTCGCAGCATCAGGACCGGCCATCGACGGTCCAAGGCCGGGAAAGACGTAGGCTCAGCCGCCTTCCTGCTGGCCGCCCGGTCAGCGTTCCCTGGCGCACAGGTCCATCTCGTGCACCTGGCCGACGGCAGCGCGGAGCCTGTGCCCCTGACCGACAAGGAAGTTGCCAACCGCAAAACCAAGCTGGAGGGCTTCCTTGAGCACGTCCGCCAAGGTCGCTTTCCCATGGAACGGTCCGAGTTCACGTGCCCGAACTGCCCCGCCTTTTTCATCTGCGGTCCGGTGCCGGACGGGGAAATGACGAAAAAGTTCGCCTGACCTTACCGGTCGAGGCAAGTCGCATCGATTGACTCCTTAGAGCCGTGCTTTCGCCCGGACCAACCTAAGGAAATCAAGAAATGAATGACGAACCCATCGAAATCGAGGACATCGGCGAGGCGATCCGCGAGGCCCGCCCGTTCCGCCTCGCCAAGGCCTACCGCTTCCTGATCGCGGAAGACAGCCTCGACTTCAAACCGGCCGACGTGGCCGACCCGGTGCCCCTCGGGCACCAACTCCTCGAAGCGGGCGGGCTGGACCCGCGCGGCGACTACAGCCTTTCCGGCATCCTGCCGTCGGGCGATTTCGAGGACGTGCGTCTCGACGAACCCTTCGATCTGCGCGCGGTGGGTGCCGAGCGGTTCATCGCATCGCGCACCGACCGTGAGTTCAAGCTGACGCTGGACGACGACCAGATCCGCTGGGGCAAGGCCGTTCTCAGCGGCGCCGTTCTCTACGGGCTGGCGAAGCCCGCCGAGGGCATCGGCGTCTTCCTGCGCGTGCCTGGCGGGCAAGACCGCCTCATCGAGTCGGCCGAACTGATCGATCTCGCCCAACCCGGCGTGGAGCACTTCATCACCGCGCCGAAGCCCAGGCCGGCGTTCGAGATCCTGGTCAACTCCCGCGTCAAGGTCGTGCCGGACGAGCGCGTGACCTTCGAGCAGGTGGTTCAGCTGGCCTTCCCCGGTCCGCACGCGCCGAACGTCGAGTTCTCGATGACCTACCGCCACGCCGCCTCCAAACCGCACGCCGGCGAACTGGCCGCCGGCGGCTTCGTCATCGTCAAGCAGAAGGGCACGGTCTTCAATGTCACGCGAACTGTTCAATCGTAGTCCCGACCTTAAGCGGCTTCGCGACGAGGGCTACTTAGTCCAAGTCAGGGGCGGGGTCCTCATCATGAGGGATGTGCCCTACGTCGACGCCAACAAGCAGGTCCGTTTCGGGACCCTGATCTCCAGCCTTACGCTGGCTGGAGATCAGACCCGCCGGCCGGACACCCACGTGATCCACTTCGACGGTGACTATCCCTGTCGCGCGGACGGGAGTCGGATCTCGGGGCTGTCGCATCAAACCGACATCCAGCTCGACTTCGGCACCGGCGTGACAGCGCGGCACTCCTTCTCCAGCAAACCCGACCAAGGGTACGCCGACTACTACGAGAAGATGACCAGCTATGCCGGCATCATCTCGGGGCCAGCCGCTGTGCTGGACCCCGAGATGACCGCGCGGGTCCTGCGCGCGCAGGACGACGACGAGGATGGGGGGGGCGACGACCAGCCGTTCCTGTATGTGGAATCCGCGTCTGACCGGGTCGGGCTCGGTGCCTTGTCGAGCGTCTTCAAGACCGAGGTCGTCGCGATCATTGGCTTGGGCGGCACCGGTTCCTACATTCTCGATCAGGTCGCCAAGACCCCGGTGCCGGAAATCCGCATCTTCGACGCGGATGAGTTTCTCCAGCACAACGCCTTCAGAGCCCCGGGCGCGCCCACGCTCGACCAGCTCCGTGAAGTGCCCATGAAGGTCGACTACCTGAAGGCCATCTACGAACGTATGCATCGTGGGATTGTCGCTCACCCGGTAGCTATGACCGCCGAGACGCTGCATCTGCTGGACGGGGTCACCTTCGCCTTCCTGAGTATGGATGCGGGGGAAGAGAAACGGTTGGTCGTCGAAAAGCTGGAGGCGATCGGCGCGTCATTCGTCGATGTCGGGATGGGTCTCGAACTCGACGACGGTTCGCTGGGCGGCATCCTGCGGGTTACGGCCAGCACGCCGAAGAAGCGGGATCATGTGCATGCCGGCCGCATCTCGTTCGCCGACGGTGGCGGAAACGACATCTACGCCTCGAACATCCAGGTCGCGGATCTGAATGCTCTGAACGCGATCCTCGCGGTCGTGAAGTGGAAGAAGATGTGCGGCTTCTACCGGGACCTCGAGGAGGAGCATCACTGCACCTACACGACCGACGGCAATCAGCTTACCAATGGCGACCTGCCGTGATCCGCTACCACCGCCTGGAGCCCCGGTTCGTGCAGCATCTGCCTGACCAGCTGATGCCGGGCATCCTGTATGTGTCGATGGAGTACGGCACGGTCGGGCATAGCTGTTGCTGTGGATGTGGGGAGGAGGTGGTGACGCCACTTACCCCCACTGACTGGCGGATCACCTATGACGGAGAGACCATGTCGTTGAGCCCATCGGTCGGCAGTTGGTCGCTTCCCTGTCGGTCTCACTACTTCATCGACAGGTCGCGAGTAATCGAAGCGGGGCAGTGGACGGATGAACAGGTCGCCGCCGAACGTAGACGCGATCACTTGGCCAAGCAGCATCACTACGGCGCGGACTGCGGCCAAATGCTGCCCACGCTGGAACCCGAAGTGAAGCAGCCTGATACGCCTGGGCGCCTGACGCGGCTGTGGCGCTGGTTCTCGGGCTGATACTCGAGAACCTATTGTCGGGGAGCCAAAGCATGGACGGCACCGCCGTCCATGCTTTGGCGGTACGGCCCCAGAGGTCGCCGCGTCGGGATGCGTGGAGAAGGGCGACTCCCCAACGGATTTCTGAATGCACGCCGATGCTCGGTGACCGGGCTCGAAGTCGCCGAAGAAAAGTGTCGGAACTCAGGGCAGCCTTGGATGCGAACGAACCCGTCCGTAGCATCAAGCCGATGGTCGGATGCGAATGGTCTGAAAAGGCCCGCGTTCCCGGCGCTTCGGACAACGAAGCAGGGTTGGTGCGCAGGGCCACGTCGGTCTTCAATGCCGGAATCAGTATCCGTTATGGCCGGGAGCGCGCCCAAGCGTCTGTCCACGCTGAGTGTCTTATCTCGGGCCGTGAGCCAATGACCGCTCTTGGCGCATTTGAGACTGAGAAACTGTAGTTTGGGAAAGGGGCCTTGATCACGGAGGTGGCCATGGGCCAGCTCGACCTTTTCCGGATGCCCCGCAAACCCTGGAACGCTGGCCGCATGACTGGGGCGAAAGCGCCGCTCAAGCCAAAGCACATCTGGGCGATCCGCCAGCACTTGAAGTCTATCGGATCGGTCCGGGACCTGGCGATGTTCAACACAGCCTTGGACGCAAAACTCAGGGGCTGCGATCTCGTCAAGCTACGGCTCGCCGATGTCGCCCACGGGGGCGTCATTCGTCAGCGCTCGACAATCGTCCAGCAGAAGACCGGGCGACCCGTACCGTTCGAGATCACAGAGCCGGCGAGAGAAGCGCTTATGCAATGGCTCGACCTTCGGGGCCGGCGGCCGGACGATTGGTTGTTCCCAAGCCGCAGCAATGCCGGCCGTCATATCGGAACGCGCCAGTACGCACGCCTGGTCGACGGCTGGGTTCGAATGATCGACCTGAATCCGAGTGCGTACGGCACCCACAGCCTGCGACGAACCAAGGTGGCGCTGATCTACAAGAAGACCGGAAACCTCCGCGCCTGCCAGCTGCTCCTGGGTCACGGCAAGCTGGAAAGCACGGTCCGATACCTCGGGATCGAGGTCGACGACGCTCTGGAAATTTCCGAGCAGATCGATCTTTAGACCGCAGTGGGTCCGCCAGAAAGCGGACCCACCAAAGGTCTCTTTTGGGTGGAAAGCGGACATCCGCATCATGCCCGGTTCAGCCCATTTTCAAAGCCGTCGCCATGACATGAACTACTATTACGCAACCACCATCCAGGGGTAGCGTGAGGGGTGAGGTCGAGGACGAGAGCGGGGACTTGTCGTCGGTCGCCAGACGCCCGCGAGTGATTTCCAATCAACAAACGGCGGGCATGTTGTTTAGGGATTTCTCAGGGTGCTAGCACGGCAAAGCAAGGGGATGACGGAGCCGTAGTAGCCCGCGTGGCCAGCATGCCGCGCGCACTCGACGACAGACCAATGACGGTGACCAATTCGTCTTGGGTCCAGGATGCGCTCAGAACCCCCCATTCACCCGAGGTAGATCGGCCATGACGGGCTTCGAATTCTGGGGTTCCCCGCCGCTGCGTTTCCTTCTCAACCTCGTCGGCGAAGGCTTCGAGAGTGGTGCCGAACCTGTAGGACTCAGCGACCACAACACCATCGCAAAGCCTGACTTGCCACGTGTCACCCCAGGCAATCGCCGCGCCGGGTGACCCGTTAATGACCGGGACAATTTGTGCATCGGGTCTGTGGGCCAACAACTGTTCAGCTGTCTGACCAACTTCTTGAGCATGGGCTGAGGATACGGCCATCGCCGCAATGACTGTCGCCAAAACGGTTCGCATGTTCACCTCATTAGGCCGATGCGCCCGCGCCATCTCAGTCTCTGCCGCGAGGCAATAGGTTCAGTCCCAGCAGTAGCCAAAGGAACAAGCCGCCGAAGAAAAGCCCTAGGAGCCATGGGTCAGTCTTCACCTGCATCGCGCGAACGAAAGTGTCAGCCTTAGTAATCTGGACTGCGGTCAGGTCGGGCCTAAGGCGGTCAATCCCGGAAATGAAACCAAGTTGGATGCCATAGACCATCAACCCGAGAACGACCGCCCCGCCTGCCAACCATGGAGCCAACTTGCTGTAGGCTTTGGGATGGTTCCACGCCATCCAGCCACATGCGGTGAGGCCCGCGACGATTAGTGGTCCGGCTATCTCGTTCATGTATCCATGTGTGCCAACCTAAGCCGCATGTGTCGAGGCGGTCGAACGGGTGCCACCCAGGTCGAGGCGACATCAGCCTCGTCCAGACGGTTGAGGAACTCGCCCGAACCTGAAACCATGGGTGCGTTGTATACAACGCGTGCCTGTGGGCGTCATTTTGCTGTCGCCGAATTGGTAGCAAAACCGTCATGGAATCAGCCCCACCTAGCCTCCGGCGCATACGAGTTCTTTCAATGAACAGGTATGCCCAATGTTCTCCCGCAAACCAGCACCGCTCCCCGCACCGAGGAATTTCCTCTCGGTGAAACTCGGCTCGTGGGTGGCCATTGAGGCGAAGGGTTGGGGGGTCGCCATCGTCCCCCTCGTCATCATCGTCAGTCTGGCCTTAGGCAACGTCGTCAGGGGCGGAGCCACCGAGGTATGGCAGCTCATCGGGGAAGTCGCGGAAGCGGCGCAAGCCGAACCCGCCGTGATCGCCGAACCCCCTCAAGAGCGAACCGCGATCACTCCATGAAGTCGATCTCGAACCATGCGTCTGGGTCACGACCGTAGCCGATCTCAGCCAAGACCCAGAGGTGGCCATCGGTCATGGGCTGGAACGGGGTCGCCGACACTTGATAACCCGCCTGAGCGTCCGCTAAGGGTCGGGAGCGGACCATCGCCTGAGGGTGGAAAGCGGACATCAGCCCAGTTCCAAAATTCGCTACTCTCTCTTGCGGAGAGCCCAACGCAAGAACATCCATTGGATGCCGACGAAAACAATCACGGCCACGATCAGGGTGGGAATGAAGAAGAGGTCGGCTGGTTGGGTGCAGGTCTCTCCTGCTTCAATTTGTGCGTCGCTTAAGACGCAATGGGCCATCACCAACGATCCGAGAACGACGACGGTGGCCGTGCAATAGGCCGCCGTAATGATAGAGAAGCCGACAACGGCTCCGAGGTAGCGCATCATTCTCAGGCTCCCTTGCGCGGGTTCGAGCCCGCATCCTGCCTTCAAGGGCCACGTCGCCGCAACGTCCGCTATGGGTCGGAAGCCGACAGTCGCCTAGGGGTGGAAAGCGGACATCTCCTGACGTAGCGTTCCGGATGCGCCGCGCTCTTCCCTATATCGTGTTCTTGGCTTTGGCCTCGTGCGGTGAACAGCCGGAAGCTGATGCTCAGCCGTCCACCCGAATGGACGCGGTCGACGCTTCGAGCGACGAGTTGGAAGGGCTGGTTAGACTAGATAGTTTGGACGCCGCGTCGTCATTGTCTTTAGCGAACGACACCCGACTTGTTGCCTACGCTTCGCCGCATGGAGAAGGGGTCGCTTGGGTAATGCCGGGGCTTCGTTGTCCGAAAGAAGCCTTTGCGGCAGCCAAGAAGGTGGAGATTGGGGCGGCATTTCCGGAAAGCGCGACTTTGGCCGGAGCCTTGTTCGCTCACAATCGGAGGGTCGCGAAAAATCCGGACAACGCTGGCGACTGCGTGAATTCGCCCGGACCCTGAACTGGCCTCTTCATCCCTGAGATCGGCCAGCAAAGATGTCCGCTATGGGTCGGGAGCCGACCGTCGCCCATGGGCGGGAAGCGGACGTTCCCCTTGTGCTACCGGCTGACCCACCAAAGGGTAAGGCCCCAAGCGATCAGGACAGCGATCAATCCCCCCGCGAAACGCCCCAGCCGCCCTGCCGCTGACAACGGGAAGCTGGCGGCGAACCCAACAAGTGCGATGACCGTGACGACGGCTCCCCAGAGGAGGCCATCAATGGCGGTTTCCGCATTTCCGGTCTGGCTGGACCGAACCCAGTAGCCCACCCCAGGAGCGGAGAAGGCCCCAAACAGGAGTGCCGTCCTAATCGCAGCCCACATGAGGGGCAGGTGAGCAAGGCTTGTCGCCCGCGGATTGGCAACCGTCCGAGGGCGAGGCGTTGTCATGGACACACTATGCCGGACACTCATCAACGTCCGCAACGGGTCGGAAGCGGACATTGAAAAGTCGCTGCTCAAGATGCACCGTGAGCTGCCTCAAGGGGTGGAGAAGTCTGTCATCGCTACCAAAATCACGCCCTCAAAAGCCGTCAGCCGTGGCAACCTGACCGTCAACGGCGCGGTCATGTCGATGATGTTTGGCGTCCCGGCATTCGCTTTTGCGGTGCCTCTGCTCCTTGGACTTGATGTGCAAACAGCCGGTGCAGCGGCAGGGCTCGCCTTCTTTGCAAGCTGGCCCTTGGCTTGGCTCACATGGTCCGTTCTCGTCGTCCGGTGGAGGGTTTGGGCTTACGAGCGAGTTGACGATCTGGATGAGCTAAAGATGCACGCGGTGGCCGCCGGTCTGATCTGGCGCAATGGGCACTTCTTCGAGCGAACGGAAATCCGCTCGCAGCTTCAACGCAAACGTATTCGCGAACTTGAGCAGGCTTGGGCAGCTAAGCGTGGAGACCGAGGCTAGCCTGCCCTCTCTCTGGGGAGGTCCGCTTTGGGTCGGGAGCCGACAGCCTCCCAGGGGTGAATGGCGGACAGCTATTCCAACACTTCGATGCCGATAACTTCGCCTGCCTCATTGAGATCGAGGCGGATATCCGGCCCCACATAGTTCGGGATGAGCGCGCTCACTCTAACCATGCTTTTCACGCAGCCAGCCGTTCCCGCACCGGGATGATTGGAGAGATACAGATACCCGACAGAAGGGTCGTCCCTGCTCGGTTCAAATCGCATGGCGTCCCTCCTAGACCTCTAGCCTAACTGCGAGGGGAAGGGTCCGCTATGGGTCGAGAGCAGACCGTCACCTGAGGGTGGAATGCGGACATTGGCGAAGATCAACTCTGCGGCCAATCGAAGCCTTCATGAACCAGCGCGAGAGACTGGGCTGGAGGGAGGCCATACATATCCGTGACGACGCGGGCCGTGAATTCCGCGACATTCGCAGGCTCGACGCGCAGATATGAAACTCCATTGGTCGTTTGGGCTACGGGCTCGACGCTGTGCGCACGGGCGAATGTCCTGAACTTTTCTTGGTCCTCAATGTTTCGTGGTCCCAAGAGAACCCAGTCAAATCCGGCCTTACCATTCTCGACTGAGACCTGGAGAGCCACGGCATCTTGATCAGATGGACGGTCGGGAGTGCTGAACATCAGCGTTGCCCATTTCGATCCAGCCGATCCGCGGGACATTGCTTCGACCAAAGCGGGCAGGTCGTCTGTTCGAACCTCCGTCTGCTTTAGTAGGCGCGGCATTCCCCCTTTGCCTCGATCCCAGACGAGGTAGTCAGATTTGAAAGCTAGGACTGCGACCGCAACAGTCATTGCGGCGATGATGCCGAAGATGATGGCGGCGGAAATCAACAGCGCCCTCTTATTCCCACGCGACTTGGCCATGAAAGCGAAGCTAGTTCGGCGCGCGACCGCGTCAACGCGGAAAGCGCACAAGCGTCAACGTCCGCTTTGGGTCGGGAGCGGACTGTCGCCTACGGGTGGGAAGCGGACTTTCCGCTGGTCCATCGATGGATGCGGCACATGGATGTGCAGGGGCGGCGAAGTCAGAAAATGATGGCCCCGACTTCAATCCAGAAATTGTCCATCGAAAGATTCAATTCTCGGGATGATCTCGTCAACTGACGCAATATCAGTGTCATCGACAAATGCGTAGCGCACCGAGGAGCATCTCCGATCCTTAGATGGGGTTTGGGATAGAAACACGCGAACAATGCCCACTACATCGCCTACGGTGCATCGGAAAACGTAGTCTTTTCCTCCCCGAACATCAGCAGACGAATATATTGCCATTTGCTGGCGACAATCCGCTCTGACATCTGATTCGGACCTGTCACTGGACGCAGCGGAAACAAATCCGGGAACCGAATAGCATTCCCCGCCAGCAAAGCACGACAACGCAAGCTGCTCGGCTACATCACGCCGAACGCTACAATTTTCGCCTCCGGCCCAAGTGCAGGCACCGCAAGTTAGGACGGAGGTCAAGACTGCTGCGAGCCTGAACATCGACGGCACCAAATGATAGTTTGACGGCCAATACGTGGTGACCGGGCCAGACTATATCGAAGGGTAAAGAGTCCGCTATGGGTCGGTATCAGCCAAAGGCATCTGACCGAAAAGCAGACGTTCCCAGGCTCAGACGTCATAGCTGAATGTCGTTTTTTCGGCGCTGAGGAACTGTCTGGTTCTGGCGCTAAGCGGCTATCGTCCGTTGGGCTAGCTCTCTATTTCCCGCCACCTCCGAGTCGCCCTCTGTTATCCGGGTGTCGAACTCTCGGCGCTGCCTGACGGAAGGCACGCTCCCAATTGCGGGCCGAGCGCCAACACATGCGGATATTCAGACCGCCAGTCGGAGTTGCATGTATCCTGGATCATCGCCTCTCCAGCCCCTAGTGGACAAGCGAACAGGTGCCGACGGCCGGCGAGGTCGGGAGTAGAGAGCTCGACGAGGGTGCGCGCCTCAAGGTCGCGGGCGGCGGTCCGAACGGCGGGATCAGTATAGCGCCGGCCGAGCTCATTCTCTGTCCAACAGGCGACGCCTTCTTGCCAGAGTTGGAACTCGGCATAGCGCCAGGCGCGCTCCCCGACGACATCGGCGAAGGCCGCCCGGGCTTGCAGGTAACCGGTCAAAGCGTCCTCGAAGCCCCCCCCCCCCCCGCGCCAACCGCGCTGACCAAAGCGAGCGAAGCCGACCGGTGCGCGGCGACGACGCCCGAAGCCTCGCTGGATTCTGGCTCTGGTCGCCATGGAGGCCAGCTGAAGAGCTACTCAGCGTCCTGCGGTGAGTGAGGTCTTCGGGACCACCTTTCCGGCGGTGTGTGCAAAGGCCCAGCAGCAGCATGGCCCATCCGGTCCGCTCTGCCCGGCGATGCTCATCGCATTGCGAGTTTTTAATGTGACTTTATAACATAACATCTGAGAAAAGCTCGTGGAGAAAAGGGAGGCCAAATTGAACCGACGCGGAATTATCAGCGCCGGGCTCGCCACGCTGACGGTCGGCTGCAAGCCGGCATCGAGCTCGCGTGGCCCCGCCGACAAAGGCCTGACGCGGGAAAACCGCTGGGCCCGAACCTTCTCCGTTCGCGAGCATGCCGGCTTCAAGGTCGTGGAGTTCACGGCCCAAGTGGTTGCGTGGGGCGGAGCCGCCCAGGGCGGGGTACAGCGCCGCCGGGTGGTACTCGCGCCCAAGGCAGGGCCCGCACCCCACCTGACAGGCGACCTCGCCGGCGCCGCGGTGGTGCGCACGCCGGTCGAACGGATCGCGGTCAACTACGCGCCGCAGGAGGCCATGCTGGTCCAGCTGGGCGTGGCCGACCGGCTGGTCGCGGTCGGCGGGATCAACTCCTATGACGACGACATCCGGGCCCGCGCGCGCCGGGGAGAACTGCTCCAGGTCGGCTACGGCTGGCATTCAGCGCCGGCGCTCGATGTCCTGATCGCCTCCCGGCCGGACGTCTTCTTCATGGCTCAGATCGATCCCAGCCATTCTTCCCACCTGGAGCGCATCCAGGCCATGGGCGTGCCGGTCGTCCCTTTCTTCCTGAGCAACGAGCCCCACTACATGGGCCAGGTCGAGTACATCCGCCTTGTGGGTCTGCTGACCGGCCGTGAAGCGGAAGCGGAAGCGCATATCCGCCAGGTGGCAGAGCGGGTTGAGGGCCTGAAGACGGCAGCGGCCGCCAGACCGCGCCGTTCGGCGCTGCACAGCTGGTGGATGGGCGGCGACGCCTTCATGGCGATCGTACGAAACGGCGAAGCCATGCTGATGCGGGACGCCAACCTCGAGGTTGTCATGGGCCAGCCCGACGATGCGCGCCACGATTCCAGCATCCGGCTAGGAACGGAGCGGCTGCTGGCGGACGGCCGGGACGCTGAGTTCTGGATCGCCCGTGACCCGCATGGACGCCCCTTCCCCGATCGCCAAGTGTTGCAGCAATTCAAGGCCTGGCGCGAGGACCGCGTTTTCGCCGTCGACGGTCGGATCAAGCAGCGCGCCGACGCCTACGACATCTGGCACACCGGGCCGATCCGGCCCGACCTGCTGCTCGCTGACTATGTGAAGATGGCCAATCCGGACCTTGTCCCGGGTCCGTTCACTTTCCTCAGCCTCGATCGCCAAACGAGGCCCGCATGAAGGGCGTCGTCACGCACCGCGCCCTTGCTGGCGGCGGCCTGCTCCTGCTTGCCCTGCTGGGTCTGATCGCGGCCGCGCTGACCCATGGTCAGATCAGCCTGACGCTCGGCCAGGCCATCCGCGCGGTCATCGATCCCGCTGCGGATCCTGTGGCCAGTCAGATCGTCGCGCAAATCCGCATGCCACGCATGCTCACCGGCGTGCTTGCCGGGGCCGGACTGGGGGTGGCGGGCGTCCTCATGCAGGCGCTGTTCAGGAACCCGGTGGCGGACGCCTGGTCCCTGGGCCTGACCGCTGGCGGCCAGCTGGGCGTCGCCCTCGCCGTTGCCGGAGCGGCCTTCGCCGGCCCAGCCGCCGTCTCCTTTGTTTCGACATTCAAGGGCCTGGACCTGACCCTCGGCGCCGCTATCGGAGTATCCGCCGCGGCAGCTCTGGTGCTCAGTCTTGGACGACGTCTCGGCACGATCACCCTGCTCGTTGTCGGGCTCATGATCTGGTTTACGGCCCAGGGGCTCGTCAGTGTAATTCTCCACTTCGCCAGTCGCGCCGGCGGTCGGGTCTTCGGCGGCTGGAACGACGGCACGTTTACCGGAGTCACGGGCGCGGATCTTCCGCTGCTGGCGATCCCGATTTTGATCGGCCTGGCGGTCGCCGTGGCGGCCGGTAAGCCGCTGACGTCCCTGTTGCTCGGCGAGACCTACGCTCGCAGTCTCGGAGCGGACGTCGGCCGGTTGAGATGGCTGGTCGTGGGTGCCACTGTCCTGATGGTGGCGCCCATCACGGCCTGGTGCGGACCGGTGACTTTCATCGGTTTGATCGTTCCTCATTTCGCGCGGGCGATCGCGGGGACGGCGCGGATTGGGCCCCTCCTGCCGTTGGCGGCGCTCTCGGGAGCGCTCCTGGCGGTCGCGGCCGATTTCGTGGTCCACCTCCCCTGGGACCAGCATTTCCTGCACCTGAACGCGGTTCTGGCCCTCGTCGGAGCCCCGGTGGTGATCCTGCTGTTGCTCTTCTCGCCTGGAATGCGGGGGTATCGGTGATGCTGACCCTTGAGCAACTGGTCTGTGGCTATGGACCACCGCGCGGCTCCGTCGTCGATGCCGTCTCCCTGACGGTCGATGCTGGTGCCTTCGTCTGCTTGCTCGGTCGGAACGGGGCCGGCAAGTCGACCCTGATGCGCACGCTTGCGGGCCTCCAGCCGCCCCTGGCCGGCATCGCCCGGCTTGATGGTGATGAGGTCCACTCACTGTCCGCGCCGGAACGTGCGCGTCGCATCGCCGTCGTTCTCACCGAGCGGCCGTCCAGCCCGGGACTGACCGTCGACGACGTGGTCCGTCTGGGTCGCCAACCGTTCACGGGCTGGGACGGTCGCCTGACCGACAATGATGAAGCACTCGCCGACGAGGCGGTTAATGCGGCCGGGGCGACCCCCTTCCTCGGTCGGCTGATTGACGACCTCTCCGACGGCGAGCGGCAGCGGGTGATGATCGCTCGCGCCATGGCGCAGACGCCCCGCCTGATGGTGCTGGACGAGATCACCGCCTTCCTCGACCTGCCCGGACGCGTCGAGGTGATGGCGATGCTGCGTCAACGTGCGCGCGAGACAGGCTCCGCGATCCTCCTCTCAAGCCACGATCTCGATCTGTCCCTGCAGCTGGCTGACATCGTCTGGCTGCTGGACGGGTCGGGAGCCCTTCAGGTCGGCACTCCCGAGGCGCTGATCGAGCGCGGCCTCATCGGCGAGGCTTTTGACACGCCCGACGTCGCCTTCTCCGCCGAACGCGGCCGGTTCGAACTCAACTCACGGCACTAGGCCGTCCACCCAGCGCACAGGACCACCATGCGATCCTTCCTTCTCGCCACCTCCCTCCTCACCCTGCCCGGTGCCGCCCTGGCGCAGTCGGCCGTGCTAGAGCCGACCCAACTGGACGAAGTGGTGGTCACCGCAACTCGCAGCGAGCAGTCGATCCTCGACGTGCCGGCGGCGATTTCGAGCCAGAATCTGGATGAACTCCGGCAGCAGGGTTTCACTTATGGCACCGATGAATTTCGCGGCGTGCCCGGGGTCTATTTCCGGCGCGGCGAGGGCGACGGGGACGAATTCCCCTTTGTCAGCATCCGCGGCGTCACCGGCAACCACGGCAACGACACCTTCCTCGCCTTGATCGACGGCATCCCCTTTGTGGGGCCTGATGAGGAGGTGATGCTCTACCAGGTGCCGTACGGGGCTGTGGAGCGGGTCGAGGTCGTTCGCGGGCCGGTGTCCGCGCTCTACGGCCGCGGCGCGATCGCGGGCGCCGTCAACTACATCACGCGAAATCCTCGAGAGGATGGGCTTGAGATTTCCGTCAGCGCCGGAAGTGATGACTATTATCGCGCTGAGGCTCTCGTCGAAAGCGCGGGCGACCGCGCAAGCTTCGTTGGCAGCGTCTCCTATGAGACCTCCGAGGGCTGGCGCGAGCAGAGCGCGCGCGAAAATCTGAACCTGTTCGGCAAGGCGCGGTTCGATCTGTCCTCCTCCACGACTCTGTCGCTCTACGCCAACTATCTGGACCGTGCCGGTGATGTGCCGGGGGCGATTCCGACGCTCGCAGACGGCACGGTGCCGGACGGCATCGATCGGGAGGTTTTCCTTGGCTACGGCGACACCCATAACGACTTCCAGGGCCACATGGGCGCTGTCAGGCTGGATCACACAGCCTCGGACGAGCTCTCCTTTTCAGTCACGGCGCACGCCCGCCGGTTCGACACGGACGTCTTCCTGAATTTCTACGACCCTTTCGGCTTCAATCCCCCTGCCAACATCATGGCCGTGAACGGCTATGCCTCGCACGGGGAAAGCGGCACCGCCTTCGGCGAGGCCACCGCCCGCTGGACGCCGGGCCGCCATGACATCCTGGTTGGCGTCAGCGCCGAGCGGACGACGCTTGACGATGACGAGCGCTGGAGCGGCCAGTACGGCTTCACCTTCGGCTGCGGATTCGCCTTCTTCCTGATCGAGATCGACTACACGACCGGCGAGACCCTGAACGCAGGCCACCCTTGCTTCGTGCAGAACCAGGTGCAGGCGCTGACCGAGGCGACCAACAGTTTCTGGAGCGTCTTCATCCAGGATGAGGTCGAACTGACCGAAACCCTCACCTTGACCCTTGGCGGCCGATACGACGCCTTCGACCGCGAGGTGACGTTCGGCGCCACCAGCCCCTTCAATCCAGGCGGCCAAGCCGGGGGAGACTCCAGCGCCTTCGCGCCCAAGGCGGCGCTGTCCTGGCGCTACGGTCCGGGACAGGTCTATGTGGCCTACGGCCGCGGCTTCAACTCCAACTTCGGCCCCACGTGGCAGTGGGATCCGTCGCAGTATGCCCGGACCGAGGAGCCGACCACGATCGACAACCTCGAGATCGGCTGGAAGGGACGAGCGCTGGATGACCGCCTGACCTTCGAGACCGCCCTCTTTCATCTGGTGCAGAAGAACCGCCGTGTCTTCGTAACCAACCCCGATCCGCTGGGCCCTCCGACCCTGGCGACCACCGGTCAGCGCTATGAGGTCACCGGCTTCGAGGGTGCGATCGAGTTCCGACCGACGACGGACACCACGTTGAATGCTACTTTCACGTGGCTGGATCCCGTCTGGGACGAGTTCGAGGCCGGCGGGGTGGACTATTCCGGGGTCACGCCAACCGGTGTGCCGGGCCAAATGTTCGCCGTCAGCGCCGAGCATCGCTTCACACCCGGCTTCCGCGGACGGGTCGGCTACGAGTGGTATGCCGACTACCAGATCAGCTTGGACAACGCCCACGAGGGCGGGGGCTACGATCTGGTCAGCCTGTCCGGCGTGTTCGACATTTCGGACCGGGTGGCCGTCGATGTCTCGGCCACCAACGCCTTGGACAGCGACTACCTCGCCTTCTTCGGCAATGAACACGACGTGACCCACGCTACCCCCGGCGTGCCGCGCCAGATCCGGGCGACGCTGCGGGCCCGGTTCTGATGCGGAGGACAACGCGGCCAAGTCTCGTTTCCGTCCTGATGACGACCCTGGCCACGCCAACCCTGGCCCTCGCCCAGGCTGGCGGGGCCGAACCCACTGCTTATGCAGCGGCGCACTATCAGCCCTACGCGCCCCAGACGGCGCTGGACATGGTGCGCCGAACGCCGGGCTTCGTCCTCGACGAGGGCGAGAGCGAGCTGCGCGGCTTTGGCGCGGCGGCAGGCAATGTACTGATCGACGGACTCCGCCCTTCGTCCAAGGGCGGTCTTGTCGACGCGCTGAGTCGGGTGCCGGCCAGCCAAGTCGAGCGGATCGAACTGATCCGGGGAGCCTCGGCGTCGGAGGCGCAGGGCCAGTCCCTGATCCTCAATATTGTGCGCAAGCCTGGTGGCGAATCGGGCGCTTGGGCTGTCGGCCTGGAGCGGAATGGCAATGGTCTGGTCTATCCGCAGGTCGACCTCAGCTATTCGCGACCCGTGGCCGGCTGGGAGGCTTCGGTGAGGTTGAGGGGATATTGGGAGGAGTGGCCGATCCGCAGCCTGCGGGTGAATCGTGATGCGTCAGGTATCCTCGTCTCCAGCACCCTGACCGACCTGCCCTCGACCTTGAGCGAAGTCTATCTGTCCGGTGACGCCCGTCGCCCTGTCGCAGGCGGCCTTCTGACCCTGACCGGCCGCTTCGGCCGGTACGGGTACTACTACGACCAACCGGGAGAGACTTTCCTTGGCCGCCTGCCCGACGGTACACCGGACCAACAGCAGATGACCGGGTATGATGTCGAACGGTGGGTGTTCGAAGCGGGAGCCGATTACACCCGCGCAGTCGGCGACTGGACCTGGCGGTCGATTGGCCTGGTTAACTACCGCGACGGAGTCGAGACGTCGAGCGACGAGCGGAAGACGGCCTCGGGCGCGTTCCTCTCGCGCTCGTTCGTGGACTCCACCGCCCGGCCGCTTGAGGTCGTGGCCAGAACGACCATTGCGTCCGTCGGAAACCACCGTCTGCGGTCCGAGTTCGGCGGCGAGTTCGCTTTTAACCGGTTTGATCGCACCTTCGCACTGTCCCTCGACAGCGGGTCCGGTCTGGTTCCCGTTCCCATCCCCGCCGCAGACGTCACGGTCGAGGAAATACGGGCCGACGCCTTCGCCAATCTTGTCTGGACGGTGAACCCTGAGTGGTCGGTCGAGGCAGTTCTGGGCGCCGAGTTCTCGCGCATCGCCGTTACCGGGGACGCTGACCAGTCCCAGACTTTCACCTTTCTCAAGCCGGCCCTTGCCCTTGTATGGAAGCCTTCCGAGCGACTGCAATTCCGCGCCGGCACCCGCAGTACCGTAGGTCAGCTCAACTTCAACGATTTCGCCGCCGGTGCCACGCTTGATGACGGGACCACCTCGGCGGGAAATCCTGACCTGGGTCCGGATCAGACCATCCGCTGGTATGCGTCGATAGACTATCGCGGCCGGGGCGACCTGGCGGTGAACTTCGAAGTTTTCCATGAAGACCGGACCGATGTCCTTGAGCAGGTCCTGCTGCCGTCAGGCGCGCCGGGCCTGGCTAACGCCGGCAACGCAGCCGTGAGGGGTGTGAAAGGGTCTCTGACGCTGCCCCTGGACCTCATCCTCACCGGATCGCGGCTCACAGCCGCGGGGCAGGTCGCTGACAGCACGTTCGAAGACCCGCTGATCGGAAGGACCCGCCCCCTCTCAAACATCCTCTCCCCGGACATCGACGTCGAATTCCGCCACGACCCGCCTGGACGCCCCTTCAGCTGGGGCGTGACATGGCGCGCCCGTCAGGAGCGGGAGGTTTTCTTGGTGAACGAGATTGAAGCTGCAGAAACCGCCGATCACTTCGGCGCCTTTGCCGAGACAACCGCCAGAACAGGCATGAAGATCCGGCTGGATGTTCGAAACGCCGACACCCAACGTAGTTCCCGTAATCGTCGCTTCTTCGAACCGGATCGATCCGGCACGCTGGAGCGCATCGAGGAACGCTTCACCCACCTACCCGTCTTCGTGACGCTTGCTGTCAGTGGTGCCTTCTGAGAGGCTTTGACAGCCCGGCTCCCATGGGCACTATCAGCTCGACTGTCGACCGATCCATCGCAATCGACCATGTGAGGTTTGGCATCACTTCGTCTCGCCAGTCTAAGGTTCCCCGAACGGGCCATAGGCCTTTGCCTGTGACTGACCTGCCCCCTTCCTGATCCCTCGGTTTGAGTGAGAGTCCGTCAACCTCAAGGAGACGGACATAAAGAAGAGCAGGTTCACCGAGGCGCAGATCATAGGCGTGCTGCGCGAACAGGAAGCTGGCGGTGCGCCGGCGGCGGGGGCGCAAGCGGGCGACCGGGGTGCGGATGCCGATGGCTGTGCCGGAAGGGCCGAACCAGCAATGGAGCTTGGACTTGGCTGCTACGCGCCGCCCTTCGGGTCGTGGCGAACGCCCTGTCGTGGGGTCGGCGCTTCCGCATTCTGTGCATCATGGACGACTTCACGCGCCAGGCCCTCGCGCTGGTGGTCGACACCTCGATCGGCGGCCGGCGCATGGCGCGGGAGCTGGATGCGCTGATCGCCCGGCGCGGCAAGCCGGCCATGATCGTCAGCGACAACGGCACAGAGATGACGTCGAGAGCCAAGCTGGAATGGGCCAACCGGACCGGCGTCGGCTGGCACTACATCGATCCCGGCAAGCCCCAGCAGAACGGCATCGTCGAGAGCTTCAACGGCAAGTTCCTTGACGAGTGCCTGAACGAGGAGGTGTTCAGGAACCTGGCCGAAGCCCGGGCTGTCATCGCCCGGCGGCGACACGACTAAAACCACGTTCGACCGCACTCCGCCCACGGCGGCCTCGCGCCCGAGACCGTACGGCTGAACCACGCGGACTCCCATTATGACCGAGGGACCAGAGGAGGGCAGGTCAGGTCTGGCTCCCGCACCCCCAAACGGCGTATCCTTAGTTGACACACCTATTGCTCAGAGAAGTTTGCGCTCCCAGGCCTCTTGCGCCTCGGCGGTAACGGCCAAGGCAGTCCACTCACGGGCGTGGGTGGAGTAGATTGCCTTCACGTCTGGGCTTGTTGCCTCCGCCGCCCGCATGAGAGCATCGTTAGCTTTCGCTCGGCAGGCTTTGGCATTCATCATGGTGGCATAGCCATGCGCCCTATCGCGGGGAATGGCGCAGTCTTTCTGCGGTGTAGCTTGTGGGGCCGACGCTTCTGTCCTTGTGGCCGCCGTTCATGGAGAGAATGCCCGGCCGTTGAAACGACTTCAGCCAGCATCGGCTGAATGTCTACAATGGGTCGAAAAGCGACTTAGGCCTTTGTGCAGAAAGCGGACATCGCAACGCGGCTTTGTCTATGAAAGCCGCGTTGCCGTCGCAGCCGTAGTAGTCGCTCTTGGCGCTATGCCGTGGCCAACGGTTCGCCCGCCCATGTCAGCCATTGTCGAAGGCACGGCCCTGGGCACCCAACAAATTCCAGCCTGCGTTTGTTGGCCAGAAGCCCTTTCGGCCCCGACGCTCCACATACCCGAGCACGGCCATCTTCTCACTCTGCGTGCGGCTCTCCGTCCGTGAGGCGTCCACAATGTCCAACAGGGCTTCAAGTTTATCGGCTTCGGTCATCAGCTAGGAATATCACGCGGCTTGAGCAGGGGAAGCATCGCCAACTCCTAAGGAAGTGCCCGGACGGAGTGTCGCATTTCACCGAGGAGCCGAAGGTCAGCTATTGGCGCGTAGCTGACATCCGTGCCTGCGTGTCGGAGGCCCTTTGGGAGCAGACCAAATCGGCCCCCACTCTCCCCCGCGCCTACCAGAACGCTTTGGCGATCAGCGTGCCCAGGCCATAGCCGGTGAGGCTGATGAATATGTCGTCCAGGGCAGCTTTCAGGTGCGTGTCGGCCGCCGTGTAGCACTGCCTGATGCGCTCGCAGTCCTGCTCGCAATCGGTCGAGCTGTCATCGGTCAGCAGCTCGTGGAGGATCAAGGATTTGAGGTCCAAGGGAAGCTCTCAGCTGCATGGTTGATGCAGGGCGATTCACTGGTCCAGCGATCTAGTTGACCCGATCCCGATTCCACCCGTCCCCGGCGCTGGAGCCTTCTGAATATTCCACCCCGGCGGAGCGCAGCTTCAAGGGAGGAGAAGGGGGAAGGGAATGACTGTTTGCTGGGGGAAGTGGGGGTGGGGGAGGAAGTATATATGGATGTAGTGCCGACCAGTGGTTTCAGCCATCGCTCTGACGGCGACTGCTGCAGGGAGCGCAGTTCTATCAGTCCGGCGTGGGGGCTGCGATACCACCTCTCCGTAGGGTGCCAGATCGCGAAAGACCGGCCCTTCAATCACCCGAAAGGGACCCCAGACGACGCGCGCAATACGGTCCGCTCGCCCTCTATCCGCCCCCCGCCCTGCGCGCGAGGCGTATCAGGCTCCTGCCCTGCTGAGACGTGTCGTCATTCATCCAGGCGAATATCGGCCTCGACCAGGGATCGCGAGATGGGCTCGGCCCACCCCTTGCGACCTTGCGCCCGAGCATCGGCCAAAGCGTCCTCCAAGGCGTAGCGATCATGGTGCAAGAGCGCATCGATTAGGGCCTTTGCCTGCGCCAGATCCTTGGTTCGCTTGATACGATTGGCGGGATCACGCCGCTGCGCCAGGATCAGTTTGTGGACGGCGAACCGTGCAGGCTGAGGTATCCGGACAAGGACGCCTGAGCCCCACAGAGCGGCCGCCGGTACTGCGTCCTGGATCAGCCAGGCGAGATGCGGCAGGGGAGCCGCGCCCGCGGCCAGGCCGCGAAGCGCCACCGGATTTACGTCATCTCGGGTGCGAACAGGGGTCAGTACGTCGACGAGGTAGCCGGACGCGCTTCTGTACCGAGACGAGGGTGCCTGTGGATCGAGTTGCGGGATTCCCGTGAAGGTGGGGTCCGCGCGATGGAGGATTTCCTCAAACCGTTCGGGAGGGGTGGACGCCAGCGCCAGGCTTGCGGCCGCGACATCCACATCACCGGTCATGAGCGTCGGCGAAGGCAGCCGCCGGCCGACAAGGGGCTCGCTGATCAGGAAAGCGGCTGTGCCCACCAGAACCGCCCCTGCCTGGAACAGGCCCGCCTGACTTAGCGTGTCCAGGATCGTCCCCATCGACCGATCGGGCGTCGCCAGTCGCGCTTTGCGCAACATCGCGATGAGGCTGCGTCGCTCGCTGGCAAGCGCCACGCCCTGCTGCAAGGACAAGGCCTTGGCCTCAGCCTGGGGGTCGCCGGCCTTTCCGATAAACCTGTCGATCCGCGCCGCTCCAACGGGCACCTTGGCGTAGATGTACTCGCCGTGCTCCGTAGTTCTTCGATACACGGAACCGGCCTCAGGCGAGGTTTCGAGCTGCTGCAAGAGCTCAGCGTAGAGGGTCAGCACCGAAGGCGTGAGGAGGTTAGCCATACAGACACATGCTCGATCTTTGTCTGCATGTAGCACTTACAGACAAAAACCGCAAATCCGTCTGTAAGACACATCAGGCTGACTTGCCCCGTCAAATGCCCTGCAACTCCGGAAGTGTCGGACGAAGAGCCAGGCGCGAGGAACGAGCGATCGTCGTCCTCCGCAAGCGACCGTTTGGCTTATAGCATTTCTAAGGCTTGTGAGCCCCGGGCGAACCTGTCTTCGCCTCTGCGTATGAAGAGTGGAGGCTTCAAGCGGCATCCAAAAATGTGCGGCGAAACGGCGATGCGGAGCGATAGCGACCGTCATGCCCGCCCCTGCCTACATGTGCCGGGTGGAGACGAATTGGCATTGGACTGACAGCACCACCGGGTCAGGTCTGCCGTGCCGATTCAATCGTCACGGCGTCTTCGGACGACGGATGCGACTGTGGAAAGGGTCTCCATGGCAACCACACCCCCCTCGGCGTCCCGAACGAATTGCACTCGGGTTTTGGTGTCCCCATCAATTCGGAAAAGATCGTCTCTGACGGGAACCAGGGAGCGCGCCGGGCGGCGACTCTGCCGCAGAGACAGCCCGCTTGGCGTCTCAGCAATCTCGATCCCGCCATAGCTACCTGCAAAATCAGACAATGGGCGCGAAGGTTCGATGGGATCTGCCAGCGCCTCCAACGCCCATAAGGCATTCTGGGCCATGCCCGGGGAGTCTTCGCGATGTGCAAGGGTCGTCAGTGCGGCGCGCTGGGCGACCCTCAGCGCCTCTTCCGAGGGACTGGGCAGGTCGGGTTGAACCCCGGCACCGCCCCAGTTGCGGCCGGTGATCGGATTTACGGGCGTGGCATTGGACACGAATACCGAGAATCCATCACCTGTCGGGAAGGTGTCACCCGGGTTCGACGCGCCGCCGCTAGCTTCGCCGACGATAAGGGCGCGACCGGCGGACTGCAGGGTATATGCGAAACCCTCGGCCGCAGATCCGCTCCGCCCGCTGATCAGGATATAGACAGGTACATCGAGGCGCGGAGTCGCATAGGGGACCCCAGGCCGCTCGTTCGATGCCCCTCTCCTCCCTACAAAGGTATTGTAGATGTCTGCGTCCCGCGGCGTGAAGGCACTGACCAGATACCCTACCATTGACGGCGAACCACCAGGGTTCTGTCGCAGGTCGAAGATCACGGCATCGGTGAAACTGACAAGGGTCAGGACGGCGTCGGCGAAGGCGCGAATTACATTATCGCTTCGTGTGAAGTCGATTTCGGCAAAACGCGTCATCTGCACATAGCCGATATTGCCGGGGAGGACGCTGACCTCAGCAAAGCCGAAATTAGAAATAATGGCCGACTCGATGCGGCTGAGGCGAGGCGGGGCACCAGCAATCATATTCTCTGCCGCCACTCTACTGTCATAGCTGACGGAGAAGTGCGGGTCCTCGGGCTTAAGCCGGTCGCTCAGAACGGCCGCCAACTCAGCGGGGTCGGCATATGCATCATATGCACCTGCTGCAGCCTCGGCCTCCAATGCGTCGGCGATCCTGTCCGCCGCGGCTGCGTCGAAGAAGTTGCGCCGGATGGCCGCAGCAACGCCCTGCGTCGTCCTGCGCGGGTCAGCTTCTACAGCAGTCGCGAAAAGAGACGCCGACAAGAGAACGCTGATCAGGCCAAGTTGTAAACTTCGGAACATATCGTGGTCGCTCTTGCCCCTGGAGACGGAAATGGAAGTGAAGTCAGTAAGACGGATACGGTAATAACGATAGAAACTGGGCGCTCTCCCGGAAAGTTAATAAATCGCAACAATGGTCACTGGGTTCGCCCGAGGAGTGCTTGCGGTAGCGAATCCCCTTGACCCGCAATACCGGCGAACCGGCCGGATCGTCGTCGCGACCCTGGTCAGATCGAAAAGGATGGACTGTCGACGAGACTGAACAGCAGGGTCACCAATGCCAGGCCGCCCGTGGCGCTCCGAAGAAGCTGCCGCGTCTCCACGGACATCTCCAGGGTCGGCACGCAGGCCATGTCCCAGCCACCGAACATTCGGTGAGACGCTGCCCAACGGCCCAGCACCTGGATGTTGCGATGCCTCGGGTCGCGAGTAAGGATCACCATTAGCCCATCGATCTGCGCCGGCGGGCCCTCGATCACCTGAACAAAGCGGTCCTCACAAACGGCCAGAGCACCAGTGATCCCGCGGGCCCGGTTGTGGCGGTTTGCGACATCGAGAATGTCCGACAGATCCTTGTCCAGATCCTCTGTGGCCACTGCGCAGCTTCGATAGATCAGGCGCTGATACAGCATGCAGGATTTCTCTCTAGCAACTGTGCTCTATCCCGCGGCAAGCCGCCTGCTTGCTAGATTTTGAAGGTGTTGCAGGCCGCCGCTTAGGTAGAGAAGAATTTCGGCTTTTGCGGGCCATTTTCTACCGCGTGCCTAGCGGTCCACCATCAAGATCCTTCAGGTCCGGCGCGTCATCTGACGGCCCGCGAAAGAGCGTGAATACCGTTGTCCGATAGACCTGCCAGTAGCCGTTGCTGCGCCGCGCCAAACTCACAAACCGGCCGACAAAACTGGACCCATCCACAAAATCCTCGCGCAGCACATAGCGCGAAAGCGCAAGATCGCCGAATACATCGACGGAAACTGGCCACATCTGGGTGGAGATCGCTCCATTACCCGCAGCGTGCCAAGCCGCGACCCCGGGTAGATACTCTGCCCGTGCAACTTCATCACCATCGATCCACAGCGTGAAGTCGTCGTGGAACTGCGCCGCGAATGCATCGAGCCCGTCCCTTGTCAGCACAAGAGCGAGGTCGCGCTCCATAGTGAGCACGGCCTCTCCCTCATCCTGGGCTTGGGCTTGGGCTTGGGCTTGGGCTTGGGCTTGGGCTTGGGCTTGGGCCGATGAAGCGGAACTAATTGCAAGTACAATCGCAGCGAAGACGCAAAACGAGCGCGACCACAGCTTAAGCGTTTTGTAGAATGTCCTATACATTCGCGTTCGATGTCATCATGCTAATGCAGACTTACAATTCGAGGTCGATACCGGCTCGCGCCGGTAGTGCCAAATGTTGGACTACATCAACGGCTGTCGCGTAATCACCGGTGCCGAATAGTTGGCAAAATCCTCATGTCGAGCGACCTTTCCGTCGCGAATAGTCAGGATGGTCACCTGTTCTGCTCGCCATTGCTGGCCGAAGCCTTCTTCGCGCGTACGGCTGAGGGTGTTTACGTGTCCTGTGAAGACCACGATGCCGCCGCTCTCAAAAACGACCGGGAAGTCCAGAAACAGACCGATGATCCTACTGCTTTCTCCGAAGTCACGCAGCATGGCCAGAACGGCTTCGCTACCCCGGAACTCCTGACCGCCGAACTCCGGGCTGGTCCGATCCACAAGGACAAAATCCTCAGCCATAAAGGGAGCCATGGCGTCCCAGTCGGCCGCGGAATAGGCGGCGATATACTGCCGCGCGACCGCTTCTGCCGGGCTGACCGGGCGGGACGACGACTGTTGCGGCGCAGGGGCGAGGGGCTGCGCCGCAGCCGGAAGGACGACGGGCGTGGTCAACAGCGTCGCCGCCAGGACCGATCTTGCAAACAGGTGGAACACAGTCATCTCCAGATGATTAGGCGGCGCCATCGGCGGTAGAGCGCCAGTGAACATTGACGACCGCCCACCGGCCGTTGAAGCGAAGGAGCTGAACCCAGTAGGTGATCCGTCCGCGAACGATCTTGCCGACTGCAGTGACGCCGCTGGCGTTCAACACCTCGATTTCCTGATCTTGTGCGCCGGGGTCCCGGGCATCGTGATCAGCGTTATAGATCTGGTCCCGGGTCTGGGCATGGACCACCGTGTGTCCAGCCCCGCGGGAAAGGGTGCGGAACTGGCTGATCGGATCCAGCACCCGGTCGAGCGCTGCATCATCACCAGACTGCACAGCGGCGGCGAACGTCGACAGAACCGCCCTGACCTCGGCAGCCTCTCCTGCGTCGACGCGAGCCGGCTCCCATTCGGGCAGGAGCCCCCAGACGCAGTCCAGGATGGTCCATTCCCCGTCGATCTTCACCGCGGTGAAGACATCGTACCAGTCGCCCGCCAACAGCTCCACGACGGCGACGTCGCCCGAGATGTCCAGGATAACCGCCCGGCGCTGCGTGGTCTCGTCGAATTCGCCGGCCTGGTTATAGGCGCGCCCCATCTGGCGCAGGCTCTCGCCCTCCAGCCAGGCCATGGTCTGCACGCCGAGGCCGCGAAAATTGCGATCGACGCCCCGCTTGGACAGGTCCCGATGGACTGTTCCCAACATCAGGTCAGCGTTCCCGGTATGGAAGCCAAGCGCATAGTCCGAAACCAGCCGCTCGAGGGCGGCGGTGTCGCTGGTCTGCAGGTCCGCCTCGGCAGCAGCGGCTCGGAATGGAAGGAGAAGTACGGCAGCCGCCACGTAGGCAAATGGCTTGAAGGTTACCGGCATTGATCAGGTCTCCATTGGTTATCCTAGAAACTACCGAGCTCAGCCATGAGCCTCCAGTGAAGGTTTCGTAAGGTACCGAATATTTCAGAATGGCCAGCGACTTACGATCGCAGGGACGGACCAAAAAGTCCGCCCCTGCTCTCTTCTCTTCATATTCTACAGTCTAGAAGTTGGCAGTAACACCGAAGAAGAAATAGCGACCCTGGGAGTCGTACAGCTGTGGGTAAGTGTTGCCGTTTCCGCTGGTACCTGCGCTCAACGACAGCTGCGGATCGTCGTCGAAGACGTTGTTGACACCGGCCCGAAGGGAAACGTTATCCATCACCTGCCAGGTTGCCGCCAAGTCGAGGTAGTTCTCAGCGTCGAAGAAACGATCGATGCGGGTACCACCGTTGTTGAGAGAACCATCGGCCGCCAGCACAGCGAGTTCCACCTCGCCGTAGTGGCGCCAGGTGGCCGAAATGTCCACGTCCCACGGTGTGAGCCAAGTGGCTCGGGCGCGGTGACGCCATTCGGGGTTCGGTGTGGTCAATGTAGAACCGTCGGTGCACTGGTTGCCGTAGAAGCCGGCGCAGTCATAGACCGAGTTGGCGGCGCCCAGACCGGTGTCGGTAACATGCGAGTCGAGCAGGGTGCCGACGAACGACATGTTGATCGAGCCCATGTTCGCCACGCCCATGTCCTCGAGGTCGAAGGCATAGTTGGCGTTGAAGTCCCAACCCGTGGTGCCAAGACCACCGATATTTTCGTTGAGGTCACTCACGACACCAGTGCCGACCCACAAGTTACCGCCGGCGTTTCGTGTAATGCGGGCGCAGGCCGCCGCATCGGGGGTCGTGCCGTAGCACTGAGCAATGGTGTTCAGCGGGCCGACCGTAGAAATAAGTCCGTCAACCTCAATGTCGAAATAGTCGACGGTCAGGTTGAAGCCCGGGACGAAGCTTGGCGTCCAGACCACACCATAGGTGAAGGTGTCGGCCTCTTCAGGGTTCAGGTTCGGATTGCCACCGGTCAGTTGGTTGTACTGACCCGCCGGGCTGTTGAGAGCGCCGCTCGCGGACTGGCCGGCGGTGACCTGGTGGGGTGCCGAGCCGATGCAGTTGGCCGCAACGGCGCCGGTGGTGGCGTCGCAGGGGTCACGATCGGCGTCGAACAGACCAAAGCCCTGGGCTGAGAACAGCTCGATGACGTTGGGCGCCCGCACAGCGTGCGAATAGCTGGCGCGGAAGCGGAGGTCCTCGACCGGGGCATAGTCGGCACCGACCTTGTAGGTGTCGGTGCTGATGTTCTCATACTCCGAACGACGATAGGCGGCGTCGATCGAGGCCGAATAGGCCCAGGGTTGATCGTCGGCGAGCGGGATCTGGATTTCACCGAAGACTTCGGCGACGTCCGCATCACCCGAGAGGCCGATCGTCGGTCCGCCCTGGCCGGTACCGTCGCCCGAAGCGAAATTGGCGTCCGTGGTGGAGGCCAGATAATCGCGACGGTACTCGGCACCGAACGCGACCTGGACGGTGCGCGAAGCTGTCGGCATCGACCAGCCCGTGTCGCCCGTGATGGCGGCAGTGACGACCTGCTGGGTCGTTTCACCACGCTGGATCAGCGGGATCTGAACGTAGTCGAGGGCCGCCTGGGTCACGCCGCCAATGATGAAGATGTCGTAGGGGACGCAGGTCGGGTCGGTGCCGTTGACGACCGAACGGCAGGTCGGGGTGCCGCCGACGTCGACGACGTCGAGAGCGCGGGTCAGGCGGGTGGCCGAGAAGTCGTTCATATAGGTGCGGGCGAGTGCGACGCGCGAGAACTGCGCGGCGACGTCATAGTCCCAGCCCGGAGCGATTTCGCCGCGAACGCCGACCACACCCCGATAGGAGGTGTAGTTCAGGTCGTCCTGACGGCCGCCGCCCTCGACGTTCCGGCGCCCGATGTACATGACCCGGCGGGTATCGGCAGCAATATCACCCGCGGTACAGCCGATGGTCGCGGCTTGTTGGGCACCGAGCAGCGGGTTTCCGCAGTTGATGTCCGCCGTGTTGAAGAAGTTGCCCGACGGAGCGATCTGCGCAACCGACTTGTAGTCGGAGAACATCAGCTGGGCGAACACCTCGGCCTTTTCGTTCACTTCATAGCGGCCGAAGGCCCCCATGGTGTAACGCTCGTCCGGGCGCTGGAAATAGTTGAGCGGTCCAAAGTTGTACTGGTGCAGGGCGTTATCGAACGGCACGAAGGTGCGGCCGGCGCCCAGGGTCGAGTTGAAGCCGGGGCCACCGCCGAAGTCGGTGAAACGACCCGGGAACGACGTGCCCGAACCACCGCAGGTGAAGGACTGCGGCGTAGCGGCGGCCGGAGCACCGATTGAGCAGCCCGAATAGTCGCGGTCCGCCTGGAGGATCGGGTTGTTGTTGCGATAGCCGGCATAGGCCAGCAGATTGCCGCGGCCGTCGGGGGCCGAGACACCGAGAGTGATGTTCACCGAACGGCTCTCACCATCCGAGACATTGTCATCCGGCAGGGCGAACTGGGCTGGGTTGGTCGCGCTGCGGTCGGCGATGACCGAGCGCAGGTTGCCCACGCCGTCGAAGTTGTTGTTGTGCTGATAGAAGCCGTACTGGGCGTCGATCTGCAGACCTTCGAAGTCCTTCTTCATGATGAAGTTGACGACGCCGGCGACAGCGTCCGAGCCGTACACGGCGGAAGCGCCGCCGGTCAGGACTTCAACGCGCTCAACCAGTTGTTCCGGGACCTGGTTCAGGTCGGCCGCGGGGTCGTTCGGCGAACCATAGCCCATCCGGCGACCATCGATCAGCACCAGGGTGCGCGACGAGCCGAGGTTGCGCAGCGAGACCGTGGCCGTACCCGAAGCGCCGTTCGAGACGGTCGAGTTCTGGGCGGCGAAGGCTTGCGGCAGTTGCGAAATCAGGTCCTCGACCCGGGTCACGCCCGCGACATCGATGTCCTCACCCGTCACCTGGGTCACCGGGCTGGTTGTGACCAGATTGGCTTGCGGGATGCGCGAGCCGGTGACGATGACATCGTCAAGGTCCTGCGACGCTCCGGCGTCCTGCGCCATCGCCGGCGCGGCGAAGGCAAGAGCGGCAAATCCGCCGATCATCGTTGTCGACAACAGCCGACTACGGGTTCTCTGGTTTCTCAAAGGTCGTCCTCCTGAATTCGGGCTGTCTCTCGGCGTCGCGGCCTAAACACTGCCCAGGTGAGCTGCACTGAATGATGGACATCAAGTAGCAACGCAGGAGACTTGAAACACGATTGTCATGACACACAATAGTCTTCTTCAATTGTTTTTGACTGTGTCACCTCACTGCCACTAAGACCAAGAGATTCTATATTAGAATTACACCGCTGTAATTGGCTTACTTGTATATTTGATGCGATAACAAATTACCGATTACAACAACATGGCGGCTCATGATTATGCCGGAAGCCTCTTTCTCTATCTGGCAGATGATTTTTCGCTCCCTCCTGATGAACAGAAGGGAGTTCTATAGGCCAGCCACTGTACGCAAGGTCCAAGACAACTGATTCCGTCCGCCCAACGATGCAACATAGCCAAGCGAGCTTGAGGGTCCTGGCCAAGCGCCAGGGCATCAATCAGAAGACGGTCGCTGAGTAGATTTCCGGATTTCGTTAGCGGGGCCTGCTGACGGGGCCGATCCCGCCCGGAGCGAATCCGCTGTTGGTCATTGCGCCATTAAGCTCCGCGACCAACAGCTAGGTCGTCGTAAGCCGGACCAGGGCACCTGCGGCGAGGGCGTCATCGATGGCCTGTCGCAGTCCAGCCGCTTCGATGAAGTCGAACTCAGCCAGCATTTGCTCCAGACTGAAGCGGCCCTGCGCCGCGCACCAGTCGTAAGCCAGCTGCACCGCCGTTCCCGCCGCGGGGAAGGCTCGACCGGTGATCTTGAAACTGGTCAGCACCGGTTGTTCGGGAAGAGTGAAACTGGCAGGTCGGGTCACCAGCCGTTCTTGCGACATCACCACCTCGTCAAGAAATGCCGGGCTGGACACCAGATCCGAAAGCAAGGCTCCGAGCCGTGCCAGATGAGCAGCCAGTGGCTTGCCATCGCCTTCGGCAGCGGGCGGGAAATAGGCCCGGAAGGCCGGAAACTGCATCGCCGCGCTGTCGAGAAGCGAGAACAGGATCCGCCCGTAAAGGGCAGTGACCGAAAACGTCACATGCAGGGAGGCCCCATCGACGGCGAGCGCGTCGTGAAAACGACCGCGCGGCAGGTACAGCACGTCGCCCGGCTGCATCCGTATCTCGGACATCACCGGGCCGCACGCCTGTTCGAGCCATTGGCGGGTTTCCGGGGTGTCGGGCGGCAGATCGACCGGCATCTCGATCTGGCTCTCATAGATGCGCCAGATCTTCTCGCCTTCAGTCTGAACGGCGAACACATCGTGGTTGTCGTAGTGGGGGCCGAACGCCTGGACATCCTTGAAGGAGCAATAAACGTTCGCGCCAATTTGGGCAGCGAAAGCCCGGCTCAGGAGGGCAGCGGTCTTTGCGATCCGCGGATGGAGCGTCTGCAACTCGTTGACCACAAGGCTGGCACCTTGGGCCAGGAACACCTCCACCTTGTCCGGGCATGGCCGATAGACTTGGCCTCCGCTCGGGACGCTCTTGAGCTGGCAGTATTCCCAGTGTGGGACCGCGACGCGGTTGTGCATCAGCCTGAGGGTCTGACCCGTCCAGATGGCGCTCTGGTCAAGGAGATGGTTGAGCGCCCCCCAATCCAGAAGCGCGCGCTTTTCCCGGTTCGCGCCGGCGAGGATGTGGAGCGGCTTTCGTCCCAGATACTCGTCACGGAACTGCCGCAGCGTGATCGGGGCAAGGAGTTCGTCAAAGCTGAGCATGTTTCCAAGCCAGGTTAGGTGCGGTCCCCGATCAACGGCGACGGCCGTGATCCCTGAAAAGCAAAAACCCCCGCCGCGATGAGCGACGGGGGTTTCCGTGACCCGTAAGGGTCGCCCCTAGAACGGGCGGTAGTTGAGGCCGATGAAGAAGCGCGTACCGTAGGGGTCGAAATTCGAATACAGCGTGTTCCCAAGGTAGCGGGCCTGCTCCGCGTCAAAGGCGTTGACCACCCCGGCGCGGATCGAGAGATTGTCCGCCGCATTCCAGCGGACGGTGAAATCGTGGCGGGCGAAGTTGCCCGTATTGAAGTTTTCCGGAAGGCGGGAGTCGACGTTGCCGGAGGCTCCGTATTGCGCGGAGGTGAACGTATCCTGCGCAGTCTGCCAGTCCATCGTCCAGTTCACACTCCACTCGTCGTTGGGCGCGTACGTCAGAGACGAGGTCAGCCGGACGCGGGGGTAGAGGATGTCGCTGTCCAGACCCGTGAAGTCGCTCGGATCCTCGGCGTTGTTGAAATTCTTCTGTTCGATCAGCCAGGAGCCGCCCAGGCGGTAGTCCAGGTTCCCCCAGTTGCGCCCGACGGCTTCTTCCAGATCCAGACGGTACCGGGCAGTGAAGTCCAGACCACGCGTGGTCAACTTGGCATAGTTGATCGAGCCCTGGATGAAGGCCCCGATCGGATCGCTCGCGGGCCCGCCGATCGCGAATGGAAGGAACGGGTTGTTGCGGAAGATGGTGGCGCACGCCCCCTGGTTCAGCGAAGGCCCGTCGACACAGTTGTTCGCCGCGATGTTCGGCGAGATCGCCGCGATGACGTTGGAGATTTCGATCTCGTAGTAGTCGAGCACCAGACTGAAGTTCGGGAACATCCGCGGCTCAATAACGGTCGAGAAGGTGAAGCTTTCCGACTCTTCCGGCTGAAGGAACGGATTGCCGCCCGCCGAGCCAACGACCGAGCCGGAGCCCAGCGGCGTCGGATCGAAGTCGTCGGTGGTGGTGGCCGTGGCACCGGCGAAGTCGAAGGTCAGCCCCTGCTGCTGGGCCAGGGCCGTGCAGTTGGCGATCCGGTTGGTTCGGAATTCCTGGTTGGCGGGCGCGTTGATGTTCGTCGTCGAGCAGGGATCGGTAAAGGCGAAGTTGGCGAACGCCGGGGTGAGAGGCGCGAAATTCTCCCCGAGGTTTGGTGCGCGGAACGAGGAGTTGAAGCTGGTCCGGAACGTCACGTCACGGATCGGCCGGTAGATGAAGTTCACGCCGTAGACGTCGCCGGTGCCGACCGTAGTGTAGTCGAAGTAGCGGTAGGAGCCGCTGATTTCGGCGTATTCGCCCAGCCAGTTGTCGCGGATCAGTGGGATTGAGAGCTCGGCGAATGCCTCTTCCGACTCATACTGCGCGGCAGGCTGGAAGCCGCCGTCGAACCCCTGCGTCAACCGGTTTTCGTTCTCGTCTTCGTAGCCGACACCCTCCGTGAACTCACGCCGGTATTCGACGCCGACCGCGCCGCCGATGCGGCCCGCGCCCCAGAAGTCCCACAACTCGCCGGAAACGGCGGCGATTGCCTGTTCTTGCTCGTTGCGCGCGAAGGAGTCGCCGGCGAACTGGATGTAGGCTAGGGCTTCAGCCGACTGGTTGCCCTTGCCGAACATGTTGAGGGGCTCGCACTCGTTGATGTTCTGCTGGCCGATAGGGTTGGCCCGCAGATCGCCACCTCGGACCTGATCCTCGATCAGGGCGACGTTCTGAGCCTGAAGCAACTGTACCCGGCAGACGATCTCGCCCGGCCGGCCGTTCACCAAGCCCGCGGTGTCGAAGACGGCGTCGGTGGCGTAGGCCTGACGCTCGGTGTCCACCGACTCAGCGACCTGCTCAACCTCGACTTCGCCGTAAGTGTAGCTCAGATCCCAGCGGACATTATTGAGGAAGGCGAAGCGGTCGTGGGTGCCTTCGAGCGATGCGACGAAGCGGGTCAGCTCGCGGGTGTTGGTCTGCTCGTTATCGACGCCCCGCAAGGCGTTCCGCGCGAACGGCGCGGCCACCGTCAGCGGATCGCCGGTCACCGGATCGGTCCTGGGCAAGCCCGGAGACGTCGCGGTCGGGTTGGTGTAAAGAATGAGCCGGTTGTTCTCGATTGCAGTGCGGACGTTCGCCGGCAGGAAGGCGTTGTCGCTCAGCCGGACGGTATATTGTGTGGCGCCGCGGATCTCGCTGACCTGGTCCGCCGTTCGGCCGTTGTTGATGTAAATATCGAAGAAGGTCGCCTGGCTCTCGGCGAAGGTTGCTTCCTGGGTTTGCTTCGCCTCGACGCGGAACAGGATGTCGTCGGTGATCGAGAAGTTGGCGCCCGCGGCGTAGCGCGTCGTCTCGCCTTGCGGGAAGAAGCTGAACTGGCTGAACTCCGAGTAGTCCTCGCCGTCACCGCCAATATTAAACAGCCGCGAGAAACCGGTGCCGATCCGAGTGCCAAAGTCGGTCGGTCGGCCCACAGCGCCGTCGAACACGAAGGAGTAGCCCGGGTTGGGCGTCGTGCAATTATTGTTGGTGTAGGACGTGCCGCTCGGGCAGTTGAAGAACGGAATATCAGGGTCGCTGAGTGGGCTCGCCGGTACGTTGTTGGCCAGGTTGACGATGCTCCACCGAACGCGTTGGAGCAACCTAGCGCCGGAGTAAACTCGCTGGTCGATGATCCCGTCGCTGGGAGGGCCGAAGGCCGGGTTGGTCGGATCGACATCGGCACCGATATGGACATAGTTGGCCCGCAGCCAGTCGATGTCCAGGTTCCGGACCTCGTCCAGCTCCTCATACTCGGCAAAGGCCCACAGGTTCAACCGGTCGTCAAAGATGTTGGCCCCGACCAACGCCGAAAGGCGGCGGTTCGCCTGACCGCCCTGGTTGATCATGCCGTAGTTGGCGTCGATCTCGAGGCCCTCGAAGTCGCGGCGCAGCTGGAAGTTCAGCACACCCGAGACGGCGTCAGCGCCATAGACCGACGACGCGCCGCCGGTGATGATCTCGATGTTCTCGATCAGCAGACGCGGGATGGTATCGACGTCCACGGCAAGCGCCCCGGTCTCCGATCCGACATGACGGCGGCCATCGACCAGCGTCAGCGTACGGCCCCTCCCGAGCGAGCGCAGGTTGGCGGCCGACAGACCGCCCAGGTCGCTGCCGACGGTGTCCGAAGGCACCAGGGAGTTCGACAGTGCTGGGATGGTCGCCAGAAAATCGATGACCGTCGACTGGCCGCTGGTCAGCAGCGCTTCACGCGAAACCTGGATCAGCGGGGTCGGCGAATTCGTCGGGTCACGACGGATGCGCGAGCCGGTGACGACGACTTCGTCGATCTCGGTGGCTTGCGACTCAGCCTCGCCCGAGACGTTCACGGTCGGCAGCGGGGCGGTCTGGGCGAAGGCCGGCAGGCTCGCTCCCCAAGCCACACCGGCAACGATGGTGGTCGCGAGGAGGCGTGAGCGCATGTGGTTCTTCATGTTGGTCTCGATCCTGAAATGACGCGCTCCGCAGCCCTCACGACATCGACCGGATCAGCGGTCGGGCCAAAGAACACCCCGCAGCACGTGCCGACGCCGAAATGTCCGACGCCATACCCAAGACAAGACTAGCTTCGCTTACTCTCGTTACACATACGTTTTACAATCACCGTAAGTGATTATGGAATCTGAGTCACAGATCAGCCACATGAATTAGAGTTACGTCGATGTAAGTCTACCTTAAATCGTAACGCCCAGCGCACGGCGTCGACAGTCCTACCTATTACACTATTGTAATGTGCCGGTTTTGAATTGACAGTCGCAAACGGCTGACACAATGATGAATTCAAACGCAATTCCTTCAATACATTGCTTATGTCCGGTCGGTTTTATCTTTCCATTTGAAGACAGAGTAGCCGCCTCTGATCACCGATTAAAGCAATCTGATAAACGAATCTCAATGAACTCTGTGAAGCTCGACGTCATCGACAGCCGTCTGATTGCAGCACTTCAGAAAGACAACCGCGTCAGCGTCACTGAACTCTGCGATACGATTGGCCTAACACCTGCGACCTGTCACCGTCGACTGAAGCGGCTCCGCGAAAGCGGAATCATCATTAAGGAAGCGGCACTGGTCGACCCGCGGCTCACCGCCCGGCCTCTGACGGTCATCATGGAGATCACCCTGGCGCAAAACAGGACTTCGTTCGAAAAGAAACTCAGCGGCCTAAGGGAGATCTCGATGTGTTGGGCGGTCTCGGGGCCGGTGGATTTTGTGGCAGTCGGCCAGTTCAGAGACATCAATCACTATCGCGAGTTCATGCTCGCCGAACTGATTGATGACGAGAACGTCAAGCGACAGAATTCAGCCATCGTCGTGGATCGGCTCCGCTTCAATCTTGAATTGGAGTTCCCGGTGGAGACCTGAAGGTCAGACCGCCCTGGTTTCACCGAAGGCGACCGAGATCTCGCCGGCGCGGCCTCGAATGGGTTGCGCGCGCCCTATCAAGACGTCCAGCTTCCCGCTGATTTGCGCGCCCAGTGGCGTCAGATACAGGTGACGGGAAATATTTTCACGGCCGTTTGACGACATAACCAACCAGCCGCGACTGGGAGGCAGAGCACCCGGATCTCCCTCCGACACCAATGCCCGGGCTGCGCGCGAAGCCGTGGCCTTGGTCGTCATCATCAGCCCGGCGAGCTCTGTGACCCGCACACCGCCGTTCTCGGCGACATACAGGAAAGCGAGCATCTCGGAGACCGAGATGCTCGGCGCCATTCTGCGAAGCAGGGTCAGGCAGGCAAGCAATGTGTTGCGCCGTCTTTCAAGCCCTTCAGTCATCGGCGTAGCCAACAATTACTGGGGCCGGAACACCCGGGCGCGGACGCATGCGTGGACGGCGCTGCCTGAATTCCAAGCTCGCACCCTCGTGCCGCTGGCGAATTTCGGCGAACTGGGCCTCGATGGACGCCTTTGCATGTTGGGCGGCCAGATAATCTTCCACCTCAATATCTATGGTGATCGTCGCGCGCAGTCGTATGGGATCGCAAGCGGCGTGAGGACGGCGCCGCATAGACTGGCCGACCATGGATAATGTCGTCATTTGAAAGTCTGCCCTTAGAGAGAAAACGATGGGGATGATGCCAGATGTTTTGCTGAAGTAACGCCGCAAACAACATCGTAATTTGACAGACTTTTGCATTTAAACGGCCATATAAGCGATTTTCTCTCACCTCACCTTCGTCTTTCACGATTAACTTTAATCGCACATGCTATTATGATCCTGTATTCGAGCGGATCGCCAATCTAAATTCTTAATGAATGAAAGATGCAGTATTATTATCGCCACACAGTTTGCGTCGCTCATTTATTATTGTTCAGACTATTACGCCAATGCAATGGCGTTGGATATTTGTCGAGAAACAATTTCTAGTCACATCGCTAAATAGAACTCGCTTCGCACCAGCTGACGTAATGACACAGCTTACAGAGAATAATTTGATAGGCTTTGCTCTCGCAATGGACCCCAATAACAGTAACCTGGATTTAGCGACTGGCGAGCGCATTGTCTTAGTTGTCAGCACTGACATTGAAGTCAGAGCCGGCCTGGTTGACCTTTTCGAGGGCGAAGGGTTTCGAACGCTCCAGGCTGGCAGTATTGAGGCGGCCACGGAACTCATGGCCACAGTTGCGATCGATTTGGTCGTTCTGGACGAGTGCCTATCAGGCGGTCGTGCCTATGGCTTTTGCCGCCGGCTGGCTGTGGAAGGGGGAGCGCGTGTCATTCTGTTGTCCGACAACACGGATGTCATGAGCCGAATTGTGGCGCTCGAGGTTGGCGCCGACGACTTGCTGCCGACCCCGGTGGACAGCCGTTTGCTGCTGGCTCAGGCGCGAGCACTGATGCGTCGCTGCGGAACGCGGCTCGGCCGAACTCATCCTGGCCCCTCTTCGGACTCTTGGAGGCTGGATCCTGTCTCGCGCGAAGCGATCGGACCGAACGGGCGGCGGCTTCGTATATCACCGCAGGAAGTCTCCCTGCTGAACATGTTCTTCCACAATCCCGGCGTCGTAATCACGACCGAAACAGCGTCGCGCTGGATCCCCACACTCAAACACGACACCACAACCGGATTTCGCACCGCCTTGTCGCGTCTTCGGCGCAAACTTGACGACTTGGACTGCGGCGAAGTCATACAGACGGTACATGGTGCTGGTTACATGTATCGACCTAATGGTGAGGGGCTGACAGGTTAGCTGCGCCACGTCGAAAGCCGCCCCTCCCTGCCCGAAATCTGGCAACGGCCTTCGACTAGGCCGCATCAGCTTAGGCTCGGAAACGGCAAAGAGCGGGTCGGCTGATCAGGTGGCGTTGGATGTTGAACGTGTTGTAGATCGCCACGTAGATGGTGAGGAATCTCCGGGCTGACTCTTGGGATTTGAGCCGCTGCTGCTGGCGTTTTCGTCGCCGGATCGGGCGCTGGGAGTTCTCAAATCGGTTGATCTCCCGCAGCCGACCCGGCCGGTGCAGATGCCTCAGATCCAGCTGATCCAGAGCTGCACCGTACGACGCCAGGCCGTCAGTGGTGATCGTCTGCGGCTCGACTGGTTGGTTGTGTAAAGGACGTCGGAGAAGCCCCAGCGCCGCCTCCGTATCGCGTCGCCACTGGACCACGGGGCCCAGAACCTCGCCCTCGTCGTCGACCGCTCGCCACAGATACGTCCGCTTGCCCCCATCTCGTCCAAGTACCAGCGCAGCGACGTGGCCCCTCTCCGCTTCTTCAGCCGCCACAAGACCAGGAGGCCAAACTTGATCGTCCAGGACCGGATCATGTCGTAGCTGACGTCAACCCCGCGCTGCGCCAGCAACTCCTCAACGTCGCGGAAACTGAGGCTTAGCCGGAATCACAACCACACGGCGTGGCGGATCACGTCAGCCGGAAGCCGGTGACGTTTGAACGAAAGCAACTTCACGAAATGTCATCCCTGACAATGGCTTACGCCGACTCTGCCGGAGATCTCTTAGCGCTTGCCTGATAGCACCGTCGGCTCAGGCCAAAGACAATCGACTATCGTGCAGGGCGCGGGCGAACGCATGAAGGTCCCTGAGCTGGCATCCGTAGACGTGAACAGTCCCACCGACCGGGTCCTGGAACAGTCCTGCGTTGGCCTTTTCAGAGGCCCATAGAATCCTCTCGACCGAAAGTTTTGGAAGATAGAAGGCGACCAGAGGATATTCCTCCGAATGCCGTCCGCCGAGGGCACCACCGTTGCAGCTTGTGAAGGGGATGCAGCCGGCCGCCGCCAGGGCAAATGCCGCGCCCGCAACACCGACATCGAGTTCATGGATCTCATGCGAGTCCATGAAACCCAGCACCTCGGACTGGTCCAGGCGGCAGAGCTCAATCTCGAGGATCTCATCGACCTCCGCCCAGGTGGTCGACCGAAGGTCTCGGTAGTCACGATTGCATCCGAGACCCGTGCCGTCTGCGGCGTCCTCGCCATCGATCCAGGCCAGCCTGTCCGGCTCAATGTTTCGCTCAATCTCCAGGGTGAATGTCGGCTCGGCCATCGCAGCACTCCATGTGGATCCTCGGAGGCGCTGGGACATAATCTGAAGGCCGCGTAGCCCGCACACGCTCACGGATGTTCGCGCGCGCTGCCCGAAGCCCGCTCTTCTCGCAAACCATAGGCGGCACACCACGGCAGATTGGCCACGCGAGGCGATTCGACCGCGCTTAGACGTGCCCCAGGATCGAGAATCTTGTGCCCCAACCGTGCCCCACGGGGCTACGCACCAGTCGGAATTTCACTTAAGTGTTTGAAATATATGGCGACCCCGGAGGGACTCGAACCCCCGACCTCTGCTTTAGGAAAGCCTTGCTCTATCCGGCTGAGCTACGGGGTCACGCAGGCTGACCTAGCGGGTGACGGCGCGGCGGGGAAGCGTCCGTGGCCGTCGTCCATTCCGATTTTTTGCATGGGCCGGGATTGAGGCGCGCAAGCCCCGGTTTCCGATTGTGGTTAATCCCCGTTAAGATACAATATGTTGGGGTGAACAAACCCCGAATCGGGCCGTGTCGGTGATTCGGTCCTGATTCGTTTCGCCCCTGTTCCGCCCGGGTGACCCACCCCATTAAGCCGGCTGCCCCGTCGCCGCTTCCGCGGCCGGCCGGGAGCCGGGCCGCCCGCGTTGACGACTTAGTTTTGATATGAAACGGTCTCCTGAACCCGGGGGAGACATGATGCCGCTGAAGCCATCCTGCCTGATCGTCGGTGCCGGGGACGGCGTCGGCTCAGCCATCGCCCGGGCCTTCGCCCGGGAGGGTCTGGCGGTCTGTATCACCCGGCGCCCGCGCAATCTCGAGTCGCTCGAGGCCGTCGCCGCCTCCATTCGCGCCGAGGGCGGCGAGGCCCATGCCTTCGGGGTCGATGCGCGCAACGAGGCCGAAATGATCGCCCTCGTCGACCGGATCGAAGCCGAGATCGGGCCGCTGCAGGTCGTGGTCTTCAACATCGGCGCGAATGTGCGCTTCCCCGTCGTGGAGACGACGGCCCAGGTCTATTCCAAGGTCTGGGAAATGGCGGCCCTGGCCGGCTTCTTCACCGGGCGCGAGGCCGCCAGGGTGATGACGCCGCGCGGCAAGGGGACGATCCTGTTCACCGGGGCCACCGCCTCGACGCGGGGCGGTGCAGGCTTTTCCGCCTTCGCGGGTGCCAAGGCGGCCCTGCGCCAGCTGGCCCAGAGCCTGGCCCGCGAGATCGGGCCCAAGGGCATCCATGTCGCCCATGTGGTCGTCGACGGCATGATCGACGGGACCTTCGCCCGCTCCATCGCGCCGGACATCCAGACCCTGCTGGACGAGGATGCGATCCTGAAACCCGACGAGATCGCCCGGAACTATGTCTGGCTGCACAACCAGCAACGCACCGCCTGGACGTTCGAGCTGGACCTGCGCCCATGGAAGGAAAACTGGTGATGACCCGGACGATCGACTTCATCTTCGATTTCGCCAGCCCCAACGGCTATTTCGCGCACCATGGGCTGAAGGGTGTCGCCGAACGCACCGGTGCCTCGGTCAATCTGATCCCCTGCCTGCTGGGCGGTATCTTCAAGGCGACGGGCAACCAGGCTCCGTTCCTGGCCTTCGGCGGCGTCAAGGGGAAGATGGACTATGAGATGCTGGAGATCCGGCGCTTCGTGGCCCGTCACAGCCTCACCGCCTTCCGGATGAACCCGCATTTCCCGGTCAACAGCCTGACGGCGATGCGCGGCCTTTGCGCGGTCGAGCCCGGACCGGATTTCGACCGCTATGTCGAGGCCGTTCTGGGCGGCTTCTGGGAGCGCCGTCTGGCGATGGGCGACCCTGCGGTTCTGCAGTCGGTGCTGGATGAAGCCGGACTGGACGGCGCGGCGATCCTGGCCCGCGCCGGGACCGACGACGTCAAGGCGATCCTCGCGGCCAATACCGAGGCTGCCGTGGCGCGCGGCGTCTTCGGCGTGCCGACCTTTTTCGTCGGCGAGGAGATGTTCTTCGGCAAGGAACGGCTGGACCAGCTCGAAGCCCTCCTGTCCGCGACCTGATGGCGCGACACCGCTTCGCTTGAGGAAACGCCGGCGAATCGCCACCTTGTCCCCATCATGAGTGATCGCGGCGCCGGACAGGCCCCCTCGCGCGTCGTCGCGGTTCTGGGCCCCACCAATACCGGCAAGACCCATCTGGCGGTCGAGCGGATGCTGGGCCACGCCTCGGGCATGATCGGCCTGCCGCTGCGGCTGCTGGCGCGCGAGATCTATGACCGGATCGTCAAACGACGCGGGGCCTCGGCCGTGGCCCTGGTGACGGGCGAGGAGAAGATCGTCCCGCCGCGGGCCGTCTATTTCGTCTGCACCGTCGAGGCCATGCCGCTGGAACGGTCGGTCGAGTTCCTCGCCGTCGACGAGATCCAGCTGGTCGCCGACCCCGAGCGGGGGCACGTCTTCACCCAGCGGCTGCTGCATGCGCGCGGGCGTTTCGAGACCATGTTCCTCGGCGCCGGGACCATGGCGCCGCTGATCCGGTCGCTGGTGGCCGATGTCGAGATCGTGTCGCGCGAGCGGCTGTCGACCCTGAGCTACGCCGGGTCGAAGAAGCTGACCCGGCTGCCCGCCCGCAGCGCCATCGTCGCCTTCTCGACGGACCAGGTCTACGCCATCGCCGAACTGATCCGGCGTCAGCGCGGCGGGGCGGCCGTGGTCATGGGGTCGCTGAGCCCGCGCACCCGCAACGCCCAGGTCGAGCTGTTCCAGTCGGGCGAGGTCGATTTTCTGGTCGCCACCGACGCCATCGGCATGGGGCTGAACATGGAGGTCGACCACGTCGCCTTCGCCGGCCTGCGGAAATTCGACGGGCGGCGGACGCGCTGGCTGCATGCGCATGAGATAGGCCAGATCGCCGGGCGGGCCGGGCGGCACCTGCGCGACGGGACGTTCGGCGTCACCGGCGAGGCAACAGAGCTGGACCAGGATCTGGTCGAACAGGTGGTCGAGCACCGGTTCGATCCGGTCGAGGGTGCCGAGTGGCGCAATGCGCGGCTGGATTTCGACAGCCTGCCCGATCTGCTGCGTTCCCTGACCGTCACGCCGGGCGTGCGGGGGCTGAACCTGACCCAGCCGGCACTGGACGAGACCCTGCTGCGGCGGCTGATCAAGGACGAGGATGTGGCCCGCGTCGGCCGGTCGCGCGGGGCGATCATGCGGCTGTGGGAGGCCTGCCAGCTGCCGGACTTCCAGAAGACGACGCTGGACGAACACGGGCGGCTGTCGAAGGAGATCTTCCAGGCCCTGACGGGCAAGCGCGGACGGCTGACGGCCGACTGGTTCGCACCACGGTTCGCCGAGCTGGACCGCGACGACGGCCAGATCGACCAGCTTTCGGCGCGGCTGAGCGGGGTGCGGACCCTGAGCTATATCGCCAACCGGCCCGACTGGCTGGACCAGGCGCAGGGCTGGCGCGACAAGACCAAGGCGCTCGAGGAGCGGCTGTCCGATGTGCTGCACGAGCGGCTGACCGCCCGGTTCGTCGACCGGCGCACCACCGCCCTGATGCGGGCGCTGAACGTGACCGAGGATGCGGTGGCCGAGGTCGAGGCCGACGGCGCGGTCATCGTCGAGGGCCATGCCGTCGGGCGGCTGACCGGGGTGGAGTTCCGGATCGACAAGGGCTCGAGCGCGCTCGAGGACCGGGCCCTGCGGCATGCGGCGCGGCAGGCGGTGACGCCGGAGATCGCCCGGCGGCTGGGCCGGCTGGCGGCGGACGAGGACGCCGCCTTCGCCGTGACCCCCGACGGGGCGGTGCTGTGGCGCGGGGCGGCGGCCGGGCAGGTCACGGGCGGCGAGTGGTTTGCGCCGCGGGTGCGGCTGCTGGGCGAACTGGGGCCGACACCGGCCCGGGAACGGGCGCAGCGCCGGCTGGAGGCCTGGCTGGCGGCGGAGGCCGGGCGCGCGCTGAAGCCGCTGGCGCGGCTGAAGGGCGCGGTCGAGAGCGGCACCCTCAAGGGCCTGCCGCGCGGCATTGCCTTCCGCCTGATCGAGGCCGGCGGGGTCATCGACCGGCGCGCGGTCGAGCGCGATCTCGCGGCGCTGAGCCAGGTCGAGCGACGCACGCTGAGGACCTTCGCCGTGCGGATGGGGTCGCATTCGGTCTGGCTGCCCGGCCTTCTGAAGGCGCGGGCGCGGGCGCTGATGCAGGCCTTCGTCGCCGCCGAACCGTTCCGGCCGGGTGCCACGGCCTTGACCGCCCTGCCCGCGACGCCGCCCTCGCCGCGCCTGTTGTCGGCGTTCGGCCTGCGCGCCATCGGCAAGGTCGCGGCCGGGGTGGAGATGCTGGAGGCGCTCGCCGAACGGCAGGCGGCCGGCAAGGGGGTGCTGAACGAGGCCGATCTGGCGGCCCTGGGGGTTTCACTGGATGAGGCGAAGACCCTGACCGCGACGCTGAAGGCGTCACGGGCGCAGAAGCCGGACCGCGACGAGCGACCGAAGGTGGTGACGGACTCGCCGTTCGCCGCCCTGTCGGCCCTGACCGCCAAGCCTGCCCCGGCCCGGGCGAAACGCAAACGCCCCCGCCGGACCCGCGCCCCCGCATGAGCGAAACGGGCTGCCGCATCGATGTCTGGCTGTGGCGGGCGCGGTTCGCGAAGACCCGGACCCTCGCCGCCGCCATGGTCGAGCGCGGCGCGGTGCGGCTGACCCACAACGGGGTCCAGACCCGGCTCGACAAGCCCAGCCGCAGCGTTCACGTCGGCGACACGCTGGTGTTCGCCGTCGGCGGGCGGCTGGTGGAACTGACCGTCGAGGCCGCCGGCGAACGGCGCGGTCCGGCTGAAGAGGCGCGCGCCCTGTACAGTCTGCGGCACCCCCTCGGTTGACAGCGCCCCCCGGCGGGGCCATTTGCGCTGCCCGTTCCTACTGCCAGCCGATAGCGCCCCAGACCGCCCCATGACCTACATCGTCACCGACGCCTGCGTGAAATGTAAGTTCATGGACTGTGTCGAGGTCTGCCCCGTCGACTGCTTCTATGAGGGCGAGAATTTCCTCGTCATCGCCCCGGACGAATGCATCGACTGCGGCGTGTGCGAACCGGAGTGCCCGGTCGACGCTATCAAGCCGGACACCGAGGACGAGCCGGACGGCAAATGGCTGATCGTCAACTCTGAATACGCCAAGGTCTGGCCGAACATCACGGTCAAGGGCACGCCGCCCGCCGACGCCGAGACGTTCGAGCGTGAGACGGGCAAGTTCGAGAAATATTTCTCGGAGAAACCCGGCAAGGGTTCCTGAGCCGCGCATCGCCTCGCTGATCGCACCGCCGCCCCCAGGCAGGTCGGGATTTACGGCCGCACACGCGCTGACGCTGTGGACGTTTTGAAATTCCGCAATTTTGTGATAGGTTCCTGTCATTGGGTCGGGCGGTAAGCGATTTTCTCGCGCCGCCCGCGTTTGCGACAGAACTCTGCCCACGAAGGCGGGGTCGGCCAGAGGTTTGGTGATCCGTTTCCACAGTTGACGCCTGATTTTGCCGCGCCGCCGACGGGTGACCGTCTTCGGAGAGCGCACAGCTGTCTTCGGTGTATGCGTCCCGCCTTCCCTGCGCCGGGAAAGGAATGACATGACGAGCAAGTCCGGACTGGAATTCAAGGTTGGCGACGCGGTCGTCTATCCGGCGCACGGCGTCGGCAAGGTCGCGGCGGTTGAGGTCCAGGAAGTCGCCGGCATGGAGCTGGAAGTCTATGTGGTCACCTTCGACCACGAGAAGATGACCCTGCGCGTTCCGACCAAGAAGGCCAAGACGGCCGGCCTGCGCTCGCTGGCCGCCGACGACGTGGTGACCAAGGCGCTGACGACCCTGAAGGGCCGCGCCCGTATCAAGCGCACCATGTGGTCGCGTCGCGCCCAGGAATACGAAGCCAAGATCAACTCGGGCGACCTGATCTCGATCGCCGAGGTCGTCCGCGACCTGCACCGCGCCGACAGCCAGCCGGAACAGTCCTATTCGGAGCGTCAGCTCTATGAATCGGCGCTGGACCGCATGGCCCGCGAAGTCGCCGCCGCCAATCGCATCGACAAGGACGCCGCCGTCCAGCTGCTGTCCAAGTCGCTGAGCGCCAAGAAGGCGGTCATCGCCGCCGCCGAAGCCGCTGAAGACGCGGCCGAAGAGGCCGAAGCCGCCTGATCCGGCGACATCGCTGAACCTGTTGAAAGGCCCGGGAGCGATCCCGGGCCTTTTGCTTTCAGGGGTGTCCCACGCTGAGCAGGGGTCCGTCCCCTTCCGGTTCGGAGACCGCCTCGACCGACGCGCGCGCCGGCCCGGCGGCACGCCGGGGAAACACGACCAGGCTGAGCAGATAGCCGACGATGGCGCTGCCGCCGTATCCGACGAGCGGCGTCGGATAGTTGCCGAGCGCCGCCGCCAGAACGAGCCCCGCCCAGACCGCACCGAAGGCGATGCAGGCGGATTGCGCCGGGCAACTCAATCGCCGGGCGGCCAGGGCCGGGAGCACCAGCAGCGCCGCGCCCAGGACGACGGCGAGTCCCGCCAGCGGATGGACGGCGAAGGCTGAATAGAGGATCTGGTCGACGAACGGCATGGCCGGCGACGGGTCGGCCTGCGCCATGGCGGCCGCAAAGCCGGCAAGGGCGGCGGCCGCGCCGGCCAGCGTTTGCCGGTCGGGACGGATAAGGGCGACCACCGTCAAACCGGCCGCCAGGGCTCCGGCCATCCCGCGATCGGGTTGCAGGGCCAGGGCCAGCGCCGCCAGGGCGATCCCCGCCAGGGACAGGGTATCCCGCGACCGAGCGAACAGCACCGCCATGAGCGGCACGAACATCATGGCCGGCTGGATGATGAGCGGCCCCAACGCCACCCACCGCGTCACGCCACCGACCGAGACGCCCCAGAGGCTGACCGCCAGCAGGACGAGGCCCAGGAGCAGATTGGTCGGGCCGGCCGGCAGATGCCCGCGCCGGTCGGCCAGGGTCAGGATGCCCAGCGCGACCAGGCCGAACGCCAGGGCTCCTGCATTGATCATCAGGTGGCGGTCCGGCGCGCCGCCCGCCGCCAGATATGCCAGGCCGAGGGCCGTCGCGCCTGCCCCGCACAAGACCGCTACGCCGCGCGGTCCCAAGGTCTTGCCGTCACCCATGGTTTCGTCCCCCTTTCGATTCGAATTCGACAACCGGTATCGGATGGCTTCGCCGACCGCCCAGAACAGGCAGCCGAGCGAGAACCGCAGCGCTTCGCCGGGACGGGTGATGGCCCCGGCCTCGCGAAAGGCCGCGTCGCCCCAGGGCCGCAAGGACGGCGGCAGAAGTCTGCGGACGAGGGCGAAAAGCCAGTGGCTGACGGCGCTCATGCCAGCCGCCCTTCCGGCAAGACTTCGCTACCCGCGCCCGCCGCGGCGTACTCATCGGCCAGACGGCAGCCGGCCGCCGTCAGCCGGTAGACATGGCGTGGGGGCCGTCCCGGAACCTCGGACGCCTGCCAGTCCGCCACCAGATAGCCCTGGGCCTCGAGGCGGATGAGCAGGGGGTAGAGGGTGCCTGACTTGATCTCCGCCTCGCGGCAAAGATCATAGCCATGCCGCCCCGTGGCACCCGCCTGCACCAGGGCAGCGAGGACGCGGCGCGCGGCCGGCGAAAGGGATCGTGATCGCACCATGCGAACATAACTCTACATATGTAGAGTTATGTCAATCCCGCCTTATACGCCGGGCCCGGTCCCCGAAACGCGTTCGAGATAGGCGATCAGGTCGGCGATGTCGGTCGACTGGAGCTCGAACGCCGGCATGGCGGGATGGGCGGTGACGACGCCTTCGGCGAAGGCCTCCTGAAGGTCGCTGATGGGATAGAGCACCCCCATGGCGCGGAACGGCGGGGCGGAGGCCATGGGGCTGTCGCCGGTACGCTCGACGGCGTGGCAGCCGGCACATCTCTGCTGGACCAGCATCGCGCCGCGGTCCGCGGAGCCCATGACGACGGGCTCGTTTCCGGTCTGGCGCACGGCCTCTCCGGCGCAGCCGCCGAGCGTCAGCAGCGCCACGGCGACGATCCATCGTGCTGTCATTGTCCTGATCCTCCGGGCGAGCGTCGTCGGGACGACCCAAGCCTGCCTGAACCGCAAATGCGTTCCGGGCGTTGTTCCATAACAAAGCGGGTGTGGTCCCGTTCCGGCAGGTGTCGGGATCGGAAGCCTGTTCAACGAGAGCGACGCGATGACCCAGTTCCACCATATCCGCCTCGAACTCGCCCGCGAGCCCGGCCATCCCGCCGGCGCGCCGGACGAAGGCTATGACATTGTCGTACCGCTGGACGCCGAGGGCCGGCTGGACGGCGACGCCTTGAAGGCCGAGCCGTCGCGCAGCCACGTCCGGCGCTTCTCGAACAACGAGACGGTCAGCGCCGGCCAGCTGCGCCACGGGCCGGGCGGGCGCTGGGTGCTGGACATGGACCAGGGCGACGCCGACGACGCCGTCGGCTTCCGGTTTGCCGACGAACGGTTCATCGCCGGCGAATATGTCAGCCTGTCGCTGCCCTCGGGCGCGCAGCACACCTATGTGGTCGCGCGCGTCGTCGAGGTCTGAGCGCTAGAAATACTCGGCGTTGGCCGGGCACTGGGCCGCGATCCGGCGGGCGGTGATGCTCGCGGGGATATAGGGCGTGCCGCGGGCAAGCTGGGCGCCGCCGGTGAAGCGGAAGCTCTCGGGCGCATAGGGCCCGCGCAGCCGGACATTGACCCGGCGTCCCTTGCGGTCCTGGCAGGTGCCCTCGAACCGCGCATTGCCGTTGCCGACCTGGCGCACCGGATAGGTGCATTGCCAGCGCCGCGTCGACAGGCCGCCGAAGAAGCGGTTGATCTCGCTCGGCCGCACGCATTTGGTCTCGGTATCGCGCACGCCGAGGGCGCTGGTCGTATATTCCCAGTATCCCGGCAGCACGGTGTCGTTCGACGCCTGCGGAACCATGGCGGCCGTGCTGGTGGCGGCGGGTGCCAGCAGGGCGGCTCCGGCGAGCGCGGCCGCGGCGATCAGGCGATGGATGGTCATGACGTCCCCGGAAAGGCGAGTGTTCTGTCTAGCGTCAATATATGGCGGGAATTGAACGGCGGCTGAACGGCCGTCGAGCCTTGACGGAACGCGTCCCTCTCCTCTATACGCCCCCCTCTCGCGCGGAAGGCTTGCCGTGCGCACCTGTTTCATGCGTCCGCCGTTTAACGGACCGCACCCGAAGGATAGTCCCATGTCGCGTCGCTGCGAACTCACCGGTATCGGCCCCATGGTCGGCCACAGCGTGAGCCACTCGAACGTCAAGACCAAGCGCCGCTTCCTGCCGTCGCTGAAGACGGTCAAGGTCGCCTCGGAAGCGCTGGGCCAGTCGTTCAGCCTGCGCATCTCGAACGCCGCCCTGCGCACCCTCGACTTCAAGGGCGGTCTCGACCCGTTCATCGTCAAGGCCAAGGACGAGCAGCTCTCGACCGCCGCCCAGCGCATCAAGCGCCAGGTGAAGGCCAAGCTGGCCGAGCAAGCCGCCGCCGCCTGATCGGGCGACAGCAACAAGATCTGAAAAGGCCGGCGGAAACGCCGGCCTTTTTGTTTGCGTGATCCGCACCCGTCATTAGGCTGACGACCTCGCCCCGGGGAGCCAGCCGTGTCCGTCACTACCTTCCGTGCCGCCCTGATGGGTGTTTCGATGCTCGCGCTCGGCGCCTGCGTCTCGATCACGGTCACGCACGAGGTGGAAACGGTCCCCGTCGCCGCCGCACCCGCCGTCACCGTCACGCCGGCCCGCGAATCGACCGCCTTCACCCTCGGCACCGACCAGCCGCGCACGCCTGAGCAGCTGGCCATGGCGTTCGACAAGGCCGACCTGTCGATCAAGGTCGAGCCGGAGACGAAGACCATCGAGGCGGTCGCCGTGCTGGAGTTCACCGCCACCGCGCCTCTGGACGCCGTGGTGGTCGAGCTGGACACCCTGCTGACCGTCTCATCCGTGCAGGTCGACGGACGTGAGATTCCCGCCGGCGAGGGCGGCTGGACCAATCCCGAGGGGCGGATGACCATTCCGCTGGCCGAACCGCTGGCCGCGGGCGGGACGGTGTCGGTCCGTATCGCCTATGCCGGGGCACCGCGGGTGGCGCCGAACGCGCCTTGGGACGGCGGTTTCGTCTGGGCCACGACGGCGGACGGCTCGCCGTGGATCGCCACCGCCGTCCAACCCGAGGGCTGCGATATCTTCTGGCCCTGTATCGACCATCCGCTGGCCGAGCCGAAGCGGGTCGAGCTGCACATCACCGTGCCGTCGAGCCTCGCCGCCCCGTCGAACGGGCGGTTCATGGGTACGGTCGACCACGGCGACGGCTGGACGACCTGGAACTGGAGCGCGGCCAATCCGAACACCTATGCCATCGCCCTGAACATCGGGCCGTATGACGAGGTGCGCAGCGACTATCAGAGCCGGTTCGGCAATGTGATCCCGATCTCCTACTGGCACCTGCGCTCGGACGATCCGGCCAAGGTCGCGGCCCTGTTCGCCCAGTTCGCGCCGATGATGGATTTCTACGAATCGACCGTCGGCCCCTTCCCCTTCGGCGACGAGAAGATGGGGGTGGTCGAGACCCCGCACCTGGGCATGGAGCACCAGACCATCAACGCCTACGGCAATGCCTATCGCCTCGACGGCAAGGGCTATGACTGGCTGCTGCATCACGAGATGGCGCACGAGTGGTTCGGCAACCAGATGACCAACCGCAACGCCGACGACATGTGGCTGCACGAGGGGCTGGGCAGCTATATGCAGCCGCTCTACCTGCGATGGCTGCACGGCGAGCGCTATATGCAGGCCGAGCTGCAGGAGCAGCGTCGCGACCTGATCAACCGGTTCGCGGTCGTCTCAGGGACCGAGCGGGCCGAGGACGAGGTCTACAAGAGCGACGTCGGCCCGGGGCTGGACCTCTACAACAAGGGCTCGCTGATCGCCCATTCGCTGCGGATGCTGATCGGGGACGAGGCCTTCTTCAGCTCGGTGACGCGGCTGGTCTACGGGTCACCGGACCCCCGGCCCGGTGGCTTCACGACGCGCTACGGCACGACCGACGAGTTCCTGGCCATCGTCAATGAGGAGACGGAGCAGGACCTGACCTGGTTCTTCCGCGGCTATCTCTATCAGGCCGCCCTGCCCGACCTGCGCGTGACCCGTGAGGGCAACCGTCTCGCGCTCGAATGGGTCACCGGCGACGGTGCTGCCTTCCCCATGCCGGTGGAGGTCGAGATCGACGGCGAAACCCTGTCCACCGTGCCGATGACGGGCGGCCGGGGCGTCCTTGACGTCCGGGCCGATGCGCATGTGCTGATCGATCCGCAGAACAAGGTGCTGCGCCGGGACGTCTTCCTGGAGGAATGGAAGGCCGCAGGCGGCCGCTGACTCAGACCGCCTCGGCCCTCACCGACTGCCGCACCAGCCGGCACGACCCCTGGGTGGTCAGGAAGGCGATGTCGGCGGCGTCCCGGCCGCAGGCGATGCGGACCAGACCCTCGACCGGGGCCAGGCCGGTCGGGTCGACCAGCCACCAGCCGTTCGACAGCCAGACCTCGAAGATGGCGTGGAAATCCGGCGGGTTCAGCTGGTGCGCAAAGGCGCTGACCGCGCGGGCCGGAATGCCCGAGGCGCGGCACAGGGTGATGCCCATATGGGTGAAGTCGCGGCAGACGCCGGCCCGGTCGATGAAGGTGCGCGCCGCCGTGGTCTCGCTGTCCGAGGAGCCGGGCTCATAGTCGATCTCGGCCTTGATCCAGTCGAGGATCTTTAGCACCCGGTCGCCGCCGATGGTGCCGCCGAAGGTGCGTTCGGCGAACCGGCCGAACTGGTCCGACGGGCAGTAGCGGCTGGGGTGGAGGTAGGTCAGCACCTCGGCCGGCAGGTCGTTCCAGTCGTGCTGGACGGTCACCGGCGGCAGGCCCTTGAGTACGCCGTTGTCGACCACCGCCTGATAGGTCAGGGCCACCTCGCCCGTGAGGTGGGCGCGCAGGGTCCGCGCCCCGAACTCGACGTCCTCATCCTGGATGAAGTCGATCACCGGCGTGGTGGTCAGGCTTTCCTCAAGAATGGTCTGGCCGGGCCAGTGGGCGACCTGGATCTTGTAGATGGCGTCAGTCGGCGGATCGAAGCGATAGACGAGTTCAGCGCTGACGCGGATTTTCATGAAGGCTCGACTGAAGCAGGACGGGCCTCACGTCAACGGCGCGGGTCGGCCGGCGTTCCGTGCCCCGGGGTCCGCCGCGATCTCCCGGACTGCGGTTTGCTGCGTGGCCTGCCCTGCCGGGCCCGCGGGTCAGGATGCCGCAGCACTTCGCGTCAACGAGACGGGCGTCCGTGGCCGGGCGAGCAGCCGGGCGACCGTGTCGGCAAAGGTGTCAAGCCGGAGCGGCTTCTGGAGGCTTTCATCGGCCCCCAGCACCCTAGCCGTTCGCAACAACAGGCTTCGATCCATACTGCCGCCGGAAGAGATGGCGAGAATGCGAATGTCCGATTGACGCTGGCGGAGTTCAACGATGGTTTCCAGCCCGTCCTTGTTCGGCATGAGCATGTCCAGGACCACCAGATCCACCGCCATGACGTCGACGATCCTGAGCGCTTCGTCGCCGTCTTCCGCTTCCACGATGGCGTGATCGTCACCGCGCAGCAGTTCGCCGGCGATCAGGCGGACCGTGGGGTCGTCGTCGACGATCAGGATAATGGCCATGTAAACTCCTCGAAATGCACTAGCCGGGCCGCCTTGAAGGAAAGCCTAACCGAATTGGTGAACCGGCGCGGACGCCAGGACTTCTTCGCGAGGGAGGTCAGCGAAGTCGCCCGGGCGGCGGTAGATAAATCCTTGAATGTAATGAACGCCGGCGGCGCGCAGGAACCGGACCTGGGCGTCGGTTTCCACGCCCTCGCACACGATCTTCATGCCGAGCGCTCTGCCGACCCCGATGACGGCATGGATGATGGCGGCCGACGCCGTATCGTCCAGGCAGTGCGTCACAAAGCTGCGGTCAATCTTCAGGGTCGAGAAGCGGAGCTGACGCAGGGCGTGAAGGCTCGTGTAGCCGGATCCGAAATCATCGAGGGCGACCCTCACCCCAAGCGCGGCAAGCCGCTCCAGCGTCGGCCGGGCCAGGCCCATGTCGAGGATGGCCGTCTCGGTCACCTCGATCTCAAGACGGTCCAGCGGGTAGGCGGCGCGGCGCGCGGCTTCAACGACCCGGTCGGTGAAATCAAGGCGCTGGAATTCGCCCGCGGAGGCATTGACCGAAATGACGACATCCTCCCGCGCCGCGCCCTCCTGCATCGCCCGTTCGAGGACGAAGTCGGTGAGCCTGGAGACGGCTCCTGCCGTTTCCAGAGCGGGGATGAAGTCGTCAGGACTTCGGGGGCCACGAACGGGACAGGTCCACCGGACCAGGGCTTCGGCCTTGCCGGCGAAGGCCCCGCTCCGGTCCATCATCGGCTGGTAGACAAGGCTGAGGTCCCCGGCCTCCAGCGCCCGCGCCAGGTCCGTCGCGATGTCATCTTGCGGCGCGGGTGCCGGTGCCCGATTGCCCAGGGACGCCGCCAGGGTCTGATCGAGCAACCGGGACATTGCCGCCGGATCAATCCGGCCGGGGTCACCCGCACGGGCGGCGGCTTCGGCGTTCGAGGCCGCCCTGGCCACAGCGGCGGCACCGAGGCTGAGGCTCATGGACTTCAGGGCGTGGGCCGCGCGGGCGCAGGCTTCGAGGTCGCCGGTCGAGAGGGCCTCGCCCATTTCCCGAAGACGGGCCGGCGCGTTTTCGGCATAGAGGGCCTCGACCCTGGCGACGAAATCAGGGCGGCCATTGCTGGCCATGGCCGCCAGTTCGGCGCGGATGGCGGGATCAAACAGGGCATCGTCCGGCCCCGTCGGGACCGGTCCGACCGGCGTCGGGCCGTCCAGCGGCCGGCTGACGAGGTCGCCGCAGTGGGTTGCCAGGGCCTTGGCCAGATCGCTGACGGTGAACGGCTTGTGGATGACGCCGTCCATGCCTGACTCGCGCCAGGCATTGGCGGCCGATCCGACGACGTGTGCGGTGAGCGCCAGGATCGTCGTACGGGGCCGGCCGTCGGCGAGCTCTTCGGCGCGGATTGCAGCGGCGGCCTCGAAGCCGTCCATGACGGGCATGGAGCCGTCCATGAGCACGAGATCGAACGCCGCACCCCGGAGGCGCTCGACGGCCTCCGCGCCGTTTTCGGCCAGTGCCGGGAAGACGCCCAGTCGCTGCAGGGCTTCGGAAGCCACCTCGCGATTGACCTCCGAGTCATCGACCACCAGGACCCTCGCGCCGGGGAACTGGACGGCGGGGAAGGCGGTGGTGGCGATGTCATCAAGGACGAGGGTCTCGCCGGCCCGAATCTGGGCCACCAGCCTCCTCACATCACAGCGCCGCACCGGCCCGGAGAGGACGCATGTGCCCGCGGCTTCGTCCAGATCCCGCGACCCGACCACGACCGTGGGAATATCCTGCGCCGGGACGGACGGCCCCCGGAAGATTGCGGCAAGTCCGGGCGACGCTTCGGTTACCGTGATCCCGAAGTCCTGGAGGTAGCGGGCGAGCGCCCGCCCGGTCATCGTCCCCACGCCCTCGATGGAGACCTTCGGCCCGGAGGGATCGGCGCCGCACGGGATGGCTTCACCGGCCGGGCTGAACGTCGTCGCGAAGGCGAACGTCGAGCCCTCGCCCAGAACACTCGACAGTCGCCACTCGCCGTCCATGGCGCGGACCAGCCGGTCACAGATCGTCAGGCCGAGGCCCGTGCCGCCATGTTTGCGGGTCGTGGACTGATCGGCCTGCGAGAAGGCCTCGAACAGTCCGGGCAACTTGTCTTCCGGAATGCCGGGCCCGGTGTCGGTTACGCCGAAGACATAGCGGTGCGGCTCGTCCGGGCTCGGCTCAATCGTCAGGATGACGCCGCCGGTCTCGGTGAATTTGATGGCGTTGTTCGCCAGATTGCCGAGGACCTGACGCAGTCGGGTGGGATCCGCTGTTACGGGCGGAATGCGCGGATCGACGTAGACGGCGAGGTCGAGATTCTTCTCGCGTGCCCGCTCCGCGAACAGGCTTGCCACGTCCTCGGCGACTTCCGCGAGATCGACTTCAACGGCCTCCAGTTCCAGCTTGCCTGCCTCGACCTTGGAGAAGTCGAGGATGTCATTGATGATGCCCAGCAGGGACTTGCCTGACTTGGCGATGACCTCGGCATGGCGGCGCTGGCGCGGCGGAAGATCAGAGCCCGAGAGCAGTTCGCTGAGCGCGAGGATGCCATTCATCGGCGTCCGGATTTCGTGACTCATCACAGCGAGGAAGTCCGACTTGGCGGCGGTGGCCGCCTCCGCCGAGTCCTTCGCGACCGAGAGTTCGGCGGTCCGCGCCGATACCTCCTCCTCCAGTCCGGCGACCTGGGCGGCGATCCGCTCGTCCCGGACCCGGATCCCGACCATCATCGACTGGAAGCCCGACACGAGGTCGCCCAGTTCTCCGTCCGCCTTGATATCGGGCGAGCGGGCGTAGTCGCCGGAGTCCCGGACGGCATTGGTGAAGGCGGCCAGTTCGGTGATCGGTCGGCTGATGCGACTCGCCATACGCAGCGCGATGAAGAGGCCCGCCAGCAAGGCGATGCCCGTTCCCGCCAGGCTGATCAGCACAGCGCCCAGGACCCGGGACTTCAGGCCCGGCGTTTTACTGAGCAGGGTGATTTCACCGACACGCTCGCCCTCGCTCACGATCGGGGCCGAAACCTGCAGCGTGCCGCTGTTCAGGACGGACCAGACAGAGTTGCCGCCGTCATCGGCGAGTTGTGCGTCGGAGCTGAGGCGCACACCGCCGCCGGTCTCGGCCAGAAGGCGGCCGTCCACGCCGGCTATCCGGGCGTAGGTGACGTTAGGCATCTGACTGATGGACCGGATCGCGACGAACACCCCGGCCCGCTCGCCGCGGCGAACGGGCTCCGCCGCAAGGGAGCCTATGACACGGGCGGTCTGGGTAAGGCGGTCCGTCTCCAGCGTCGTCTGACGCCGGGCGTCCATCCACCCGGAAAGCACCGCCGTCACAACACAGGTTGTCGTAAGGGAAACCAGAACAAGGCCAACCAACTTCCGACGGATGGTCGCCCGGGAGGTCGATTTCGACGGCGTGAACATGGAAATGCAGGGCTCTGGCGTTCAGCGTCCTCATAGACCGGCTCTATGACTCCCCCCTTAACGCGCGCTGCCGGGGGCCGCTTATTCAGACACTCCCAGCGTCAGTTACGGCCTAAAGGCCGTAGTGTGGCGCGCAGTAATATCTGTTTTTATGTCATTAATAGTGTCGCTTTACGGTCGCCCTGTAGCTTCACGGATGCCGAAAGCGATTCCGGGGGGCCGGGGCGTTTTGACAATTTTGTCGGCCGTCTTTGGAAGCGCTGAGCGTGACTGAGTTTTTCTACGTGCTCGACCAGACGACCCGGATTCTCTTCGTCGACGATGATCCGATCCTGCGGGAGTTCGCACAGGTGAACCTGGCGTCCCCGACGGCCGTCGTGGATGTCGCGTCGAACGGTGCCGAGGCATTGGAGCGGCTGGCGCTCAACGACTACGAAATCGTGCTGCTTGATCTCGAAATGCCCGTGCTGAACGGCTTTGATACCCTGGCAGCGATACGGGCCGATCCGCGGTTTGAGGGTCTGGCGGTCATGGTCCAGACCGGACGCGAGGATGTTGAAGCCATCGACAGGGCCTTTCGTCTGGGCGCGACGTCGTTCGTCACCAAACCCCTGAACTGGCGGCTGCTGACCTATCAAATTCTCTATGTCCTGCGGGCCTCGCGCGCGGAGCGGCGTCTGCAATCGTCCGAATCTTTCCCCGCGGGTGTGATGTGAGCCGGCTAACCTGTGGCGTGCAGGCCGCGCCGGGACGGGTGAGGCGCCCCGGGCCGGGAAGCGGGGGCAACGTCGCGGAGCAAGGCGCGTGATCCGCCGCCTTCAGCGACGTGTCCGGGCGCTGACGCATCGGTTTCTGCGCGAGACGCAAGGCACCATCGCGTTGAAATTTGCCCTGCTCGTTCCGGCCATCGCCCTGCTGAGCCTCGGCGCGATTGACCTTTATTCCGTCACCACGGCCCAGACCCGGCTCCAGGCCATTGCCGATGCCGGGGCCCTGGCCGGCGCGCCCGCCCTGGCCCTGGCCGTCGACGGTACGGCGGCCCGCGAACGTTCCGCCTCCTTCGTAGCCGGGCAACTCAGCGAGTGGTCCGATGCCCCGACGGTGGTCGAGACCTATGAGATCGTGACGCAGGGGGGGCAGCGCGGAATCCGGGTCCTGTTGCAGGCCAACCGGCAGTCCTTCTTCGTCAATATGCTACCGCCGGGGGGCTGGAATTTTGTCGGCGATGCCACGGCAACGACCGCCGGACTGGTTCCCCTTTGCGTCCTCAATACAGCCAATGCGGGCGACAACCTGCTGGAACTGGCCACCCGGTCACGGATCGAGGCACCGGAATGTCTGGTCCATTCGAACCATACGATCACGGTCAAGGACCGCAGCGAGATCAGAGGCGAGGCGATTCAGGCCGTCGGGGCGGCGAGCGGGAACATCGTCCCCAGCGCTGGAACCGGTGCGGCCCGCATTGAGGACCCCTTTGCTGCGCTCTCTCTCAACAGGCCGATCGGTGCCTGTAGCACCGCCAATGTCAACACGAGCACCAAGCGGATCCAGCCCGGCCGGCATTGTGCCATCACGATCACCGGCAATGACAGCTACATTCTGGAACCGGGCGAGCACTGGTTCGTAAACGGTGCCCTGACCGTCAGCGGCACCGCGACTCTGACCGGCGAGGATGTCGTCCTGCTGGTCGGTCAAAACGGGCAGCTCATTTTCAGTGGGGACGGCCGGGTCGACCTGATCGGTCGCCAGAGCGGCCCCTATGCCGGTCTGGTGATCGCCGCCTTGCGCGAACACGATGAAAAAATGACCATCAACAGCACGCGGGTCGAACGGCTTGAGGGCGCGATCTATGTGCCGAACGCCATCCTCGAGATCGGGGGCACCACCGACGTCGCGCGCCAGAGCGCCTGGACCGTGATCGTCGCGGCCAGCCTGATGCTCAAAGGCTCGCCCAACGTCTTCATCAACGCCGACTACGGTGCCTCGGACGTGCCGGTGCCCGGCGGCGTCGGACCGCGCCCCGGCGGCAGCCGGCTGATCAACTAGGGAGGGGGCGTCATGGCCATGGAATCTGAACGGCTGGCGGAGAGGCTTGAGGCGCCGGATCCCAAGGACCGCAGGGCGAGGTCAGAGCGGCGGGGTCCTGACCGCCGAAGGACAGACAGCCGGATCAATCCCGAGGCGCCCCGTCGATCCTTGCTGATCGTGATAGGAGCGGTGGGCGTGGGCATCAGCACGTCGATCATTGCGATCACCCTTCTGGCCGGTGAATTACTCGAGGCCGTAGTGCCGGTCAGCGTCCTCGCTTTCGAGGTCGCCCTTCTTCTCACATCCACCCTGTGGCTGGCGCTTGGCGCGATCGAACTCCGCCTGATCGAAATCCGCCTGGAACTGATGATGATGAACGGCGGGACGCGCGGGGCGGATCGTCGGCAAGCCCCTCGCAGGGGCGATCGGAAAGAGACCTCAGGCGAGGCTTTGACCGTCGCGCCCGCGCGCCGGGCGAAGTTGAATACGGCCTGAAGGCGGCATGGCGCGCAGCCTGCGTTCAGGAGAGAGAGGGAGGGCGATTCATTGATGATGTTCGGGCATGACAAGCGCATCCCAGGCGGAGACAGTCTGCGTCACGCCGGTCCGTCCGAAGTCGCCACGGCCCGGAAATCTTTCAAGCCCTGCCTTCAACTCCGGCAGTTGTGCCCTTGACCCAAGGGACCTGCGCGAGACCCCTGCATGTACGATCAGTTGAGGGCGTTGTGACCTATTTTCATATGGATCGAGACGGCATCGTACTCCTGAGGGCGATCGCCAGCAGTCCGATCGCCTCGGTGATCAGCAACCCCCGGATTCCTGACAATCCGATTGTCGGTGTCAACAAGGCGTTCTGCGCGCTTACCGGCTACGACACGGAAGAGATCATAGGGCGAAACTGCCGCTTCCTGGCGGGGGCGAAAACGGAACCATGGCTGACGGAGAAAATCAGTCAGGGCGTTCAAAACCGGAAGCCGGTGCTGGTGGATATCCTGAACTACAAGCGCGACGGCCAGCTCTTCCGCAACGCTGTTCTGGTGGCTCCCATTTTTCTCGAGGACGGGGACCTTGGGTACTTTCTCGGCTCGCAGGTGGAACTTGAGCAGGACGGGCCCGGCCTGTGGTCGAGCCGTCACGAACGCTCCCGGGAGATCGTAAAATCCTTTTCGCCCCGCCAAAGGGAGATCCTGCAGCACATTTCCCGGGGACATCGCAGCAAGCAGATATCCTTCGTTCTGGGTATCAGCGAGAAGACCGTGAAGATGCATCGCGCGCTGATACTTGAGAAGATCGGCACACATAACATCGCGGACGCAATCCGACTGGCTGTCGAGGCCGGTCTATAGTGTGCACCTGAGTTCGCGGAACCGGTCAGCCGGCGCTGACCGCCGTTGACCGTTGGCAAAGGCCTCCTCTCCGATTGGACCGCAATTCTCCCTGGCATCATCAACCCACTGCCTGACCAGAAAGTCCTGCCAGCTCTGGTGCAGATAGTGCGGCGGGAAGCGGCGGCCGAACTCCTGCAGCTGCCAGGCGCTGGGGCGGTGCGGGGCGCGGCGGACGGGCATGCCGGCCTGATCCGGCGTGCGGCCGCCCTTGCGGAGATTGCAGGGAGAACAGGCCGCCACGATGTTCTCCCAGGTCGTCCGCCCGCCGCGCGAGCGGGGGATCACATGGTCGAAGGTCAGTTCGGCGGTGGCGTTGCAATACTGGCAGGCGAAGCCGTCGCGCAGGAAGACATTGAAGCGGGTGAAGGCGGGCTGCCGGTCCTGGTCGACATAGTGTTTCAGCGCGATGACGCTGGGCAGGACCATTTCCATCGAGGGACTGCGGACGACCTTGTCATAGGTCGAGACCACGTCGACACGGTCCTGGTAGACCGCCTTGACCACTTCCTCCCACGGCCAGATCGACAGCGGATAGTAGGACAGCGGGCGAAAGTCGGCGTTCAGCACCAGCGCGGGCCAGCCGGACGGGGGACGGCTCTGGACCTGCATCAGGCCCTCGCCGTTCGGCAGAGGATGATTGACGCGACCGGACTGAAGACACGTCTCCTTCCCTGGCTATGGGCGAAGCCTAGTCCTGATTCGAAGGCTTGGCGATGACAGCCGGACGACGCCCAAGCGACCGTCAGCCCCGGGTCGGCGTGCCCGGAAAGGCCGGCAGGCTCCAGCCCCAGACCAGGGCCCCCGCGCGCAGGGCGAAGCCGCAGGGCGCGGCGACCAGGGCGGCGGGCCAGGCATCGAGGCCGAAGGCGCGCGCCGCGACGAAGACGGTGGCGGCCAGCAGGGCGGCGGAGACGGTGATCTCGCGCCGCAGCAGGATCGACGGCTGGCCGGCCAGCAGGTCGCGCACCACCCCGCCGAAACAGGCGGTCAGGGCGCCCATGACGATGCAGATCAGCGGCGCGACCTCGAAGGCCTCGGCCTTGGCCGCGCCCATGACGCCATAGGCGGCGAGGCCGATCGCATCGAGCCACAGCAGGGCCCGGAACCGCCACGGCCGGGCACCGACCATCCAGACCGCCAGCGAGGCCAGCAGGCAGACCGCGATATACCGCCAGTCCTGCACCCAGAAGACCGGGGCTCCGATCAGCAGATCGCGCAATGTGCCGCCGCCGACCCCGGTGATGGCGCCGAAGAAGGCGAAGGTGACCAGGTCATGCCGCTGCTGCGCCGCGGCCAGGGCACCGGTGGCAGCGAAGACGGCCACGCCGGCGAAATCGAGCGCGCCGAGCACGGTCTCGGGATCGGTCAGGGCGGGGTCGACGATGGGGCTCACGCGGGACGGTCCTCCAACGCGACCTCGCCGCGCTTGACCGCTCCATACCATCCCCAGAGGAGATGCGCCGCCACGCTGCGATGGGGGCTCCAGATTTCAGCGCGGGCCCAGGTCTGTTTCTCGGTCGGCCGCAGGGGCGCGCCGTCCGCCCAGCGGATGGCCTCCTGCAAGGCAATATCGCCGCCGGGGAAGACATCCTGCCGGCCCTCGCAGAACATCAGAAAGGTCTCGGCCGTCCATTTGCCGACACCCTTGATGGCCACCAGACGCGCAATGGCCTCCTCGTCTGACAGTCGCTCCAGATGGTCGAAATCGATCCGGCCCTCGACCTGGGCCCGGGCGATCTCATGGCCATAGGTCGCCTTCTGGATCGACAGGCCGAAGCCGCGCAGGACATCGATCTCCGTGGCCAGAACCCGCTCGGGCGTCACCACCCCGTCCAGACCGGTCGAGACGCGGGCCCAGATGGCGGCGGCGGATGCCACCGAGACCTGCTGGTCGACGATCATGTGAAACAGGCCCTCGAACCCGCCCGTCCGCACCCGCCAGTCAAAGACGGGCGTCTGCGCATGGGCGCGCGCCAGGGCGGGGTCCAGATCGATGAGTGCCTCACGCGCGGCGGCGATCTCGACGGGAGTCAGCGGAATGGGCATGCGGTCTCATCGACAGGGGCGGGCGCCCGTTCTAGCCTTTCGGCATGACCACTCTGGACGAACTTCTGCATCCGATCACGCGCGACCAGTTCGACGCGGACTACAACGACCGAAAACCGCTGCACATTCCGGCCGGCGAGGGGTCGCCCAAGCGGGCGCTCCTGAACTGGGACGGGTTCAATGCCCTGCTGGACCAGAGGTCGATCTGGACGGCGCAGAGCCTGAAACTGGTCTTCAATGGTCAGCCGATCCCGTTGGAGCAGTACTGTATCGAGGCCCGCAACCAGTCGGGACCGGTCGTGCAGCCCTCCCCGGCCAAGATCCAGACCCTGCTGGCGATGGGGGCCAGCCTGATCGCCGGCGACGTCCAGGAGCTGACGCCCGAACTGCGCACGCTGTCACACCGTCTGGCGCGGGATTTCGCGGGCGTCGTCGGGGCCAATGTCTATTGCTCCTTCGGAGGGGTGCAGGCGTTCGACACCCATTTCGACCTGCACCATGTGTTCGCCGTCCAGCTGGAGGGCACCAAGACCTGGCGGCTGTACGAAAACCGCGCCGAAGTACCGGTCAGCTATCCGCTCGACGAGGCGGAAGTTCGGCCCTGGTTCGCGCAGACGCGCGGCCGGCTGATGACCGAGGTGCGGATGCAGCCGGGGGATGTCCTCTATCTGCCGCGCGGCTGGTACCACGACGCCATGACCACCGAGGGCGCGTCACTGCATGTGACCTTCTCGGTGACCCCGCTCTACGGGCGGATCATGTTCCGCCTGCTCGAATCGGCGGCGATGCAGGATCCGGCGTTCCGGGAATGGCTGGTGCCGGGGGAATCCGACGGCGACCGGCTCGGCAAACAGCTGGCGGATCTCGGCCGGCGACTGGCCGAGCTGTCCGCCCTGCCGGCCTTCCGTGACGAGGTCCTGATGGCCCAGGAACGCCTCGTGCCGCGCACGGCCCCCTACGCCTTGCCCGCGCGGACGTCGCTGACCCTGCTTCGGGCGACCGGCCTGACGCCGCCCCGCGGGACGGGTCCGGCGCAGGTCGCGATCGACTGGGCGCTGGGCCAGCCCCAGTTCGCCATGGAGGATGTCATTGCCCAGTTCGACTTCGTCTCGGTGCCCGCGCTGAACGAGGCGTTCGAGGCCGCCATCCGCCTCGGCGTCTTCAAGCCGCTCTGAACGCGCCCCGCATCGACAGCGGGCGACGGGCGTCATACTTGTTCGGCCATGCACAGCTTGGACGACCTTCTGCATCCCGTCTCGCCCGAGCAGTTCCGGGCGGAGTATCTGGGGCGCAAGCCGCTGCACATCCCGGCGGCCGGCGACGACCGCAAGGCCGCCATCCTGACGTGGGCGGACTTCAACCGACTGCTGGGTCAGGGCTCGCTGTGGAGCTCGGCCCATCTGCGGCTGATGCGGAACTATGTGGCCGTACCGCCGGAGCAATACTGCCACCCGGTCGCGACGCCGCAGGGCGAGGTGTTGCGGCCCTGGCCCCAGAAGGTCGAGGTCTTCCTCTCCGCCGGCGCCAGTCTGATCGCCAATGATGTCCTGACCATCCACGAGCCGCTGATGCAGATCGGCGAGACCCTGGGTCAGACGTTCGCAGCCAGCATCGGCGCCAACATCTACTGCTCCTTCCAGGGCGTTCAGGCCTTCGGCACCCATTTCGACAACCACGACGTCGTCGTCGTGCAGACGGGCGGGACCAAGGTCTGGAACCTGTACGAAACCCGGGCCGAGAACCCGATCGAGAATTTCCCCGATGACGCCGCCACCCGCCGCTGGTTCGAACAGAGCCGCGGGGCGCTGATGCAGCAGGTGACGATGCAGGCCGGCGACGTCCTGTATCTGCCGCGCGGCTGGTACCATGACGCCCTGGCGACCGAGGGGCCGTCGTTGCATGTCACCTTTGCGATCACGCCCCTGCACGGCCGCACCCTGCTCGCCCTGCTCAACATCGAGGCGATGAAGGACCCGGCCTACCGCGCCTTCGTGCCGCCGGCGCACGAGGACGGCGGCGCGGCCCTCGCGGCGCACCTCGCCGACTACGGTCAGATCCTGGCGCGTATCGCCGCCTCCCCCGCCTTCGGAGAAGAGGTCGCCAAGTCCCAGGCCCGGATGACGCCCCGGCCTCCGTCCTTCACCCTGCCGGAGCGCAAGCCGGTCACCCTCTACCGGGTCACGGGCCGATCCTTCCCGGCCTGCCCCGGTGCCGTGCGTGAAACCTATGACTGGGCCATCGCGGAGCGGCAGTTCGCGCTCGAGGACATGGTCGCCCAGTTCCAGTCGCTGTCGGAGGGCGAGGTTCGCGCCGGCGTGGCCGCGGCCGAAACCGCCGGAGCGGTTCAGCGGCTGTAGCCGGCGACACATCGACAGGCTGCGGAGCCCGCCGTAAACCTCACCCATGCGCACGCTCGAAGAGATCCTGCATCCCGTCACCCCGGCGCAGTTCCGCGCGGAGTACGAAGGCCGCCAGCCACTGCATATCCCGGCTGTGGAAGGGTCGGACAAACGCGCGCTGCTGCCGTGGGACGCCTTCAACGGCTTGCTGAACCAGAGCAACGTCTGGGACTCGGAACGGCTGAAGCTGATGCGCCACGACGACCCCGTCCCGCCGGAGCAGTACTGCCGGCGCAAGCGGACGCCGGAGGGCATGATCTGGCGCCCGTCGCCGGCCAAGGTCGAGGTCTTCCTGTCCGCCGGTGCCAGCATCCTGGCCAATGACGTCCTGACCCTGCATTCGCCCATCACCCGGGCGGGCGTGGCCCTCGGAGAGGCGCTCGCGGCCGAGGTCGGGGCGAGCGTCTTCTGTTCGTTCAAGGGCGGCCGGGCCGTGGCGACCCACTATGACGTCCATGAGGTCTTCGCCGTCCAGACCGAGGGGGAAAAGGTCTGGAACCTCTACGAGGGCCGGGAGATCGATCCGGTCGGCTACCCGCCGGGCATGACCCAGACCGACTTCAACAAGGCCTGCGGCCGGCTGGTCTCGACCATCACCATGAAGCCCGGCGATGTGCTGTACATGCCGCGCGGCTTCTACCACGACACGGTGACGCCGGATCAGCCGTCCCTGCACGTGTCCTTCACCGTCATGCCGCTGGCCGGCCGGAGCATTCTGTCCCTGCTGGACGGGCCGGTTCTGCAGGACGCTGCCTTCCGCGCCTGGCTGCCGGCGGCCGACGCTGACGGCGGAGCGCTGCTGGAGGCGCGGCTGGCCGACCTGGCCACGCGACTGGCCGGGATCATCGCCTCGCCCGCGTTCCGGGACGAGGTTGCCCTGCTTCAGCGCCGCCTCATGCCCCGGGCACCCGACTTCACCCTGCCGGCGCGCAAGCCCGCCACCCTGTACCGGGTCACCGGCCGGGCCTTCCCGGACACGGGAGCGATGGCGAGGCTCGCCTACGACTGGATGATCGAGGAACGGCAGTTCGCAGTGGAGGACCTCGTCGCGGACATGGAGTCCCTGTCGGAGGCCGATATCCGCAGCGCCCTCGCCGGGGCCGAACAGGCCGGCGCCGTCCAGCGGATCTGAGCGGCGTCGTGGCCTTCGTCACCCGTTTCGCGCCCTCGCCGACCGGCCGGCTGCATCGCGGCCACGCCTTTTCCGCCCTGACGGCCTGGCGCGCGGCACGCGAGGCCGGCGGGCGGTTCGTGCTTCGGATCGAGGACATCGATCCGACCCGCTGCAAGCCCGAGTTCGAGGACGCCATCCTCGAGGATCTGGGCTGGCTGGGGCTGGATTGGGATGTGCCTGTGCGCCGCCAGTCCGAACACCTCGCCGACTACGCCGCCGTGATCGACGATCTGAACGGGCGGGACCTGCTCTATCGCTGCTTCCGGACGCGGAAAGACATCCTCGACACCATCGGCGACGCACCGCACGGACCGGTCGAGGCGGCGCGCCCCGGCCCTCATCCGGCCGATGAGGAGGCGGCGCTGCTGGCCGAAGGACGGGCGTTTGCCTGGCGGCTTTCGCTGGACCGTGCGCGGGAGACGCTGGGGGAAGTCGACTGGGAGGCCCTGGCCTTCATGGAGGAAGGCGGCGGCCCGGACGGAGAGCACGGCCGGATCAAGGCCCGGCCGGAGACGGCCGGCGACGCCGTTCTGGCCCGCAAGGACGCCGGGGCGGCCTACCATGTGGCCGTCACCCACGACGACGCCTTGCAGGGCGTGACGCATGTCATCCGCGGCGAGGACCTGTTCGAGGCGACCCATGTGCAGGTGCTGATCCAGACGCTGATGGGCTGGCCCACCCCCGTCTATCGTCACCATCGCCTGCTGCTCGGACCGGACGGAAAGCGTTACGCCAAGCGCGACCGGTCCGTGACGCTGGCAGAGCTCAGGGACGGCGGTCTGGACGCCGGGACGCTGCGGGCGGAACTCGGCTTCTGATCAGGGTGCCAGCCGGTCCTTGGCCTTCGAAGCCGGGAAGACCACCTCGGGGTCAGGCGCATCCGCCGCGGTGCCCGGCCCGCCGACGGTCCGGAGAATGTGTCGGATGATGTTCAGCCGCGCGGCCTTCTTGTCGTCGGTCGCAATCACCGTCCAGGGCGCGTGGTTATGGTCAGTCTCGTCCAGCATCCGGTCGCGGGCGACGCTGTATTCCTCCCAACGGGCCTGGGCCTCGGCGTCGAGCGGCGAGACCTTGAACCGCTTCAGCGGATCCTCGATCCGCTCGGCCAGACGACGGGCCTGTTCAGCCTTTGAGATGTCGAGCCAGAACTTGATCAGCACGATCCCGTCATCGGCCAGGATACGCTCGAACGACGGCGCGTCCGCGAGGAACTGCGTGTGCTGCTCCGGCTTGCAGAAGCCCATCACCGGCTCGACCCCGGCGCGGTTGTACCAGGACCGGTTGAACAGCACGGTCTCGCTGTCGGCGGGCAGGTGCGGGACGTAGCGCTGGAAATACCACTGGCTGGTTTCGCGCTCGGTCGGCTTGGGCAGGGCGACGATGCGCGTCTGACGTGGCGACATATACTCCGTGATGCGCTTGATCGCCCCGTCCTTGCCGGCGGAATCCCGGCCTTCGAATATGATCAGCGTCTTGCGGCCCTGTTCGATCGTCCAGTGCTGGGTCTCGACCAGCAGGATCTGGAGCTGCTCAAGGTCGGCGTCGTATTTGTCTGATTTCTTGCCCATGGACCCACGATGCGCCCGCCCCGCCGTAGGGGCAATGTTGCAACTCCATTTCAGCCGGGTCGCACCCCGGCCCTGCGCCGGCCCTGAACCTGTCCGCATTCTCATGTGCGGCCTGTGCGTCGGTCGGATAGGATGGCGGTGACAGAGATGGAGCCACCCATGTTCGCCACGCGCCGCGCCCTGTTGGGCGGTTTCGCCGCCCTGCCGCTCGTCAGCGCCTTTCCGGCCATGGCGCGCAGCCGTCAGGGCGAACCGGCGGCAGAAGCCGCGCTGGACGCCGTCTTCGCCGAGGCCGCACCGCCCGCCCTGGCCGCCGCGATCGTGACGCGCGACGGTCTCGCCTGGTCCGGGGTGAGGGGCGTACGCCGCGCCGGAAGCGAGACCCTGGCAACCGCCAGCGACCGCTGGCACCTGGGCTCGAACACCAAGGCGATGACCGCCGCCGTCTTCGCGCGACTGGTCGATCAAGGCCGCGCCCGCTGGGCCATGCCGGTCGGTGAGGCCTTCCCGGGCCTGACCACGCATCCGGCCTGGGCGGCGACCACGCTCGACGACCTGATGCACCACCGCGCCGGGCTGCTCGACGCCGCCCTGCTGGACCGCGCCTGGCTGATGGCCGCCCACGCCGACCAGCGCCCGCTGGCGGAGCAGCGGGCCGAGTTCGCGGCGCGGGCGTTCGGCGCGCCGCCGGCGGGGCCAGTCGGCCAGTTCGCCTATGGCAACGGCAACTACATCGTCCTGGGTGCCGCCATCGAGGCCATCACCGGCCAGCCGTGGGAGACAGTCATGGCGGCGGAACTGTATGCACCGCTGGGCCTGACCACCGCCGGCTTCGGCGCGCCGCAGGACCCGGCGCCCTGGGGCCATAGTGGCGGTGTCGGCGTCGATCCCGCGGGCTTTGCGGACAATCCGCGCGCCCTCGGCCCGGCGGGCACGGCCCATATGAGCATGGCCGACTACGCCCGCTTCATCGGTGCCATGATGGGCCGCGCGCCCGGCTGGCTCAGCGAGGCTGCCCGCGCTCATCTCCTGACCCCCGCCGCAGGGAGCCCGCCGGCGTATGCGGCCGGCTGGGGCGTCGGAACCGCGCCTTGGGCGGGCGTCGGCGGTCCGGGCCCGACGATCACGCACAACGGCTCCAACACCATGTGGTTCGCGACCGTGCTGGCCGCGCCGGAGCGGGGTCTCGGCTTCATCGCCCTGTCCAATGACGGCGTGGCGGGCCAGCGGGCCTGCACGACCCTCGTCCGGCGACTGGCGGAGGCCCGCGCCGCCGCGTAAGGCTGCTCGCGCATGAAGCGCGATTTTGCCGATTTCTGGAACCTGCTGTGGGAGCTGGCGCTCGGCGTCTGCGCGGCCTTCGCCATGCTCAACCTGTTTGCCCCGCAGCAGGACCTGCCTTGGAAGCCGCTGGACCTGAACCGGCCGATCGGCACGGCGACGGCGGCCAAGGTGGCCGATTTCGAACTGGCCGTCGCCGCCGCGCCCGAGGAGACCACCGCCGTCACCGAGGCCTGTATGCGGGTGCTGCGCGAGGCCGGGGTGCAGGTGGAGCGGGCCGAGGACCGGGACGACGGCGGCTTCTGCGTCGTCCGCGGAGCCATCCGCATCACCGGCGGGGCCGTCACCCCCCTGCCCGGCAATCCGGTCCTGCAGTGCCCGCTGGCGGTGCGGTACGTCATCTGGGAGCGCCAGGTGCTGCAGCCCGCGGCGATGCAGACCTTCGGCAGCCGGGTGGCGCGGCTGAACGACGTGGGCACCTACAGCTGCCGCCGCATCTATGGCCAGACCGATCCGAGCGCCCGGCCCAGCGAGCATGCGCGAGCCAATGCGCTGGATATCGGCGGCGTGACGCTGGAGGACGGACGGCGCGTCTCGGTGCTGACCGACTGGCCCGGAGACGGTCCGCGCGGGCCTGAGGGACGGCGCTTCCTGACCCGGATCCGCGAGGGGGCCTGCCGGGTGTTCTCGACCGTCCTGGGCCCGGGCTACAATGAGGCCCACGCCAACCACCTGCATCTCGACGGCGCAGCGCGCCCGCTCTGCACCTGATTTTGCGAACGCCGTTCGCCGGAGAGGCGAATCTGTTTGCGGTTGACCGACCCCGAATTGCGCGAGAGAAAGTCGGCGCAGTCCGGATTTCGCGCGGCCTCCACAATCGCGCTCGCTCCTTCACTGAATGAGCTCGTCCAGATGGGCTGACGGGCGTCCCTCGAGGGACGTCTGCCTGGAAAGCGCGTTCAGGAGACGCATTATGGCGACCGGCACGGTCAAGTGGTTCAACCCGACGAAGGGTTTCGGCTTCATCCAGCCCGATGGCGGCGGTCAGGACGTTTTCGTCCACATCACCGCAGTCCAGAAGGCGGGCCTGCAAGGCCTCGATGAGAACGCCAAGGTCGAATACGAGCTGGAATCCCAGCGCGGCAAGACCTCGGCGATCGACCTCAAGCTTCTTTAACCTTGGGCCGCGGTCAGAAGGCTCCGCCTTCTCGACCCGACGCGGCCTGGTCGAAGCCACGGCTGACACCATCACAGGACGGGCGCGGGGGCTTCGGCCTCCGCGCCTTTCTTTTTGGCCGATGACCACTGCGCCAGCACGATCGCGGCCAGCACCACGACGCCGCCGATCGCCTGCACGGCGGTCAGGGTCTCGGCGAAGATGAGCCAGCCGAGCAGGGCCGCGACGACGGGCTGGATCAGGACGGTCACGGCGGTGAGCGCGGCGGGCAGCCGGCCCAGCGACCAGGCGACGCCGCCCTGCCCCACCACATGCATCAGGCCGAGGCCCGCGCAGGCGGCCCAGCCGCCCCATGAGCCGGGCAGGACCTGTTCGCCGAGCAGCAGGGCGGCCAGCAGCAGGCCCGGCGCGGCGATGGCCGTGGACCAGAGCATGACCCGCCCGGCCGAGTGGCGGTCGCGCGCGCCCTTCACGGCGATGAAATAGCCCGCGTACCAGAGGGCGGTGACGGCGGCGAAGACGTCGCCCAGCGGGGGGTTCGAGCCCTGCCCGCCGTCGGCGCCGAGCGACATGGTCACGGCCCCGGCGATGGCGGCGGCGAGCGCCACGAGGAACAGGGCCTTGGGCCGCTCGCGGAACACCCACCAGCCGACCAGGGTCACCACCACGGGCGTCAGATTGGTCAGGGTGGTGGCATTGGCCACCGAGGTCAGGGCGATGCTGTAGTGCCAGAAGCCCAGGTCGAACACGAGCATCACGCCCGCCAGCACCATCCAGTTCGAGGGCCGGCCGATGCCCTCCCCGCCCGGGCGGGCGGTCATGACCAGCAGCCACGGCAGGGCGAAGGCGAAGCGCCAGAAGCCCGCGGCGGCCGGTCCCGCGTCAGAGAGGCGGACGAGGATCGGGGCGAGGCCGAGGACCACGGCCGCGAGGATCAGGACGATCAGGGCGGCGGCCCGGGTGGGCAGGACCGGCGCCTTTGGCGTCACGCGAAACGGCCGGCCAGCAGGCCGATGGCGAACAAGGGCAAATAGCCGATCCCGGCGACCAGCTGGATCGTGATCCACAGGGCGACCGCCTTGGCCAGGCCGAAGACCGGCGCGCTGTACCAGCGGCCCGCCCCCATGCGCATGAAGGCGGCGATGGCGATGACGAACAGGACCACCGTGCCGATCAACTGGCCGGGCCCCGGTTTGTACATCCACCAGGAGAAGGGCAGCAGGGGCACGGTCAGGGCGTTGAGGTAGGCGAAGGCCGCCCGGAATCCGCGCCGCCAGCCCAGCTTGTCCGGATCCCACCAGCGCATCAGGGGCGCCGCGGCCAGGGCGTAGAAGACGGAGAGCAGGGGCACCAGCACCAGGCTCATCCAGTTGTCGGCATCGGCCATGAAGGCGTCGCGGCTCTTGCCCGAGGCGGCGATCAGCGGGTCCAGCATCTCCGGCGGCATGGCGCCCAGCATCATGGCCGTGCCGCCCTGCAGGAACAGCACCAGCATGAGGATGGCGTTGAGCGCCAGATAGAGCCGCAGCGGCCGCGCATAGAGCCCCCCGCCGTCCGGCCCCTGGGTCATCCAGGCCTCCAGCACCGTGCGCGGGCGCAGCAGCAGATCGCGCGCGGTCACCAACTCGAGCAGGCCGAAGCCGAGCGTGTCGTCGGACAGGTCGTTCAACCCCCGGGCTTTCGGCTCCGGAGCGGGCGTTTGCGGTTCGGCCATGGTGGAATCCCTCTTGGGGCAACGATGGCATGGCGGACGGGGCGCGGCCAAGGGCCGCGGGGTCAGTCGGCACGCCCCCCGGAAAATTGCGAAACCCTGTCATCCCTCCCCTTTCGCCCCCGCTTCCCCAACCGCTGCCTCCGCCGCGCGCATGGCCTCCAGCCGGGCCAGTTCGATCTTCAGCTCCTCGTATTCGGGCGGCAGGTCGCGGCCGGCCATCAGGTCCTGCGCCAGCGTCAGCGCCCGTTCGCGCAGGAACATCCGCATCATGGCCTGACCGGCCTCGAACCGTTCGTCGGACTCGGCCGGGTCCTCCTCGGCCCATTGCAGGACGTCGTTCAGACGGGCGATCTCGGTCGCGGCGCGGGCGAGGCGGACGGCGTTCAGCCCCTCGCCGGTCTTCAGCGCATGGGCGGCGCCGGCCAGGGCCCGGCGGGCGAGGTCGTCGGGGCGGATGTGCAGGGGCGCGCGCCAGGCCGCCAGCACCGCCGCCTCGTCGGGGGGACCGTCGACGGGGGCGGAGGGCGCGGGGCCGGGCGGCGGCACCGACCGCGCCTGCGCCTGACGCGCGGCGAAGGCCCGTTTGGTCCAGCCCTCCTTCGCCGCATGTTTGCGCAGGGCCGTCACCGACACCCCGAACCGCGCCGCCACCGTCGGCGCCGACAGGCCCGACAGATAGGCCCCCCGGATCAGGTCCCAGGTCTCCGCCGCCACGGTGACATAGCGGGTCTTCGGCAGGGCCTTCATCGCCGCCCCCGATCATGGAGCCGCTGCAGCGTCGCCATCACCCGGTCGGTCGCCGTCATGGCCGCGTCCTGGGCTGCATCGAGCGCAGGCGTTCCGGTCGGCATGCGCGCCGCCGCCCGCGCCATGGTCGCCACCCGTTCGACGCCCAGCGCCAGTTGCATCGCATAGCCGACGGGGTCGGGCCGCTTCTTCCTCTTCTTCATGGTCTCCGCTCCGTGTTGAGGCGGCGGAGTCTGCGGCGGGCGGGAACTATGGCGGGCTGAAAGGGGCGAAAAGGGAGAGCGCGGGGCGCAAGGGGTTGAAAGGATTGGGGTCGGGAGGGGACGGTGGGGGCGGGATTGTGCTGACAATCGGCGGATTGTGAGCGGTGCTCCCTCCCCTCCCGCTATCGTCATTCCGGGCGAGCGGAGCGAGGCCCGGAACCCAGCGGCGCGCGTGAGCGCGAAGCTGCCGCGGGCACCGGTGCGTGAACAGATCGCCTTCGGCACCGCTGGGTTCCGGGCCTCCGAGCCGCTACGCGCCTCTCCGCCCGGAATGACGATAGCGGTTGGGGGGCACCGCCTCAGTCCGGTTCTTCCGGCGGGACCCAGTCGGGATCGTTCACCGGAAACCACTCGGCCGCCAGATCGCGCCAGTCGGGGTTGGCTTCCTCGATCAGCCGGAGCTTCCAGTCGCGCTTCCAGCCCTTGATCTGCTTTTCGAGGCGGATTGCGTCGACGACCCAGGCGTGGCGCTGAAACCAGACCAGCCGGGTGCAGCCGTAGCGTTTGCTGAACCCCTCGAAGGCGCCGGTGCGATGCTTCCACACCCGTGCCGGAAGGTTGGCGGCGACGCCGGTGTAGAGCGTGCCGTTGCGCCGGCTGGCCATGATGTAGGTCGCGACTAACTTCCGATACGTGCGCATGTCTCACAACCTATGCGCTATTTCTAAGGTCTGTCCAGCGCCCCTCCCGCTATCGTCATTCCGGCGAAGGCCGGAACCCAGCGGCACCGCAGGCGACCTGTCCACGCACCGGCGCGCCCGACAACTTCGCGCTCTCGCGCGCCGCTGGGTTCCGGGCCTCCGCCTCGCTTCGCTCGCCTCCGCCCGGAATGACGATAGCGGGAGGGGTGGACATGTTCATACCCCCCCTACCGCCCCTTCCGGAACGCCTCCGCCTTCTCCGCCGCCGCCTCCGCCCGCCAGCGCTTCGGCGCCGCCTTGTCGACCGTCTCGCCCTCGGCGGTCAGGACCTCATTGGCGAACTCCAGGTCCATCAGCTTCATCCGCTTGATCTCGTCGCGGAGCCGCGCCGCCTCCTCGAATTCGAGGTTGGCGGCGGCGTTGCGCATGCGGCCCTCGATGTCCTTGAGGGCGGCCTGGAAGTTGGAGCCGGTGAAGGGGCGGGCCTCCTCCTTGACGCCCGGGGCGGTCAGCTTGTCGAGGGCGCGGGACTCATAGGGGCTGGCCATGATCTCGCGGATGTCGCGTTTGACCGACTCCGGGGTGATGCCGTGTTCGGCGTTGTAGGCCTCCTGCTTTTCGCGGCGGCGGTTGGTCTCGGCGATGGCGCGTTCCATCGAGCCGGTCATGCGGTCGGCGTAGAGGATGACTCTTCCGTCGACGTTGCGGGCGGCGCGGCCGATGGTCTGGATGAGGGAGGTCTCGGAGCGCAGGAAGCCCTCCTTGTCGGCGTCGAGGATGGCGACCAGGCCGCACTCGGGGATGTCGAGGCCCTCGCGCAGCAGGTTGATGCCGATCAGGACGTCGAATGAGCCGACGCGCAGGTCGCGCAGGATCTCGATCCGCTCCATCGTGTCGACGTCGGAGTGCATGTAGCGGACGCGGACGCCCTGTTCGTGCATGTACTCCGTCAGGTCCTCGGCCATCTTCTTGGTCAGGACGGTGACCAGGGAGCGGTAGCCGTTGCGGGCGACCTGTTTGACCTCGTCAATGACGTCGTCGACCTGGTTGCGGGTCTGGCCGCTGACCGGGCGGATCTCGACCGGGGGGTCGATCAGGCCGGTGGGGCGGATGACCTGTTCGGTGAAGACGCCGCCGGTGCGCTCCATCTCCCACGGGCCGGGGGTGGCGGTGACGAACAGGGTCTGGGGCCGCATGGCGTCCCATTCGTCGAACTTGAGCGGGCGGTTGTCGATACAGCTGGGCAGGCGGAAGCCGTACTCCGCCAGGGTGGATTTGCGGCGGTAGTCGCCGCGGTACATGCCGCTGATCTGGCCGACGGTGACGTGGCTCTCGTCGACGAACAGCAGGGCGTTGTCGGGGATGTATTCGAAGAAGGTGGGCGGCGGCTCGCCCGGGGCGCGGCCGGTCAGCCAGCGGCTGTAGTTCTCGATGCCGGCGCAGGAGCCGGTGGCCTCCATCATCTCCAGATCGAAGCGCACGCGCTGTTCGAGGCGCTGGGCCTCCAGCAGTTTGCCGTTCTCGACCATCCAGTCGAGCGTCTCCTTCAGCTCGGCCTTGATGCCGGTGATGGCCTGGTTCAGCGACGGGCGCGGGGTGACATAGTGGCTGGCGGCGTAGACGGTGATCTCGGTGAGGTCGGCGGTCTTCTTGCCGGTCAGGGGGTCGAACTCCTGGATCGATTCCAGCTCGTCCCCGAACAGCTGCACCCGCCAGGCGCGGTCCTCCATGTGGACGGGGAAGATCTCCAGCACGTCGCCGCGCTTGCGGAACATGCCGCGGTCGAAATTCAGGTCGTTGCGCTTGTACTGGAGCGCGATCAGGTCGGCGCGGAGCTTGGACTCGTCGATCTGGTCGCCGACCTTCAGGGTGAAGGTCATGGCCGTATAGGTCTCGACCGAGCCGATGCCGTAGATGCAGCTGACCGAGGCGACGACGATGACATCGTCCCGCTCGAGGATCGCCCGCGTCGCCGAGTGGCGCATGCGGTCGATCTGCTCGTTTATGGACGAGTCTTTTTCGATGTAAGTATCTGATTTCGGTACATAAGCTTCCGGCTGATAGTAGTCGTAGTAGGAGACGAAATACTCGACGGCGTTGTCCGGGAAGAAGCTTTTGAACTCGGAATAGAGCTGGGCGGCGAGGGTCTTGTTGGGGGCCAGGATCAGGGCCGGGCGCTGGGTCTGTTCGATGACCTTGGCCATGGTGAAGGTCTTGCCCGAGCCGGTGACGCCCAGCAGGACCTGATCGCGCTCGCCGGTGGCGGCGGTGGCGACGAGCTCCTTGATGGCGGCGGGCTGGTCCCCGGCGGGGGTGTAGCGGGTCTCCAGCCGGAAGGGGATGTGTTTGCGATCCTGCGGCCGGTCGGGGCGGTGCGGGGTCCAGTCGGACGGCTTGCCGGGAGCCTCCTCGGGCGTCAGGCGCGGGCCGGTGACGGGGGCGAACATCGGCATGTTCGGCGTCTTCACCGGCATGCGGGCGGGGGTGCCGTCGTCGTCGCGCAGAAAGGCGGCGGGGGCCTCGGCCAGGGACTCGCCGCGGACGTGGACGGGCTTGGTGATGCGCGGGGCGGAACCCTTGGGGGACGAAGAACGGTTCATGAACGGCAATCTAGGGGGCGGGAGGCGGTTACGCCACAACGCGCGCGTCCGGCGGGGGATGCGGCGGGGGCGCTGCTGACAGCGGTGTGGCAGCAGGGTGGTCTGTGAAGGGCCGAAAACCGCGAGACGAGGCGGCGGCGGCGCGGCAGTATCGGAGCCGACAAGGAGACCCGTTCATGACCCCCTTCCACGCCCTTCACCAGGACGGCCTGCTGATCCTGCCCAACGCCTGGGATGGAGGGTCGGCGGCGCTGGTGGCGTCGCTGGGGGCCAGGGCGGTGGCGACGACGAGCGCGGGCGTGGCCTGGGCCCTGGGCTGGCCGGACGGGGATGCGCTGCCGGTCGAGCGGGTGGTGCAGGCGGCGCGGGATGTGGTGCGCGGCGCGGGCGGCCTGCCGGTCTCGATCGACATGGAGGGCGGCTATTCCGACGACCCGGCCGCGGTGGCGGCGCTGGCCACGCGGCTGGTCGAGGCGGGGGTGCAGGGGATCAATATCGAGGACGGCGGCAGGGCGCCGGAGGGGCTGGCGGCCAAGATCGCAGCGATCAAGGCGGCGGTCGGCGGGGCGCTGTTCGTCAATGCGCGCTGCGACGTCTGGCTGAGGGGCGTGGCGCCGGAGGCTCCGGTGGCCGAGGCGGCGCGGCGGGCGACGATCTATGCGGCAGCGGGGGCGGACGGCTTCTTCGCGCCGGGGCTGACGGATGTGGGGGACATCGCGGCGATGGTGGCGGCGACGCCCCTGCCGGTGAACCTGCTGGCCTGGCCGGGCCTGCACGATGCGGCGACGCTGAAGGGGCTGGGCGTGCGGCGGCTGAGCGCCGGCTCAAGCGTGTGGGGCGCGGTCTGGGGCCGGGCGGCGGCGCTGACCCGGGGGTTCCTCGCGGACGGTCGGTCGGAGCCGCTGATGGAAGGGGCGATGGGCTGGGGCGAGGTTAATGCGCTCATGCCGGCGCGAGACGGGTGATTGGTGGTTGGTGATTGGTGGCTGGCCGACGCCGGTACGACAGCGCGGACCGTGCCGCCCTTCCGCTGACAGAGACGGCATCCCTTCACCAATCACCAACCACCAATCACCAATCACCAATCACCTCCTCACCCCTGAGCTCCCATGAACCTCACCCTCTCCCGCCTCGACAGTCCGCTCGGGCCGCTGGCGCTGGCGTGTGATGACGCGGGCGCGGTGCGGGGGCTGTCGTTCGCGGACGGGCTGATCGGGGCGATGCGGCGGGAGTATCCGGGTGCCACGCTGGTCGAGGGCGAAACGCCGGCGGCGGTGGCGCGGGAGGTCGCCGCCTATTTCGACGGCGACCGGGAGGCGCTGACGCGGGTGGACTGGTCGCTGGAGGGCGCGGCGGCCGGCGACGGCTTCCAGGCGCGGGTCTGGCGGGCGCTGGCGGATGTGCCTGCGGGGGTCACCCTCAGCTATGGCGAGATGGCGAAACGGGCGGGCGAGCCGGGCGCGGCCCAGGCGGCGGGGACGGCGCTGAACCGCAATCCGATCCCGCTGATCCTCGCCTGCCACCGGGTCATCGGGGCCGACGGCTCGCTGACCGGCTTCGGCGGCGGGCTGGGTCGGAAGGAATGGCTGCTGCGGCACGAGGGGGCGCTGCTGATCTGATCGCTTGACGTCGTGTAACCCATAGGTGATATGTAACCCCTAGGTGACAAACGCAGGAGGATGCAGATGTCGAACACGCGCGATGGCAGCGACGACCGGCCGGTCCGGGGCCGCGGCTGGAAATTCATGGCCGGCTTCGTCATCTCCGGCCTCGGTCTCGGCCTGGCGGTGGTCGGCCTGAACCCGGGCGCGACGAGTCTGGCCGGAACGTTTTCCGATACCAATGCAGGGATCGTGACCGGTATCGGCATCGGCATCTTCGTGATCGGACTGATGATCGCCTGGAAACTGCGGCCCGGCGGTCCCGCCTCACGCGACGAGGACGAGCCGGGCAGGCGCGAGCGGATGCAGGCGCAGCGGTCCATGCTGCTGTGGCTGTTCCCGATCATCACCCTGATCTTCCTGTACCAGTCGACGCGGGCGATCCCGCTGATCCTGGCCGGCGAGGAGAGTCTCGCAAACTACATGAGCGTCCTCCTGCCGGTGATCTACGCCTGGCTGGCGGCCTCCGTGACCATGGGCTGGGACGGAAACTCGCGGAAGAACCGCCGCTACCTCGAGGACGAGCTGACCCAGGTGCTGCGCGCCCGGGCGATCGTCTGGGCCTTCCTCGTGCTGATGGCGGGTACGACCATCGCCCTGGGCCTCGGCCTGTGGCGGCTGGAGACCGGCCTGATCGCCCTGCCCTTCGCTCTGGCGGCGGCGGGCGCGACGGCGGGCCTGCGCTTCGCCTGGCTGGACCGTGAGGCCGGGCGCGACGATGGGTGATCCACGCCTCGCCTCACGGCTGAAGGAACTCCGCACCGCCGCCGGCCTGACCCAGGCCGAACTGGCCGAGCGGGCCGGCGTGTCGCGCAAGACCGTGAACACGGTCGAGAACGGGGTCTTCATCCCCTCGACCATCCTCGCCCTCAGCCTCGCGCGGGCGCTGGGGACGACGGTGGAGACGTTGTTCTGGCTGACGGAGTGAGTGTGGTGGTTGGTGATTGGTGATTGGGGGTTGCCGCTCGACTTTCAGCGGAAGGGCGGCGCGGCCCGCGCCCTCGCACCGGTGCCGGCCAACCACTAATCACCAACCACCATTCACCTCCTAGCGGCGCACCGACGCCCGCGCCTCGAGGTCCGCCCAGCGGCGGCTCAGGTCGGCCAGTTCGGTGCGCAGGCGGCTGGCTTCGGTGCGGCTGATCGCGCCGCTGCGTTCGCCGGCGGTGATGCGGGCCTCGATCTGGGCCGCGCGCGGGTCATTACCGTAGCCGCCGCCATTGTTGCCCGGCATGTAGCCGTCGCCGACGCGGCGGTTCAGATCGGCGTAGCGGGCTTCCAGATCCTGGCGCTCGCGGGAGTCGAGGCCGTCGCGTTCGTACTGGGCCTCCAGACGGACCAGCGCCTGGAAGTCGGTGCGCAGCCGGGTCGATTCCGTGCGGGTGATGTCGCGGGCGCGCAGGGCGGCCGCCACGCGGACGTAGAACGCGGCGCTCTGGCCGGCCAGCGGCTCCCAGCGGCCATAGCCGCCGCCATTGTTGTCATCGTCCTCAGCGGACTCCAGCCGGTCGGTCAGGCGGCGGTAGCGGTCGGTCAGGTCGGTGCGTTCGGCGGTGGTGAAGCGGCCGTCGGCGGCATAGCGGGTTTCCAGATCGACCAGTTCGGCGAAGCCGGCGCGCAGCCGCTCCGACTGGCGGTAGTTGATGGAGCCGTCCCGAACCCCGGCGTCCAGCCTGGCATCGAACTGGGTGCGCTGGTTGTACAGCGGCCGGCGACCACGGCTCCATTCGCTGTCCAGGGTGGCCTGGCCCTGCCCGAACAGGGTCCCGAGAATGGCCTCCAGCACCCGGCCGCCCTGCGACGGCTCCTGTGACTGAGGGCTGTAGGGAGTCGCGCTGTACGGCGTCTGGGCCGAGGCCACGCCGGCGGCGGCGAGGGTCAGGGCGGCGGCGGCGGCGGCCGTGAGGGTCTTGATGGTGGTCATGGGGGTTCTTTCCGGCAGTGAAGCCTGTCGCCGGAGAGAACGGGGTTGGGCGGGTAAGGTTGCGGCGGCGGCTTCTACAGCCCGCCGCCCGTCACGCGCGGCCGCCCCGCGTCAGACGCCATGTGCGCGGGTCGATCCTGGGTCGGACCGGCGGCGTCTCGCCCGGCAGCGCCTGGGGCTCGACGGCCGGCACAGAGGGCAGGGCCAGCGGGTCGACCTGGAAAGCGCCCGTCGGCGGCGGGGCGAGCGGCAGGGCGGGCGGCGCGGCGGGTGGCGCGGCCGGGCCCGGCGAGCGCGCGGCAGCGAACGTCGTCGGCACAGGCGCGGCAGCGGGGGGCTGCAGGTCGCGCAACCGGCGATAGCCGCCCGAGGTATCGACGGTCAGGGCCGCCGGCAAACAGGCCGAATCCGACAGGCCATAAAGTTCGGCGGCCACGTCATAGACGCCACGCTCGATCAGCGTCCGGACGCCGAGTTGCAGGGGCTCCAGCGCGCTCTGGCCGCCGGAGAGATCGACGGCCACACCGCCGAGGATATCGAACACACCGGCGCGGATCTCGCGCCCGACAATCTGCTTCTGGTAGGCCGCGACCGCCACCACCTCCTGGGAGACGGAATCCACCAGCCGCAGGTCCATGGCGACATTCATGACAAAGCGGGAGCTGCCAAAACCGGTCTTGGGATCCTCCGGGTTGATCGCCCCGACACGGAGTTCGCCACCCTCGGATTCGATATTGTAGTTGAGCTCGGTGATGCCGCCGACAAGGTAGAACCGCGACCCGGCGACCTGGCCGGGATTGATCGCGCGCAGTGGTCCCGGCGCATCGCCGGCCGCGGTCGGCGTATCGGAGAGGACCTGGGCCGCGGCATAGGTCCGCTCGACCTCCGCGACCGTCTGGTCCGCCCTTTCGACCTGGGGCACACCGGCGCGACCCAGGGCGGTCACGGCGAACAGGGACGCGCCCTGGGTCACCCTGCGTCCGGTCTCGAGATCCAGCTTGCCGGTCAGATCCGCGATGTCGCCCACGGCGAGGCGCGGCGCGACCAGTCCACGACCCGCGGCCGTATCCGCCAGGCAGGTCAGGGCCGCGGTCAGGGGGGTGGCGTTGGCGGTCGCCGGCGCGCCCCCGACCGGCTCGGCATAAAGGCCGGTTGCGGGGTCAAAGCCCGTCGACGCACACCCCGAAAGGATCGAGGCGGACAGCAGGGCGACGATCAGGGTGCGGCCGTTCACGAATCGATCTCTGCCCGTTCAAGGCAGCCACTGTAGACGTCAGAGCCTTGCAGTCCGGCAAGAAGTTCAAAAATCCCCCGCTCCACCAGGGTGCGAACCGCCGCCTGCAGCGGTTCCACCGACTGGACCCCGCCGGAGAGGACGCCGCCGACACTGGAGCTGCCGCCGGACAGGCCGAGGTTCATCTCTCGTCCAACCAGCTGCTTCTGGAAGGAGACCGTATCGATGACGATCTGCGAACGGCTGTCGACCATGCGCAGGTCGATCGCGACGTTCATGACATAGTCGGAGGCACCGGCGCGGGCCCGCAGGCCGGTCACGGCGGCCTCTCCGACCTGGCCGCTGATGCCGGAAGACTGGATGTTGTAGTTCAGCTCGGTGATGCCGCCGACGATGAAATACTCCGAACCCGCCACCTGACCGGCGAAGACCGGGCGGAAATTCTCCGCCGACTGGCCTGCCAGTTCGGGGGTGTCGGACAGCAGGTGGCGCTGGGCGTAGTCCAGTTCGATCTGGGCGACCGTATTGTCCAGCCGCTCGACCACGGGCGCGCCCGCCCGGGCCAGCGCCGTGATGGCGAACAGGGAGGCCCCCTGGGAGACGCGGGCGCCGGTATCGAAATCCACCCGGCCGGTCAGGTCGCCGATCCGCCCCACCGACATCCGGGGCGCGCTCAGCCCGAGGGTGCGGTTGCGGTCAGCGAGGCAGGTCAGGGCCGCCGTATAGGGAGTGGCGTTGCCTGTGGCATGGACCCGGCCGCCCCGAACGGCACCGTCCGGTGCCGCGGCCGCCGCCACGCCGGGAGCCGCCATGCTCGCGACCGCGAGGGCGATGATCGACAGTCGGACAGAAGGACGGATCATGTCGGGTCTCCGGTGAGGGCGGAAAGGGGGTCAGCGCGGCGCGTTGCCGTTGGCCGTGACGGTGCCGGTGTTCGCCTGGTCGGAGTTGACGATCACCGTGTTCCAGGAACCCACCACCGAGACCGTCAGCAGATTGCCGATCGCCGTGCTGGTGCTGCTCCCGGCCCCGGCCGAGAAATAGTCGGCGCCGCTGGCGGCCTGGTCGGTGCCGCTGCCATCCGCCTGGAAATAGGCGTTGGAGTCGTTCTGGATGATGCCGTTCACGATCAGACGATTGTCGTTCCGGGTCTGGGAGGACGGCGCATAGGTGCGGGTCTCCATCTGGCGACCGTTGCCATAGCCAGCCTCATAGGTGGCGAGGACGCCGCCGCGGGCCGGAGCGCTCTGGGCCAGGGCCGGAGAGGCCATGAGGCCGCCGACGACGAGAGCGCAGTTGAGGAATGAGCGGAAATGGTTCACTGTAGAAAACCCTTCAAGGGACGAGGGTGTCGCCGCGTTGCAGCGCGACGACACCGGGACGTCAGTGGTTTTAGAAGCCCGTGACCGTGAGGCTGTTGCCGATGGCGGCAGCCGTCGCGTTGACCGATCCGCGGACGTCGCGGACGGTAGCGCCCATGACCGCATTGACGCCGGCCTGGTTGATCTGGGTCGAAGCCAGACGGCCGAAGTCGGCATTGACGCTCGCCGAGTTGCTCAGAGCGGCCGAGGTCGCAGCCACATCGCCGCCGACATTGCCGATGGTTGCGTTCAGCGTGGCGGTGGGATCGTAGGCGGCCAGCTGGGTGTTGTTCAGGACGCCGACCCAGTCGCCTTCGATGCTGGCCGAGTTGGCAATGGCAGCGGAGGTGGCGGCCACATCGCCCTGGACGTTCGAGATCGAGGCCGAGAGGTCCGAACGCGCGTCGCCCCAGAAGTTCTGATAGTTGTTCAGGGTCGCGAGGCTGGAGCCTTCGGCCGTGAACGAGTTGGCGATCGCGGCCGAGGTCAGGGCCACGTCTTCCGTGACGTTCTGGACCGTGGCGTTGAGCTGGGCCCGGATGTTGGCGTTGTTGCGCTGGTTGTTGTCCAGGGACTGGGCCTGGGCGGCGCCGGCGGAGACAGCGAGGCCGAGGGCGATCGCCAGGATGGAGACGGTGGTTTTCATCGTAGAGTTCCTTTCGGTGCCGGGAAGTCGGCAGACGAGAACCCGCAACGACCGTACCAGCGGCCCGCCCCCCCGCCTCTTCATGTTTCGGTCACCAGGAAAGGCCCGTTCCGGTGCCGGAATTCGCCGCCCGGGAGAATTTCTCGCGTTAATCTGTCGATCGTAAGAGGTTGTGAACCCTGCCTGTCAGGACTCTGTTCATGATCAATTAAGTCTTACATTTCATGAGCTTCATAACGAGACAGAGGGCTGGTCCGGTTTGGTACATTTCCGGACATGCGTGTGCCGGAGAGACCGGGCCGGTCGTTGTCGCAGAGGCCCGGGCGGTTCGCCGTCCTCCTCCTGAAGGTCAGGCCTGCCCATGCTGCCCCTCCCCGACCTGATCCTCCTGTTCACCGCCCTGATCGCGGCCGGGCTGGTGGGCGGGCTCGTGGCCGGACTGTTCGGGGTCGGGGGCGGGACGGTGATCGTGCCGGCAGTGTTCTATGCGTTCGAGGTGCTCGGCATCGGCGGCGAGGGGAACCTGCATACGGCGATCGGGACGTCACTGCTGACCATCGTCGCGACCTCGTGGCGGTCGCTGAAGGCGCATCGGGCGCACGGGGCGGTGGATGAGGGGGTGCTGAAGACCTGGACGCCCTGGGTGGCGGCGGGGGCGCTGGTCGGGGCGGGCGTGGCCGGCTTCACCTCGATGCAGGGGCTGGCCATCGTCTATGGCGTCTGCCTGCTGGTGGTGGCGGCGCAGATGGGGCTGCTGCCGGAGCGGGTCACGCTGAGGCGCGACCTGCCGGAGGGCTGGGGCCGGCGCGTGACCGGAACGGTGATCGGCGGGCTGTCGGCCATGATGGGGATCGGCGGCGGGAGCTTCGGCGGGATGATGATGACCCTGTGCGGGCGGCCGATCCATCAGGCGGTGGCGACGGCCTCGGGCTTCGGCCTGGCCATAGGCGCGGCGGCGACCCTCGGGTTCATCGTCTTCGGCTGGGACGCGGGCGGACGGCCGCCGCTGTCGCTGGGCTATGTCAATGTGCCCGGGGCGATCGTGATGGCGGTGCTGACCACGGCGGTGGCACCCTGGGGCGCGAAGCTGGCGCACTCGCTCGACCGGGCGGTGCTGAGACGGGCGTTCGCCGTGTGGCTGCTGGTGACGGCGGCGGCGGTGGTGGGGAAGGCGCTGTAGGGGTGATTGGTGGTTGGTGATTGGTGGCTGCTGGATCGGTCACCGGCTCCTGATCGAGACACGCCGGTCGCGCCACTGCCAGTCACCAATCACCAAACACCAATCACCCTTCAGGGCCGCAGCGTCAGTCCCACCGGCGTCGCGCTGAACGAGGAGAGGCGGCCGAGGTAGCTCATGCCGAGCAGGCTGTGCGGCAGGCCGCGCTGGACGACGAGGGCCTCGACCTGTTCGACGCGGGCCCCCGCGACGGCCACGGCCTGAAGCGCGACGGTCGCGGCGGGGACGGGGCCGGAGGCGGTGATGACTGTGGCAGAGAAGTCGCCGGCCTTGAGCCTCAGCCCCAGACGGGCGGCGTCGGCCGGGGTCAGGACCACGACGCTGGCGCCGGTGTCGACCATGACGCGCACGGCCGTGCCATTGATCTGCGCGTCGGCCCAGTAGTGGCCGTCGGCGGCCTTCAGCACCTGGGCCGGAGCGCCATGGGCGGGGGCGTGAGCGGGTGCGGGCGTGGCGGCCTGGGCCTGACCGCGCGCATCGGCGTGGTTCAGCCACCAGGCCGTACTCAGGGCGGAAGCCACGGCCAGGGCCATGACTCCGGCGGAGGAAAAGTCGAAACGCATACGCCGTCCGTCGTGAACTCGCCGCTTCTGCAGCCCCTCCCCTGTCGCACACGGCCGTTGGGATGCGGTGAAGGGGCGTGGTTTGCGGGGAGTTAAGGCGGTGATTGGTGGTTGGT